>CAJUDX010000006.1 GCA_910584785.1 uncultured Lachnospiraceae bacterium | reverse complement strand
TTAGGCGGTCTAAGTTCAGGTATTCCAAGTGCGCCCAGCAGACTTTTATTTATGGCGGCGCAGTCACTTGTGGGCGCATGAAGGTTTACTTTGAAAGCTCACCGCCGGTTAGGCGGTCTGTCAATCGTTTAAATCTCTTTAGATGAACTGATTTTTTTCCTGATGGTAGGTATAATGAATGCTCTCTAAGGCAGACATCAGTTCTTCCTTGTTGATATCTAAGGCAGCACAAAGTTCATCGAGCGTTTCATAGGAATCGCGAAGCTGTGTATTCACGTAACTTAACAGCATCACGGGATCTTTGGGAATCATGGGGTTATTTCTCCTTTTTATTTTCTTATTTATCCTTTATTTTCTTAATTTATCCTTTATTTTACATATGCCATCAGTTCTTCCCCGTCAAGGCTCACATCCACGACGATCACGCTTCCCGCCCTCACGTTATCCCCTAAAATCAGACGTGCTGCCAGGGTTTCCACATGCTTTTGCAGGTAACGTTTTAATGGACGTGCACCGTAAACCGGATCATATCCGCGGTCTGCCACGAAGATCTTTGCCTGCTCGGTCAGACGGATTTCCAGTTCTCTTTCTGCCAGACGGCGGTTGACGTCGGCGAGGAGCAGATCGACGATTCCTCCGATATTGTCCCTGGTTAATGGCTTAAACAGGATAATTTCATCCAGTCGGTTTAAGAACTCCGGGCGGAAATGGGCCTGAAGGTCATTCATCACCAGGTTTTCTGTCTCTGCTTTAATCTTTCCTTCCTGGTCGATACCCTCCAGAAGGTACTGGGAGCCGATATTGGAAGTCATAATTAAGATAGTATTTTTAAAGTCAACCGTTCGTCCCTGGGAATCGGTAATTCTGCCGTCGTCGAGCACCTGGAGCAGGACATTAAATACGTCAGGGTGAGCCTTTTCTACCTCATCAAACAATACAACAGAATACGGTTTGCGGCGAACGGCTTCCGTCAGCTGACCGCCTTCATCATAGCCGACATAGCCTGGAGGCGCTCCAATCAGACGGGATACGGAGTGTTTCTCCATATATTCGCTCATATCGATACGAACCATATTGGATTCATCATCGAAAAGAGCTTCGGCAAGCGCCTTTGCCAGTTCGGTTTTCCCTACACCTGTCGGACCAAGGAAAAGGAAGGAACCGATAGGCTTTGTGGGATCTTTAATTCCGGCCTTTGAACGGATAATTGCTTCGCTGACTTTTTCCACACCCTCTTCCTGACCAATGACCCGGCGGTGCAGTTCTTCGTCAAGATGCAGGGTTTTGCTTCTCTCACTCTCGGTAAGCTTTGCCACGGGGATTCCTGTCCATTTGGAAATAATCCGGGCAATTTCATCATCGGTTACGCTTTCATGCACCAGGCTTAAATCCTGACTGCGCACCTTTTCCTCCTCGGCGGCAAGTTCTTTTTGAAGCTGCGGAAGTTTTCCATACTGGAGTTCTGCGGCTTTGCTCAGATCATAGTTTTGCTGCGCTGCCTGGATTTCGCGGTTAACAGTTTCGATCTCCTCGCGCAGAGAGGAAAGGCGATCCACGGAAGCTTTTTCATTCTCCCACTGGGCCTTCATGGCGGCAAATTCATCGTGAAGTTCAGCAAGTTCTTTTTGTAAATCGGCAAGACGATCCTGGCTTAAGCGGTCGGTTTCTTTCTTTAATGCGGCCTCTTCAATTTCCAGCTGCATGGTTTTCCTGGAGAGTTCATCCAGTTCGGTCGGCATAGAATCCAGTTCAGTTTTAATTAATGCACAGGCTTCGTCCACCAAATCGATCGCCTTATCCGGCAGAAAACGATCGGAGATATAGCGAGAGGAGAGCATGGCGGCAGACACCAGGGCAGAGTCAGTTATCTTCACCCCGTGAAAAACTTCATAGCGCTCTTTCAGACCGCGAAGAATTGAAATCGTGTCTTCCACGGTAGGTTCATCTACCATAACCGGCTGAAAACGCCGCTCCAGGGCTGCATCTTTTTCAATGTATTTCCGGTATTCGTCCAGGGTCGTCGCGCCCACGCAATGAAGCTCGCCGCGGGCCAGCATGGGCTTGAGCATATTGCCCGCATCCATGGAACCTTCTGTCTTTCCTGCACCGACAATCGTGTGCAGCTCATCAATAAACAGGATAATCTGTCCCTCGCTCTTTTTCACTTCCTCCAAAACAGCCTTTAATCGCTCCTCAAATTCCCCCCGGTACTTTGCCCCGGCTACTAACGCTCCCATATCCAGGGCAAACAGCCGTTTATCTTTTAGTCCCTCAGGTACATCGCCCCGGACAATTCTCTGGGCAAGACCTTCCACCACAGCTGTTTTTCCTACGCCGGGTTCACCGATAAGCACTGGGTTGTTCTTTGTCTTGCGGGAAAGGATGCGGATAACATTGCGAATCTCAGCGTCTCTGCCGATAACCGGATCAAGCTTTTGGTTTCTTGCCCGTTCGACCAGATCGTATCCATATTTTTCCAGAGTATCGTAGGTTACTTCGGGGTTATCGCTGACCACCCTCTGATTTCCGCGGACACTGGAAAGAGCTTTTAAAAAGTTTTCCCGGGTCAGTCCATACTGCCGGAAAAGTTCCTTAATGCTGCGGCTGGGTTCCTTTAACATCGCCAGGAATAAATGCTCGACGGAAACATATTCGTCCCCCATGGCCTTTGCCTCATCCTCGCCGTGGATAAGCACCTTATTTAAATCATTGCTCACATAAAGCTGCCCGCCGCTTACCTTAGGCAGTTTGTTTAATGCCTGCTTTACCTCATCCAAGAACTGATTGCCGTCGATATTCATTTTGGTAATCAGTTTCAAAATCAGGCTGTCCTCCAGCATCAGCAGGCTGCCAAGCAGGTGTTCCTGTTCCATTTGCTGGTTGCCGTATTCGTAGGCCAGTTTTTCACAAGCCTGCACAGCTTCAATTGATTTTTGAGTAAATTTATTAATATTCATAACCTGCGCCTCCCTTGCAGATAGAAGTGTTTGTTTTTTGTTCTATACGTAATATAACACTTGTTGTTAGCCATGTCAAGGGTCGAGTGCTAAAAAACAAAATATTTTTTCTTAATTTTTTACTCTTCAAGAACTTTACAATGAAATTTACCGTTATTTCCTCTATAATATCTTCTTTAAAAACGAGATAAAGTCTGCCTCTGCTTCCTCTAAAGCACAGGAATTTTCATAAATAAAATCATACGGATAATTCTCCGCCTCATCATCGGAAGCATTTCCCCAGGTTTCCGGGCCTTCGCCATTGCGCTTAATCAGCAGGGTAATGCACTTCCCCGAAACCTGTGCCCTCAGCTTGTCAATCTCGCAGCCTTCCCGGATATGTACAAACATCAATTCCTCTTCACCGACTAAAAATTCCTTATACTGATCCAGAAGATAATGTGTGGGAAGATCATTATACCGGGTAAATGCGTCCTTTAAGTCTGCCAGAAATCTCCGGGCCTTCGGTGTTTTTTCCCCCTGCCACCCATGAGCTGCGGCAATCTCTTTTATCGGCGTGATCGAGGATACATTTCTTGCCTGAAAATACCGTCCGGCAAATGCGCAAAGTGTATCCTTCCCCACACCTCCTTTTCCATTAATAATAATTAATACCTTTTCTGCCTTTTCTTTATGCTTCAATATTTTTTCTCGATTTTCCATCATTACCTGTTCCTTTGTTCTTAAAATAATAGGCTGCCCACATGCCCTTTCCTCCACGTTTTAACTTCTGCACTGCCAGAACACCGGGCCTTAGTGTCCTAAAATTCAGTATACTAATCCTCCGATTTCCTGTCAATAGACAGTGGAAAAGCAACCCTGTCCCAGAGAAGGAACAGCGCAATTAAGTTTGGCAGGGCCAGCAGTCCGTTAATAATATCCGAAAGCTGCCAGACAGCACCCATAGGAGCCAGACAGCCGGCAGCTGCCGCGCCAAGATAGAAAAACTGGTAAAGCGCCGTTTTCTTCTTTTCCCTTCCATCTTCCGCCAATAAATACCGCAGCGCCTGCGTCCCCAGATAGTACCAGCCAATCACCGTAGCAAAGGCAAAGAGCATTAAGGAAAGCGAAACACTGTAGCCGCCAACCTTCCCCAGATAATGTTCAAAACACCAGGATGCTGCCCCTGCACCTGATACTGCTGGAAAGCCAACTCCCGCCTGTCCTGCCGTCATACCTGCTTCTGCAGCCTTCATCCCGCATAAGATCACAAACCCCGTAACTGTGCAGACCACAATGGTATCAAAAAACACCTCAAACATTGCCCACATTCCCTGAAGTTTTGCATCTTCTTTTGCATTTCTTCCCGGACTGTCGCCGTGGAGCACAGCCATCGTTCCTAAACCGGCTTCATTAGAAAATACGCCGCGGGCTATGCCGTAGCGGAGGGCATTTCCCATCCCCCAGCCCGCCGCTGCCCCAGCACCTGCACGAAAGCCAAAAGCTTCCCGGAAGATGTCGGCAAGCACTTCTCCCAGGTACCTTCGGCAAAGAAAAATTACCATACCCGAAAACAGCAGATAAACACCTGCCGAAACCGGAACCAGAGCCGCGGCGGCTTCCCCGATGCGATTCTGCCCGCCCCGGATAATCATTGCCGTTACAAGAACCAGTATCACCGCCGTTCCAAGCGGCGGAAGATGAAAGGAAAACTTCGCCGTTTCTGCCAGAGAATTTGCCTGAACCATAGAACCCATTCCCAGAGAACCAAGAAGGCAGAGAAAGGCATAGGCAATGGCCAGCCCCCGCCTTCCTGCCATACGATCCAGATAAATAAACGGGCCGCACAGCCAGCTGCCATCCTTTCTTTTTTCTCTGCTTGTTATCCCCAGAAAGACCTCAGCATAAGCTGTCATCATTCCCATAGCTGCCGACAGCCACATCCAGAACAGAGCGCCCGGACCCCCGGCAAGAATCGCTGTGGCTACGCCCACAATATTTCCCGTCCCCACCGTAGCCGCCAGCGCTGTGCAGGCTGTTTTTAACTGGGCTTTTCTTCCTTCCTTATGACTTCTTCCTTCCTTACGGCTTCTTCCTTCATTCCCTTTTCCTCTTTCTTCTCCCCCTCGCCTTCTTTTTTTTTCGCCTTCGTTTTCTTTTTTGTTTCTCTTGTCGCTTTCTTTTTCTTTCCCTTTTTCGTTTTTCCCGTCGTTTTCTTTTCTCCCAAACAAACTCCCAACGGTCGCCTTCCACCAAATACCGGCACCCCAAAACTGGAATCCGCCTGAACAAAACGTATACCACAGCCCTGCCGCCAGGAAAAATCCCATCAGCCACGGTCCCCACACCACGCAATGAACCAGTTCTAATAATTTCAACTGCCGAACATCCCCCATTTTTGCCTTCTTATTTCATTTTTATATTGAAAATACCAGGAAATATACCACCATTTTTTCTCACTGTATGTTATAATAGGATTAAGAAAAAACCGTTGTTCCTGCAAAAGGATTATCTGCCATGCGTTTCAGAAAGGAGTTCTCCCTATGCCAGGTTTCACCACCCACTATATTATCGGAATGAAGTCGTATAATGACCTTCCGCCAAACCAGTTAAAATTTATTATTGCCAAATACCGCTGGCTTTACCAGTTGGGTGTTCAGGGGCCGGATATATTCTTTTATAATGTTCCCGTTCTCCGTCACCGCGATTACCGGAATGTCGGGTCTTATATGCATGAGCACCATGTAAGCGATTTTTTTCGCTGCTGCCTGAATCACCTGGCAGCTATTCCTTCCCGCCAGCAGAGGGAACAGGGAATTGCTTACCTGGCTGGATTCTTCTGCCATTATATTGGGGATTATATCTGCCATCCCTTCGTCTATGGGCGTATCCAGTACGACCCCAAAAAACCAACCACCCATGCTCACGGCCTCCACGCTCTTCTGGAAAATGATCTGGATGCCCTGCTTCTTGCCCACTATAAAAAGAAAAAGCCCTCCCAGTTTAACCAGGCGGCTACAATTTGTCTTAATGGCTTGGAAACACAGTTTATTTCCCGATTCCTCGCTGAATGTATTAATGAAACCTATTATCCGCTAAATTACCGAAATAATTATCAGGTAACTGCGCGCATGGTCCACCGCTCCATTCTGGCAATGCGTTTTGGCTGCCGCACACTGGCGGATCCGATGGGAAAGAAAAAGACCTGGGTTTCCAGGGTGGAATCATTATTTTTGGAAAATCCCATAGCTTCTCAAAAACTGGTGACTGACGAAGTGGAAAATCCCAGAGAAAGTTTAAATTTATCGCATCGGATTTGGACGAATCCATGGAATACTTCTCTGGCAAGTTCTGCTTCCTTCCCGGAACTTTTCCGCCAGTGTTTGGGAAAATGTAATATGGTTTATTATTACTTAAATACGGTAATTACAAAAGATGGATTATTAGAAGAAGGGTTTTCGGCATTGCTGGAAGAATTGGGAAATTACTCTTATCACAGCGGGTTAAGCGTGATTGATTTGTTTTAAATGGCATTTGCTTAAAGTGGATTCAAAAACACATTTCCTCCGTCGCCCTTATCCTCCTCCCCCAGTGCTGCTTTGCACGTAAGGGAGGAGTTTGTCGAAGCATCAAGGCTACTGAATGATCTGGTCTCCATCCTTTATGCACAGGTGATAGGGCACGCCCAGCTGGGCCATCCACTTTCTAGTTTCTATGGTTTTCCAGTTTCCTGATCCCATACCGCTTCCGCTGTCATTATTCCACAACCACGATGGAGCTCCCCACAGGCAGATTTCGGGCTGGAGAATGCGATAAACTTCAAAGCCCACACCATCCTGACCATGATGCGCCATTTGGACAATATCACACTTTAATTTTTCCGGCGGATTGTCTGCAATCAATTGTTTCCCGGCCTCTTCTCCCATATCACCTAAGAAAATAGCTTTTTTTCCATTCATTTCAAGCAAATAAACGACAGAACTGTTATTAATGGCATTATGGGTGTAGAGATAAGGCTGATTCATAACCGTAATTTTTACATTGTCTACCATAATTTCCTGGCCCTTGAAGATATCACCGTGAAGCGTCTGCGCAGGAAGGGTTTGAAAGGCGGCAAGAAGATCAAGCACCAAATCCGCGCGGTAAGCTTCATTTTCCTGATACCAGCTCGGATAAGCAAAGGAATAGTAAATATTTCCAATGGTAATACCATATTCCGGGTGTTTAAGAATATCCATTAAAGCGCCTACATGGTCCGAGTGCGGGTGCGTAATCAGCCACGTATCCACATGGCCTCCTCTGGCAAGAAGGCTCTCAACCAAATGCGCGCTGTCTCCCTCCGTTCCCCCGTCAATCATAATCATATGGCCCTGGTTGGTTTCTACCAGCACAGATAACATCTGCGTATTCGTCTGGTTTGCCAGCAAAGTAAGTTTAGAACCGCCGAGATAGCCGATAATCGGTATACCCATTGACATCACCGGTTCATATTCTCTTCCCGGTCCCTCTGCATTCGAAGCCTGGCGACCAGTTCGGATAACGCGGGTGGAAGAATTATCCGGCTGGGTTGAGGCTGTGCCGGAAGTCTCGCCAACCATCATGGCATCGGCGTCAACAGCTGTCTCCAGACCCTGTTTTTTTAGAATTAAACCTTCTGGAATTAAACCTTCTTCCACTTCCTGCTGCGGCCAGCCGATAAGCCTTTGCCGTGCGGTTTCATATGCATGAGGGAGAAGCATAGAGCACAAAGCCAACATGCAGGCCTTTTTCATCAATAAACTCCTTCTTTTCATGATTTCCTCCATTCTGTACATGTTTCACAACATATCCTGCCCTTTGGGTACAAACAGGTATGGGTGAAACATTTTTCTTTCACCCTATCCTCCATCCTGCCATCACAGGTGATTTTAGAACCTAAATAGCCGGGTGCTCTATGTTAAAGGAACAATTGGTGTATGTTCTCCTGCGGAAACCGTCATATTTACCAGCCACGTACTCTCATCATCCTGGGAAAGCTCTGGAATGACCTGAACCTTAAAACTGTAGTCGTCAAAAAAACCGCCGTAACTTTCACTTGTTGACAAAGCCAGGGAATTATTCTGGATAGCAATGGAGTCGTTAATAAAGCGAATTAAATCCGAAGCATAATCTGCCGCCTTTTTTCCGCTGACACTGTCATCCACGAATAACTGTGCTGTGATTAATTTTTCTTCATCTTTATGTGCAAAGTTAAAGGTCAATAATCCCGAATAATCCATACTGTCCTCATAACAACTCAGTACATCGTCGCTGACCTGTTCCCACTGTATCTCAACATCCGTCACAATTGAAAAATCCGGTGCGCTTTGGCCTGTTTCCGGTCGCAATATATGACTTTCCGTGCATCCAGAAACCGTAATCAACACGGCGCCCAGCATGGCTGCAAATCGTTTTCTCTTCATCTTGTTCTCCTCTCAGTTCCTGATTACCGCCCTGTGTCAGAGCGTGTTTGAACCTTCATTCCCACCATTGGTATAACATAAAAGGCAGGCTTGCCACTGTGTATTATAGCGGAACTCTACTTATTTGGATAGGGGTTTTTCTAAAATGTCAGAAAATCTTCACAAATCGTCAAATTTTCCTCTTGCAATTTTGACTGGTCAATGCTATCATGTTCAATATATTAAATAAAATTTATTTTTTGAACACCGATAGGAGGCTATCATGAATACTTTATATTCCGCCGGCAAAACGGCGCTAAAGAAACGCCTGGATTGGGTCACTACGTTGATTCCTCTGGGTGTGGTTATTTTCCTTTGTGGCTTATTCCTTCTTTTCCCGGAAGCTTCCTCCCAGGTGGTCGCTTCCATACGCTTTTTTTTGGGTGATCAGCTGGGCAGTTATTATCTGATCATCGGGCTGGGTGTCTTTTTTTGCTCCCTCTATCTTGCCTTTTCTCCTTATGGGAAGATTAAACTGGGCGGAGGGGAAAAACCGGATTATTCCCCCTTTCAGTGGGGAGCAATGATGTTTACGTCCGGCCTTGCCGCAGATATCTTGTTTTATTCGCTCTGTGAATGGATGCTGTATGCCGCAGAACCCCATATCGCCGAGCTGGGCAGTATGCAGGACTGGGCTTCCACTTTTCCCCTGTTCCACTGGGGCCCCATTCCCTGGTGTTTTTACCTTGTGCTGGCAGTCGCCTTTGGCTTTATGCTCCATGTGCGCAAGCGCACAAAGCAAAAATACTCCGAGGCCTGCCGACCTCTCCTAGGGAACAGGGTTGACGGTTTTGCCGGAAGGCTTATTGATCTATTTGCTGTCTTTGCCCTGCTTGCAGGAACGGCTACCACCTTTTCGCTGGCAACACCCCTGCTCTCCTTGGCGCTCAGTGAGGTATTTTCCATCCCGCAGTCCCACTTTCTAACCATAGGGATTTTATTAGTGATTGGAATTACCTATACCATCACCGTGTATTTTGGCATGAAAGGTATAGCCAAACTTGCAGCCTCCTGCACCTATCTCTTTTTTGCCCTGCTGCTCTATGTTTTTATCGGAGGAGGGCAGGCCAGATATACGATAGAGACAGGCTTAACTGCTTTAGGCAATCTGGCGCAGAATTTTATTCGCCTGTCCACCTGGGCAGATGCTTCAAGAACCTCCTCATTTCCGCAAAACTGGACGATTTTTTACTGGGCCTACTGGATGGTCTGGTGTGTGGCAACGCCCTTTTTTATCGGCTCTATCAGCCGTGGCAGAACCATTAAGCAGACGATTTTAGGCGGCTACTTCTGGGGCTTATCGGGCACCTTTACTTCCTTTATTATTCTGGGAAATTACAGCCTGGGGCTGCAGGTACAGGGCAAGGCCGCTTTCCTGGAACTTTATTCTTCCAGCCAGGATCTTTATCAGACAATTTTAGCCGTTATGGAATCGCTTCCCCTGGCTAAATTCAGCCTGCTTCTTCTGGCAGTTACAATGATAGCCTTCTATGCAACCTCCTTCGACGCCCTGACCCTGGTCGCCTCCACCTACTCCTATAAGGAATTGACCGATAAGGAGGAGCCAGATAAAAAAGTAAAATTATTCTGGGCACTTTTATTAATTCTCTTCCCCATTGCCCTGATATTTAATGACAGTTCGATGGCAAATTTACAAAGTGTATCCATTATCGCAGCATTCCCCATTGGCTTTATTATGCTGTTAATTATTGGAAGTTTTTTCCGTGACGCCGGACATTATTTGGAGGAAAAAACACAGATAAGTCCCTTGAATGATTCGCAGTCTGGTGTGATTCCAGGCAAATAAGCAACTTAAAAACGGCGCCCAACCGGACCGCCGTTTTTGCTTTTACTTTGGATTATTTTGTTTTTTTCAGGCATTTTTACTTAATTTTCCAGAGCCTTTTGTAATCTGTCCCCTGCTGCTACCTCGTCTGCCCCATTGAAAAAGAAAACAAGCCGATCACTCTGCGGTTTCCAATCACGCTTCATTTGATTATAGTCTTTCGCGTTAATTCTCAGCCCCATGCTCTGAATATAAACATCACAGGAGCACTGCTGGGCTATACGGATGATGTAGGAAATCGGCAATGGACGGACCGAAGAGCGCCTGGCGACGTCAATCTGTTTCGCCAACATAGTCTTCACCCCTTTTCAAACATGTCCATAAGTTCCTTTTTTTTCATTTTTAAGCATTCCACAAAAAACATTTTATGCCAATTAAGTATGTAGAATAACCGTGCATCCTTCTCCATGGTTATTTTTACTACTGTCTTTTAAGTATACTCCTTTTTATTTAAAAAGACAATAGATTTTTGTGAAATTTGACGAAATTTTTCAAGAAAATTCTCTGTATTTTCTAACGTATTTTCAAGTTTTAATGCCTTTCCTTTATTTGGAAAAAACAAGCTATTCTTCACCCATATTTCGCGTTTTTGCAACAATATAGATCGGTCGATCTTTTAATTCTGTAAATAAAATAGCAATATATTCCCCAATAATTCCCACAATTATAAACAGCATAGCAAACATAAAACACAAAAGAACAACAATGGTTGCATAGCCGCTGGGTGCGCCTTTTCTTGTCGATAAAGTATATATCATGACCACGGTCCCCAAAAAAGCGGAAAACATTCCTGTATAAATCCCCAGCTTCAGCGGCATATTGGAAAAACAGAGAATAGTATTAATTGAGAAAACAAACAGCTTTTTCAGACTGTATTTACTCTTCCCTGCCACCCTTGGCCTGGCCTCATAGGAAAGTGTGGTTTTCTGAAAACCTACGTTCTGTACATAGCCCCTTAAAAATCGTACCTTTTCCCGGTAGCTGGACTTAAGAACCTGTACCACCTGCCGATCCAGGGCAAAAAAATCCGAAGCATTGGGTTCAAAATGAACATTGGATATGGCATTAATCAGGCGATAAAATGTCAGAGAAGTAATATTTTTCACTAATCCTGCGTCAGCATTTTTTGTGCGGACCATGTTAATCACCTGATAACCTTCCTCAAAGCAGCGGATAATCTCAGGAATGCATTCCGGGGGATGCTGAAGATCTGCATCCATGCACACCACGCCATCGCCCAGGCTGTAATCCAGCCCGGCAATCATTGCCGCCTCATGACCAAAATTCCGTGAAAAATGAATCAACTTTACCCGGCTATCCTGACGGGAAAGTTCTTCCAAAGCCGACAGACTGTCGTCCTGACTTCCATCATTGACAAAAATCAGTTCATAATCCCAGGACAGATGATCCAGAACTTGTCTGGTTTCCCGATAAAATTCCTTTAATGCCTTCTCCTCATTATAAACCGACACCACTACGGAAAGCAGCCTGTGCCCTTCCTTCACTTTGTCCATGTTCTCCTGTCCTTTCCTAGTCCCACACCCGAATCTCCTCTGTGCAATGGCTGGGCTTGCGGGCCTCCTTTGGCGGAAGCTTCCGGTAATCGCCGTAAACCTCCGTCAGAACCCTGTGCCACTCCTTAGGACACATCAGTTTAGTATCAGCAAACGGCAACTCCACAACTTCCGTGCTCCACTCCCGGAGGATAGTAACATATAAAAAATCCGGCTGATAATTGCTGTAATAAAAACGCCTTGTCTTTTTCTTCTGATCCTTCACAGCCAGTTTATGCTGCATGAAAAGAATCCACCGCATGGGCAGCAGACGGCCCGCACAGGCCATGGCAGCCACTGCTGGCTTTGCCAAAAAAGAATACTTCGCATAGTCCAAATGATATCGATGTCCCATCGCCAGTCCATAAATTCCTGTCTGAAGCCCCTTAACCAACAGGGCCCCGACCTTACTGTCCGGCAGATGATCCAAGACAAAAATATCCACCCAAAGATGATTTAGCTTTCCCTCATAAAACATCATTTCCGGGTCATCCTGCTGATGTGTACTGCTATTTCGATAAATAATCCGCGGTGTAAAATCATAAAACCCCTTCCCGCCATGATACGCTGAAGGAAGCACCAGCTCCATTTCCGAAGGCAATTCATCTGGTGCAGCCTTAAGGAAAGCATCAAAATTTTTCCTGGTCATTGCCACATCCGCATCATCATCCCAGGGAATAAACCCCCTGTGCCGAACCGCTCCAATCAAGGTTCCGGCATCCAGCATATACGTCAGCCGATATTTCCGGCAAATCCGGTCGATCTCTTTTAGCATCTGGAGATTCGCCTGATGCACCCTGGTTAAATCCTTCATTTTTCCGACGTCCTTTCTTTCATTTCACCGAACAGCATACAGGTATACTTTAATTTTTCCTTGTTTTCAGTGCCTCCAGAATGCTTCCTGCCATATAAGACAGCATTTCATCGGTCATTCCCGGATAGACCCCTATCCAGAAGGAATCCCTCATAATCCGATCCGTCGCCTCTAAATTTCCCACAATCCGGTAGCCCTCACCGCTTATCCGCATTTGATCAAAGCAGGGATGTTTGGTAAGATTTCCGGCAAACAGCATACGGGTCTGTACCCCCTTTTCCTCCAAATGCTGCACCAGATCCGCCCGGCTTACCCCGTCCTTACAGGTAATCAAAAAGCCAAACCAGCTTGGATCAGCATTCGGGCAGGCCTCAGGAAGAATCAATTGGGCTTCGGCTCCTGCCAGTGCATCCCGCAGGTAAGCGAAATTATGTCTGCGGCGCCGGGCAAAGCCAGGGAATTTTTCAAGCTGCGCACAGCCAATCGCCGCCTGCATATCCGTGGCCTTTAAATTATAGCCAAAATGCGAGTATACATACTTATGGTCATAGCCCAAAGGCAGCTCGCCATACTGCCGGTCAAAGCGGTGACCACAGAGATTGTCCTTCCCTGATGGACAGCTGCAGTCCCGGCCCCAGTCCCGCAGTGAACGGACAATCTTATGAAGCAGGGGATTATCGGTGTAGACTGCCCCGCCCTCTCCCATCGTCATATGATGTGGCGGATAAAAACTGGAAGTTCCCAGATCACCGATGGTTCCGGTAAATTTTTCCTCCCCATCGAGGGTATAACGGCTTCCCAGGGCATCACAATTATCCTCTACCAGCCATAACCCATGCTGATCACAAAACGCTCTTACCCGTTTAAGGTCAAAAGGATTGCCCAGGGTGTGGGCCAGCATCACAGCCTTTGTTTTTTCGGACAATGCCTTTTCCATCTGCTCTACATCAATGTTATACTGCGGAATTGTCACATCCACAAAGACCGGCACTGCCCCATACTGTATCATGGGGGTAACTGTCGTGGGAAAGCCCGCCGCCACGGTAATGACTTCATCTCCCCGGCGTATCTGGCGATCGCCCAAAAGCGGGGAGGTCAGCGCCATAAACGCCAGGAGATTTGCCGAAGAACCGGAGTTTACCAAAGAGCAGTAACGGATTCCTAAATAATTTGCCAAATCCAGTTCAAACTTATCGGTATAACGGCCTGAGGTAAGCCAAAACTCCAGGGCAGAGTCCACCAGATTTACCATTTCCCGCTCGTCGTAAACCCTGGAAGCATAGGGAATCCTCTGCCCCTCCTGAAATGGTGGCTTTTGATGAAAGGTCCGGCAATACTCCGCCACCTTATCCAAAATTTCCTGATGTGCTTCTTCTCTCGTTTTATTTTCCATCATCTTCACTTCCTTCATTCTATTTTAAGTACCTCTCCTGCGGTTTCCCCGGCAAGTTAAAAAACTCCAGAATCTGCCGATCCATCACCTCAGTCATTTCTTCACCCGCCAGGTAAGCCTTCGCCCACTCCACCGTTTTCTCCACTGCTTCCTGCACATGATAGCGCGGCTTCCATCCAAAGGTTGTTTTCAGCTTTGAACAATCCAGCTTTAAAAAGTTTGCCTCATGCGGCCCTTCTTCAGCCTGGCTTTCCCAGGAAACATTATTCCCCCATGCACGGCAGAACAAATCCGTTAATTCTCCGGTAGTTACACAGTCCTCATCATCCGGGCCAACATTATAATAACCGCAAAAACGCTTATCCTCAAGCTGCATTGCCCCAATCATCAGGTAAGCGCCCAAAGGCTCCAGTACATGCTGGTAGGGACGAATGGAATAAGGATTCCTTACCTGAATCGTCTTTCCCGCGGAAACCGCACGGATACAGTCAGGAATAATCCTGTCCCTGGCAAAGTCGCCGCCGCCAATCACATTACCTGCGCGGGCTGTGGAAATCCGGCAATGACCATCAGCAAAAAAGGATTTAGCATAGCTGTGAGTTACCAGCTCTGAACAGGACTTGCTGTTCGAATAGGGATCATATCCATCCAACGGGTCACATTCCCGGTAGCCATACTCCCACTCCCGGTTTTCATATACCTTATCTGTCGTTATATTGACCAGGGATTTTACCGAAGAAGTCTGACGGGCGCATTCCAGCAGATTCACCGTTCCCATAACATTCGTTTCATAAGTATAGACTGGGTTTTCATAAGACTCCCGCACAATCGGCTGCGCTGCCAGATGAAATACCATTTCCGGCTCAGCCTGCCTGAATACTTCCATCAGTTTTTGCAGATCACGCACATCGCCTTCCACGGACTGCACCGCAGCACCGATATCCGCGGTATCAAAAAGGCTGGGACACGTCGGCGGCTTTAAGGCATAGCCCGTTACCTTGGCCCCGGTTAAGGTAAGTATCCGGCACATCCAGCTTCCTTTAAATCCCGTATGCCCGGTCAGCAAAACCCTTTTTCCCTGATAAGCCTTTTTTAATTGTTCAAATTTCCCATATCCCATTGTCTTTTCTTTCCTTTCCCGGCCTTGCCTTTGATTCTCTGGATTTTAACCGTCAACGTTATTTCCATTCTTTATCCCTGCCAGATAAGCTTACATCTAAATCTTCTCTGCCATTTCTTTTTTTACCATATCTTCCAGGGCGCCCTGCCAGACTGCCACAGCTCTTCTAATTGCTGCTTGTCTCGCTGAGTATCCATACATTTCCAAAAACCGCTGTGGAAAAAGGCCATCATTTCCCCATCTCTGGCAAGTTTTCTAAATGGTTCCTTTTCCAAGACCGTATCATCGCCTTCCAGGTAATCAAAAATCCCTGGATTCATCACCATAAACCCCCCGTTAATCAGGGCGCCATCCATATTTTCCTTTTCCCTGAAAGCCCTTACCTGACCTCCGTTATGAATATCCAGCACGCCGAAGCGCTGGCCCACATTTACACTGGTAAGCGTGGCAATCTTCCCATGGCTGCGGTGAAATTTCTCCAGTTCATGCAGGTTAATATCCGCCACGCCGTCGCCGTAAGTCAGCATAAAGGAATCCTCCTTGACAAAGGGACGGATTCGGCGCACCCTTCCGCCAGTCATGGTATTTAACCCTGTGTCCACCAGCGTTACCTTCCACGGTTCGGCATAATTATTATGCACCTCCATCTGGTTATTCGCCAGATCAAAGGTCACATCCGCAGTGTGCAGAAAATAATCAGCAAAAAATTCCTTTACCAGATATTGCTTATACCCCAGACAAATGATAAATTCATGAAATCCAAACTGCGAATAATATTTCATAATATGCCATAAAATCGGCTTTTCTCCAATTTCAATCATTGGCTTTGGCTTTAAATGACTTTCCTCACTGATCCGTGTGCCAAAACCCCCGGCTAACAAAACTACCTTCATACTTTAATCTCCTTCTGTATATTTTGTATTTTCTCTGTAGACATTCCAGCCCTGCTCCTCTAAAATTCCCAGAGCCCTGCGGATTCTCTCCGGTCCATGACGGTACTGAAACCTCTCTTCAAGCTCATCATCCGGCACCTCCTGATAATGCAGCGCCATGGCAATTACCTCATCTGCATAGTCCTGGCGGTAAGGTGCAGTCTTTATCTCCCTCCAGGTTGTACAAAGATTTCCCCAAAAAAACACTGTGCTGATAAAAAGCACCGCCCCCCGGCAAAGCTTTACCCCCAACCGCCTGCGCTCCCACAGCCTTCCTGCCAAAGCAAAGGTCAGCAAAATACCAAAAATCCCTACCTGGTATTGCAGAGCATAACGGGAACTCATCCCATAACTGCTTTTTTCAAAAATCCACCTGGCAGATAAAACCAGCAGATGATTCAGCCCGCCCCATAATATAAACAGTAAAGGCAGTATCGTCGTCCGGTAAATACCATAGATTACCTGAAGCCGCAAAGCCAGCAAATAGGCCCCCAGCACTAAGAGCCCTGCAAAATACCCCAGCCCCATTCCCCGGTTTAAACTGGTCAGCAAGGCCATCATTGCCTCTTCCCCCAGCACCATGGAAGAAAGACTTTTGATTAAAAACTTGGGAAAGAACAAAGCATTATCCCCCAGCACCTCGCCAAAGCTACGCCCCGTCGCCCCCGCATACTCCTGCACAGCAAACGCATTGCTGACAAGATAAAGCAAAAGTGGCAAAAGCACCTGCAGCCCATATATCCCGTACCGCCAGTCCGGTGTTTTCTCCTCCCGCCAGTCCAGAAAAAAACAAAGCCCGTAAACCAGTAAAAGCACCGCCGAATACGCACCGCAGTAAGGCCCTGCTGTCCCCAGAGTAATCCCCCATGGAAGGAGAATCAGACATTTTCGGTCCCTTGCCATCCTCCTTTTTTCCTCTGCTGACAATTTTCCTGCCCGCTCCTGCTTCCTGTTCCCCCAAACTCGGTCAAACACCAGGTAGTGATAATAAAATCCCCAGAAAGCTAAGAAATGGCACCACCCCGTTCCATTTGTCAACATTTCCCATTTATTTAAACTGAACAGTAAAAACATTAACAGCAGATACCAAATCAGTCCCAAATTTTCCTTCCGGCAGTAGAAAGTCAAAACTATTCCCGACGCTCCCAGACAAAGCACTCCAAGCATCATATCAAATGTCGTCGAGTATCCAAATACCGTCACATTGATTATTCTGCCAAGATAATTCACCGGAATCCGGGTCAGCACATCTGCCACAAAGAATTTCTTCGGATTCCACACATCCGGGAGATAGCTGTTAATCAGGCGGATATAATCCGAATATACCACATCCCTGGTCGCTGCCGCAACATAAACTATACAAAGCACAGTGCCCAGCAGCGGCACGAAAAACCAGAGGTTTTTTTTACTGCCCATCTTATTTCCTTTCTTTACTCTGTTTCAATTTCCAATATCGCTGTCAACCGCTTACTTCCCCGCTGCTCTAAGGCATCTTCCACAAAAAAATTATTTTTTATTTCCACATCCAGAGTCTGGTAAGGCCCTGCCTGAATCTCTGTCACATAAATATTTTCTGTCACGGAAATCTTCTGCCGCAGCTCGCCGTCCACATAAACTTCTGTCTGCTCATCCCCGTCAAGCTGACCTGGATACAGAAAACGAAGCCGGATTACTCCTGTCTCTCCGCTAAGCACCATAAAACGGCACGATTCGTCCGTCCACCCATCTGCATATATTCCATATTTCGGGTTAAATTTTAATTCTTTTACAAACTGGGTGACATCCTGAAAAATACCATTTTCCTTATCCATCCTGAGCACTAACATTTGTTTCGTCACCAAGCCGATATCCAAAATACTGTTAATAAATTCCAGCTCCACTGTTTTTTCTTCCTTCGGGCCGGCAAATACCTGAAAAAATGATTGTTTTGCCTGTTGGCTCACTTCTTTTCTGTCCCCGATAATGTAAATCGTTTTCCCAAAAATTTCGCTTCCATACTTCCCATAGGTTTCTTCTGCCAGGGAATTATATTTTACCTGATCACCCCAGAAATACAGATTATCGTAGTGACTGCGGAAAAACTGCTCCACCGGGAACATCAGAACCAGATACAGTACAAAACCACAGGTGCAGGCATACAGCCCCCATCGCTCAAAATCCTTTTTATGCTGCTGATGGGCGTGCATGGACAGATAATTTGCCTCTGCACTGTCGCCCCCGGAACCGGCAGGATTTACATTCCCCGCCCATCCATTGTTTAACGTCCGATTCTCCTCCTGATTTTTCTTAGTCGGAAGCACCGCACCGCACAAATAGAGAATAAAAAGGATAAATCCGCCATACGAGACATATACCCAGGGAACTTCGACCTGTCCTGCAAAGCTGCACGACAGCATACAAAGAATAATAAAGGTAAAAAACAGCAGGCTTTCCGAAAAAATCCTAAATTTCTCTTCTCCGCTTTTTACTGCCTTAACCAGGCAAACTGTCAAAAACACTGCTAAAAGAAAATCTGACGCATAAACCAGTCCGCGAATTTTCTGCGGTGTTTCCTCCCAGGCCAGGGCATTCAGATATTTCGGTCCCATATTGACCCCGAAAAGATATGCCAGCTGCTCTTTCATATGCTGGAATATCGTTCCCCAGGAAAAATCTTCCCCTCGCTTTGACCTTTCCCACAAAAAAAGACTGACAAATGCTTCCCTGCCCATCGCCAAAAAACGTATCGCCAAAACCAGAAGGAATTGGCGCAGGGGCCAGAACCATTTGCGGAGCTGAAAACGCTTTTTCAGACACAATACAAGAAAAAACAAAAGCACCAGAAAGATGAATCTCTCGTGCACAAAACACAGGGCAAAATAAAATCCGCAGGCTCCATGGAAATACCATATTTTTTCCTGTTTTTCATGCAAATATACATACAGGCAATATATTAACCCCACTGCCAGAAAAAAAGCCATAGTTTCCGCCAGCCCGGTCATCTGCCCAATCTGGTAAAATGCCATCCTTGACATTAAAAGAAAGATTCCCCCAAAAAAGCCCAGCACTCTCCTTCCGGAAAGTCTTTTTCCCAGGCAGTAAACCAATGCGGCAAGCAGACTGTTAAGTACCAGGTTAATGGGCACCAGCCACTCCACCCTTGAACCCACAATCGCCATTTCCAACCAGGAAATCAAATAATAAAGACATCGAAATCTAGGCCCCCCAATCGGGAAAACATACTGAAAAAAGGTCTGCTCCTTAAAACAAGTCCATACATATAAATCGTCTGCCGCCAGTCCCTGAATACTCATCCCCCGGTTTATCCAAAAGCAAAAACCAAAAAGAAGAGCCAGCACAATAACATCATGATTTAAGTGCAGTTTTTGTTCTGTAGAAAGTGGTTTCACAATTCCCCGCCTCCTGTTTATCCTCTGTTAATTTCTAAACCGCTCTGCAGTCTGAAAATCCCCTCTGCATCATTCGTCTTTTTTCATCCCAATCTGCTGATAAAAATGTTCTGCTTCCTGCTTAGGATCGATTGGGATTTCCCCCATAAGATTAACTCGTCCAAGCATATTTCCCTGTGAAAAGTAAAGCTGTGCCAGGCTTCCCTCCTCAATTAGGTAACGAACCACATCGTAGGCCCTGCTTCCCTCTTCCAGATACCCGGCTTCCACGTAGATATACTCAATCTGGGCAAAACGCAGAAACTTCTTTACCTCCTCCAGTGTCTTTACCAGACGGACATTCCCTCCGCTTCCGGTAAGATCATAATAGCTTTGTACATTACAGGGAAATTGCAAAACCTGAGGATGTTCCCCCACGGCAAGCACCCTGGTTCTCGCATCCTGCGATAGTATGGTCCATATTTCCTGGTTTCCCAGAGCGCATTTTTCCTCATACCTCTGCTTCTGATGATCAAACACCCCCGAATGGAAAAACTTAATCGGCGTAAACCCTGTGTTTCCCGCCCAGCTTGTTCCCATCACCGTACCAGCCTGCGCCGCCAAAAACAAGGCAAATACCAAATGCAGCCCCCATCTGAAACATAAATCCTTCCCTTCCTTTTGCAGCGGCAAACACCAGGGAGAATTGCCCAGGGCAATGCTTCCTGCCACAACCGCAAGCACGTAAAAAAGCATATAATAATTCCCGTCCACCTGCCAGAGCAAATAAAGGCTAAACAAGCCAACCAGACTAATTCCAGCAAGAGCCGCCCTGATGCAGCATTTTTCTGCTCCTCTTCCCATGCCCCAGAGCAGCCACGCAGACAAGCCAAGAATCACCGCCGCACTCCCCCAGGCCAGACGGACATGAAACATATCGTCTCCCGCGGGAAAAAGAAGAAGCCCTGACAGCCTGCGCAGCAAAAACCCTGCGCTCTCTGCCGCGCTCATTTCCAGCCCCTGACGGGGAATCGCGGAAAATGCATAGGGCCATTTTACCGAAAAGCCCAACTTCTCCCAAATCGAAGTAAATACCGAGGTGGTCGGCACACCTGTCATCAAAAACGTGCGCACCCAGGTTCCCGTCCAGGCACCCAGGTTAATCAGCACTAACACCAGCACCCACAGGGGCGCCCCATGCCTCGCTTTAACCTTATCTTCCTTATCCACCGCAGTTTTTCCCGCCTTATCTTCCTTAAATCCCCGCTGAAGCCCAAGGGCGCCCAGACAGCTTATCGAAAGCACAGAGGAAAAAACCAGGGCGGTTGGTTTCAGAGAAAAGCTTAGCATGCAGGCCCCTGAAGAGATACTAAACCAGCCGGCTTTTTCTTCCCAGGAAGTTCGTTTGACGATTCCCATGGCACCCCATAAAATCATCAGCTGGCAGACCAGAGTAGCCAAGTCGCTTTTCGCTGTAATCCCCATATTCATCACACCGGGAACCAGTGAAACAACCATTGCGCAAAACAGCGCCATCTTCCTGCTGCCGCCTGCCCAGACAACCAGCCCTCCCGATAAAACAAGCACCAGTACAGCCATCCACAGGCTAAAGCAGAGCTGATATCCGTAGGTTACGGTGCCGCTCAGCGGAAAGGAAAGAATCTCCCAGCCCTTAGGATACGTATAGACTAAGTTAATATTTCCCAAATTTTCATAAATCCCGCTGCCTGCATCTAAAATATAATGCGACCGCAGTCCATAATGCAGGGAATCGTAATCCGGCATTAAATTTATCCGCGCAAGCTGGACAAAAATCATCGTCAGCATTACCGCGCAGAACACCTCTTCCATTCGGCTAAGTCCCAAGCTTTTTTTCCCGGTGCGGCACAACCTGCCAACTTCCGGAACTGCCGCCCCCAGCGCAGACACAACCAAGACGGCAGCAATGATCCGAATCCGGTTAAGACCTCCAATGCGAAACACCGATAAAATGCAGACCAGAAAAATCCATCCGCCGCAGCCAATTAATCCATCCGCCGCCAGGCGAAGCGGTAAGTTCCCCCGATCTCCCTTCCAGCATCGAAAAACAAAATCCCCTGCCAGACCTAATCCTAAAAGCCAGATGCCAGAAACCAGAAAGGGGAGCAAAATCTGATGGCACCAAAGACCAAATCCCATTCCCAAACCAATTCCTGCAGCTCTAAGCCCCTTCATCGGGCGCTGCCCGGCACCTGACCAGCAAAAGCAAACCAGCATCCACCCAAAAAACACCAGAGTCTCCCCTGCCATTTTCCGGCCTGCCGGAGAAAATAACTTTTCCCAGACAGGGCCAGACTGCCCAAGCGCGCCTATTCCCGCCAGCAGACAAGCTACTGCCAGTATCAAAAAAAGGCAACACGAAAGCCTGTTATTCCTTCTTCCCATTCTATCTCCCAAGCCATGCAGCTATCCCTGTATCCTCACTTTTTCCAAACTTTACCTATCGCAGACCTTCGCCATGTTTAATGCTTATCCTCATCAATATTCCCCACATAGGCCCCGTAAGCCCTGCGGTAGCCTTTCATCCACAGCTTGGTCAGGGGCTGGGGCCAAATTCGTTCAAACATTTTAACCTCTTCAAACTCCCTGCGGTTCTCTCCCATGCAGGCTGAGGTAGCCGCCTCCCGGTGAATCCGGTGAAACACAAGCGGCTCTTCCGCACAAATCCACCTCCCCGGCCTTTCTGCCAGTGTAAAAAGATTTTCCCAGTCCAGTACAAACTGAAAGTCGGAAGTAAACAATACATCCCCTAAATGTTCCTTATTGTACGTGCAGGACGGACAGCAGATTGAATTTCCAAACATTAATGCACTTTTCTTAACCCAGGACAAATGATTCATATAAGGACTGCGCAGCCCCAGGCGCAGCAACTTCTTAACCAGGCGCAGCCTTTCTGTCCGAAGAGGATGCCCGTTCTTTACGGTAATTGCATCGGTCGAAAACAATGTCATATCCTGAAACCGGTAGAAAGAATTGACCAGCGCCCGCACATACCCTGCCCGATAGCAATCATCCTGATGGGCAATCGTCACCAGCCGGGCATCCGCCATGGCATAGGCAAAATTCCAGTCATCCCGAATATTGCTCTCCCCCTCCCTCACATAGTACGGCAGCCTGTACTTTTTAGCCATCCCCTCAAGAAAAGGGCTGGGGGTAGAAGTGCACAAAATCGCCTTTGTCGGATAATTCTGCCCCAAAACAGATCGTATACACGCCTCCAGATAAGGCGACTCCCGATAAGCACAAATGGAAAACATGTGTAATTCTTTCACTTCCAATCACCTTCGTTCCTTCTTTAACAACATTGCCGCAAATAGACTGAGCAGGGAAATTGTCACAAAACTATATCCCACGCCAATCCAGTTTTTCACCATATAATTTGCCTGAATTACCGGCGGCATCAGCGGCGTAATCACCCCGTCCATCCACATAATCATCGGCACATGAACCGCCATAATCGCGAGACTATTTTCTCCAAACAGGGAAAGCAGCTGTGCTAACCACTTACACCCTGTCAGCACAACAGACGCCAGAATCAAAAGATAACATCCTGCAAACGCCGCCAGATAACAGCTCCACAGCCCCCGGTTTCCAAACCAGTCGGCATTAATATCAATTCTTCCATTCATCCTCACACAGACGAACCAAACCACAAAGGCCACAGGCGCCAGCCCCGCCAAAACCAGCATTTGCTTTCGCGAAACCTTTCCCTCGGCAAAAAACTTCTCCTCCGCCAGCCGCCAAAGCCTTCCGGCAAAGAAAAATCCCTGTAAAATCAGCGCCAGCTCAAACCCCCAGGGCAGACGGTTAAACGGATCATTGATCCAGCACCCCACTCCCATCAAAAGACCCACTGCCACCGCCTCCAGGCCAAGCCTTTCCTTCCTCCCTTTACCCAGCTTCCCCAAAAGAAGCACCAGATAAAACCAGCAATTTGCCAGAAAAAACATGGGAAGAAACCAGATAGGAAGATTAGGCAAATAGTCATTAATCCCAATCCCCCACAAAAGCCCGGTAAAATAATGGTACAACTTATCCGCGTCCTCAGGCCATCCATAAATCAGTGACAGGAATCCATAAAAGAAATATGGCTGTAATAACCGGTAAAACTTTTTCGAAAAAAACTGTCCTGGACTCTCCCCCTCTTTCACCCGCATCCAATATCCGCCTATCAGCAGAAACATAGGAAGCTGAACACTATAAACCACCTGCATCAGCCTTCCCTGATACGAAAAAAAACGGTTCATATGTCCCAGGATTACCAAAAGGATCGCCAATCCCTTCGCCACATCAAGATAAACCTTCCGCGCCTTCACATCCATCCTCCCTGCCCCCGTCTCCATTTCAGCCGCCCTTTATCGCGCCCTGTCTTTATTCCAGAAAAAACCTCTCCTCCAGCATCAGGCACAGCGTATGATACACTGGAAGATGAAGTTCCTGGATTCGATAAGTTTCCACCTCCGGCACAATTATCGCCACATCCGCCGCAGTCCCCAGCTGTCCGCCGTCCTTGCCTGTCAGTCCAATCACTTTCATCCCTTTAGCTCTGGCAACCACTGCCGCGCCCAGGACATTCTCCGCATTTCCTGATGTCGATATTCCCAGGAACACGTCTCCTTCCTTTCCATAGCCAAGCACCTGCTGCGCATAAATCAATTCCCCGTCCACATCGTTTAAAAACGCCGTCGAAAGCCCCGGATGCCCCGTCAGTGCAATCGCCGGAAGTCCTCCCTGCAGCTTCTTAGCAAGAAATTCTCCCCGCTTTTCATCGGCCTTTCTAAGCGCCCCAGCAAAGGCTTCCGGCACCGGACGCTTTTTGCAAAACCCTTTCATCAGTTCGCCAACAATGTGCTCACTATCCGCACAGCTTCCGCCGTTTCCCGCCACTAAGAGCTTTCCGCCGCGAAGAAAACACGTTTCCAGCACCTGGTAGGCTTCAAAGATTCTATCCTCGATCGGAGCTAATACCGGATAACGGCAAATTAAAAGATCTAACTGTTCTTTTCCATCCATGGTTTTCTTTATCCTTTACAACAATCCATTTCAAGTTTATGTGCCGGAGCACGCCTGAAAATTCATTCCCACCTGCATTCATTTTTTCCCTTCTCTTCGCAGAACCCACTCTGCCACATCCAGGAGCGTTTCCCCAAAATATCCCAGCCGTTCCTTCGACAATTCCGATACATTTTCCCAATCGTCCGTTTTCCATCCCGTATTCCCCGCGCGAAGTTTCTCCTCTTCCTGATACTCCGTCCACATCTTCAGGCCATACCCGCTTCCCACAAGCGCTGTATTCACCCCAAAACGAAACCCGGCCTCAATATCGATCCATTTATCCCCAATCATATAGGAATGTTCCTTATCCACCCTGCCGTCTCTCTGCGCCTGCTCAAACATTCCGATATCCGGCTTGCGGCAGTGACATCTGACCTTATAGCTTCCTATTCCATGCTCCGGGTGATGCGGACAATAATAAAACTGATCAATATGGGCATTTTCCTCTGCCAGCACCTGATTCATATATTCATGAAGGTGTTTTACATCCTCCTCCCGGTAATAACCCCTGGCTACCCCGGCCTGATTGGTAATCACTGCCACGCGAAACCCCGCCTGGTTCCATAAACGCACTGCATTTGCCGCAGTGGGAAGAAGGCGCAGATCTTTGGGTCGATGGAGGTAGTTCACTTCTTCATTTAACGTACCATCGCGATCTAAAAAAATAGTCGGCCTACACATCAAACGTATACTCCCCATGTGTCGTCTGTACTTTTACCTGGTGATAATCCCAACGCATATCATCCGAAATCCAGCTCTGTGCGCCCCGAAGTTCAAAGTTCCAGTCCGTGAGCTGGCCACCAGCAGCTTCCAGGCGTTCAGCAACCTTGTGGCGCACATTGTACGGACAGTACATCAGAAGGTACCCTCCCCCTCCTGCTCCCAAAAGCTTGCCGCCCAGGGCGCCTGCACACATGGCCTCGTTATAAAGAGCATCTACCTGCGGATTGGTAATTTTATTACTCATCCTCTTTTTGCTCTCCCAGCTGACATTAAGCAGCCGTCCAAAGGCATAGAGGTTTCCTTTCAGCAATTCATCCTTCATCGCATAGGCCAGGGCCTTCACCTCACACATGGCATTAAAGGCATCCACTTTTTTATAATTGCTTACCTGATCCTGAATAATATTAGCAGACACATGGACATTACCTGTATAGCACAGAAGGAGGTTATACTGCAGTTCGTGAAGAATATCTTTTTTAATCCGCAGGGGATTAACCACCACGTTATCCCGACCATGAAATTCAATAAAATTAATTCCGCCGAAGGTTGCCGCATATTGGTCCTGGTAGCCGCCGGAAATCTTTAAATCTTCCCGCTCAACCTGGTAGGCAAGGTCAGCCAGCTGGTAGCCGTCCATCTCCATCCCCTTCCAGCGCGCCATGGCAACCAGCATGGCAACCATTACCGTGGAAGAAGTGCCAAGACCGGAGCCAGGCGGTGCGTCACACTGCAGATAAACCTCGCATCCCTTTTGAATCTCCATTGCTTTTAGGGCCGCCTTGACCAAATCCAGTTTGCCGTCATAGACATAGTTTTTTTTAGTATTATATTTTACTGTCATATCGAAATCCAGGGAATGCACCACGATCTGGTTATCCTCTCTGGGCACGATTGAACAATAGGCATATTTATTAATCGTACTTCCAATAATGGCACCCCCCTGTTCCACACAAAAGGGAGCCACATCGGTTCCTCCGCCGCCAAAGCTCACCCGAAGCGGCGCTCGTCCTCTGATTACCATTCTACTACTCCTTTTCTTACGTCCTCCTGAAAGCGATAATAATCTTCTGGTATACCAATATCGATAAAATAGCCATCATTAACGATTCCGCCAAGGCGTCTTTCGTCCTTTTCCATCGACAACCACCGGGGAATCATCTCATTTTCCAGGGAAACCTTCCCTTGAGGAATCTCATCAAGAAGCTTTTTGCGCATCAGATAGACGCCCCCATTAATCGTTCCCGGAACGGATTCAGTAGTTTTTTCGTTAAACTCTACAAGCATATCCTGAACCAGCACAGCACGCCCGTAGCGGGACACATCGGGCACCTGACGCAGCACCAGGGCAAAATCCAGATTACGCTTATCCCGCACCTTTAAAAGGCGCCGGTAGTCCAACGAATAAAAAGTATCTGCATTCAGGACAAAAAACCAATCTTCATGGATGTAATTTCCCGCATTTTTTATCGCTCCGGCCGTACCTAAAAGCTCCTCTTCGTAGGCGTAGGAAGCCTTAATACCAAAAGCCCTGCCATCGCCGAAAAATTCCTCCACCATGGAGCCCTTATAGCCGACCGCAAAGACAATATCCGTAATTTCATACCGGGAAAGCTCATGCACCACATATTCCATAAAAGGCTTTCCCTCAATCCATGCCATAGGCTTAGGGCGGTCATTTACTACACTTCTCAGTCTTGTCCCCAGGCCTCCCGCCAGTAAAATTGCCTGCATTTTTTCTTCCTCCTGTATTACTGAAAGTCCTCTTCGATCACCTTCCAGGCCGCATCAATACTAAAGTATTCGCGGATGTAAGTCTGGGTTTTGCGGCACATAGCAAGGAGCCTTTCTTCATCCCCGTAAAGCTCAGCTGTTTTTTCAGCAAAGAGTTCCGGCGCATTGGCTATTTCCAGTACAGTTTCCACATAGGGGATTCCTTCTGCGCCAACCGTGGTCGTAAGAATCGGAGCACCGTGGTAAATAGCCTCAACCACCTTCCCCTTTACCCCTGCTCCATACCGCAGAGGCACCACAACCATCCGGCAGGAAGCATATAGCTTAGTCAGCTCTTCTTCCGAAACAAAGCCTTTAATGATAATACCGTTCTCCTCCGAGTGCAGGGCCTGGATTTCTTCCGTCACTTTGGAACCCACCACATAGAAATTAACCTGTGGCAGGCGCTGGCGGATGCGCGGGAAAATCTCCCTGGCAAACCAGAGCACCGCATCTGCATTTGGCGGATGCGCAAACCCGCCGACAAACAGCAGGCCCTCTCTTTGGGCAAAGTCCTCCTGGATATTATCTAAAAATTCTTCATACACATAAGCCGTAATCGCTTTCAGCGGAATTTCCTGGTCAATTTTATGAATGGCTTCCACCTCGACATTCGAAGGGTAATAGGAAACTGCCACCTTGTACATCATGGAAAATTCTATGGATTTCCAGTAATCGGAATCTCGCTTTTCTTTTAAATCGCCAGTCAGTTCATATTCCCGGCGCTTGCGCAGGAAATGAAGGTCATGACCATAGTAAATTAACCGGCTCTTGGTGTTATTCTTAATATAATCAATATATTTGCTGGCAATGTGAGGCCGGTTTAAGTAAATATAATTAATCTCCTCACCATTTTCCCTGAGCCAGTCCCAGATTTTTGTCTGGTAATCCGGGCCGTAGAGCACTTCAATTCCCATCTGCAGCAGCGTCGTCGTATAAGGCTCTTCCCTGCCAAAGTTATCGCCAAGGAATTTAACAACATAGCCCTTTTTCAGGAACATTTTTAAATACTGGAAGGTGGTTTTCGAGCCTGCGTCCTTATCGTAGGTTGGCACATAATGATCAATCACCAGGATAACCGGCTTGCCCATGGACCGTTCCCTTGCGCGGAAGGGATTGGGGCTTCCGGTATTCACACACTGCTTTTTCAGCTCATCCTTCCATTTTTCCTTTAACTTCACGCTGTTTTCCACCTGGTAGCGCTTAAGGCCGGTACCTTCCACATCGGTTCCATTGGAAATACCCTCAAAATGGATCACCGTCGAAAGCGGCTGATACACCACCCGGTAACCCGCCTTCCTCACAGCAAAGGCCAGGTCGGAATCTTCACAATAAGCAGGTGCAAAGCGCTCGTCAAATCCCCCGATTTGTTTCCACAGCTGATTAGAAAGCAGAATCGCCGCACCAGAAATATAGTCTACATCCTTTACATAGTTATATTCAGCCTTATCCGGGTCATCCAGGCGCCCGTAATTCCAGCCGGAACCGTCACTCCAGATAATTCCCCCGGCCTCCTGCAGCCTTCCGTCAGGATAAACCAGCTTAGAGCCAACCATACCAATCGTTGGATCAGAGGAAATTAAATCAACCAGTGAACTTAACCATCCTTTGGTTACTTTGGTATCATTATTTAAAAACATCAGATAACGCCCCTTAGCCTTCGCTGCTGCCTGGTTGCAGTTGCGCAGAAAGCCCTGGTTTACATGATTTCGGCTGATCACCAGATTTTCGGAATAGAGCGCCAGATCCTTCGTCGCATCTGTCGATACATCATCAGCAATAATTACCTCATAGCTGACATCCTTCGTGTGCTCCAGAATGGATTCCAGACAGGCATAGGTATAGTGAATCTGATTATAAACAGGAATAATAATGGAAACCATCGGCTCAGTTTCACCCAGGGCAGGGAAAATCAGCTTTCCCTTTTCCAAATAGTCATTGCCAATCGCAAAATCCCCCGCAATTCGGTTTCGACCCATTTCAGTAAAATACAGCTTACTGTAGCGAATCGGATGCTTAATCGTATTAATGCTGTATTCCAGAATCTTTCTGCGCTTGCTTCCCTTGGGAAAACGGCGGCGGATACTGTCCAAAAAGCTTCTCCATATCCGGTTTGTCACAGCTTCATGCTTATCCAGGTAGGCAAGAAGTTTTGCCATCTCATCGATTTCATGGCGCAGTTCCTTAATCATCCCCTCCAGGTTAGCAATATGATTATTCGAAAGGCGCTGCACTTCGTTTCTCTTTGTAATTTCTATTTCCTTCTCTGCCAGCGTCCCTTCCAGCAAGGCATATTTATCCTGAAGTCCCTTGTGCTTCATCTCTAAATCGTCAAGGACAACCTCCTTGGAAAGCAGGGTATCCACGGTCTCCACCGGCTGCTGATAACGAATTAAATAACCCTGACTGCTGTCCCCGTGGACAAAGACCTGGAAATGCTCTTCCATCGCGGCATACTGTCCGCACTGTGCTTCATCTATACCAAACAGAGCAAAAAACGCATCAAGATCCTGCCATCCAAAGGAACTCTTAAAGCGCTCAAAAAAGTAAAATAAGGTTCTGTATTTTAAATAGCCAAACGGAATGGGAAAATCAAAAACCCATTCATAATCCATAACCCATATTCCATTTTCCGTCACCATAAAGTTCTCAAACAGCCCGTCCACATTAGAAACCGAAAAACTCTTATCCCCGGCATCCGGCCCATCGCCAAATATCCGGCAAAACTCCGGCGTCTGTTCAAATTCTCTGTCCGGTTCTCCCATAGCAAGAAGAAGTCCCTCTTCCAGGACCTCCTTCACCGGCTCGCCTGCCTGAATCCGTTTTGCCAGCGTCTCTGCCAGCGTTTCTCCCTGTAAAAACACAAATCTTGCACAGGTATCTCCATCCAAAAACTGCGGTTTCAGTACCTGAAAATCAAAATGCTGTTTCGTCAGCTGTTCTCTTTTATTCTTCAGCGAACGGATATGGGCCTCCCCGTCCTGACAAAGCGGCGTTTTTTCCACATACCGGACACCATCCTCCTCAACTATACTGGTTCGAATCTGGTACTCCGGCTTTCTTGTCCGGTTATACTTAACAAATAATGTCTGTCTCATCATTTCCTCCCCTTCTCCCACACCAGCAAAAAGGAATTGGCAAACTGTGCGAAGCCACCGGCCTCACACAGGGCACTGTACGCAGCATCCTCTGAAAACAACCGGTGGCGGGGCTTCTCATACGCGGCAAACATTGCCGGAATTTCTCCCTTAACCGGCGGGTAGGTGTCCGAATAAATCATAGAGGGAAGCTTATAATCGGGAAGCGGATAATACAGTTCGCGCTTTTCCCCCTTTAAGCTGTCCACAATCGCCAGCAGTTCCGACAATGAAACGGTTAATTCTTCAGTATCCGGCTTATCGCCGGACCACACCCGCATCGAATGCGTATTGGGGAAGGCCAATACCATATGACCGCCAAAAGCCGTCAGCTTTGCCGCCCTTCGGATCTTTTCAATCATGGTAATTCTCTGCTCCTCCTGCTTGTCCCAGTTATCTTTTGCCCGGCTGATGCCAAACACGGCCTCATTCGTCTCTGGTCCAATTAAAAACACCCAGTCAAAGCTCTGTCCTCCCAGGTCGGCGTCCTCCCCTTCCTGGTAGCGGATATTTTTCCTGTCCTGATGACGGATGCGGTTAACCTCAAGATTTTCCACACGGGGGTCCACCACCACAACCTCCCCTGCCTTTCTGGCTAATGCCCCGGTCAGCGCGCCATAGCCGGAACCCAGCTGCAGCACCCTTTCTTCTTTTCCTATATCCATCCACTCCACCAGATTTTCGCGGATAGGCGAAAGGGCCATGAGAATCTCCGGCGAAGTCTGGCTCTCTAAAATACGGCGAAGCCCTGCCGAATCGGAACCATATTCCTGCATAAGATCTAAAATTTCATAGCTGATGTCTTTCATCGCGTTTTACCTCCCCGCTCTCCGTTCTTGTTTTAGCCCCTGACTGCCGTCACCTGCGACTCCATATCGTAAATACCAACGGTGTTTTTATTGGAAATCACGGTAATATTTGCCACATCGTACAGGCGGTGGTATACTACATGCTCTCCCTGCTCAAAGCCTGTACAGCTCATGGACAGCAGGTATTCTCCCCCCTGAAGGGTCATCTTCTGCTTAAATTCCACCTTATACTCGTCGCCGTCCTTTACGGGCATAATTTCCGTCCCCTCATACATCGTATTGGTCCCCGAAAGCTCTGTGCCCTTTTTGTCCTTAATCGTATAAGTAAAAATCGGAGATTCTATCGATGCATGGAAGCGAATATGTTCCCTTATCGTAAACATTTCTCCCTTTAACAAAAGATTCGTAAGGTTTCCGCGCTGGTCAAACAAGCCCAAATCATAAATCTCCGCCCGACCGTCACCATATTCCGTGCGGTTTTCATTAATAGTAATCTGTTCCTTCATCAGACCGTCGTGGATTCCGGCGGAAAAATCACTCATGGAAATTTCTTCCTCCTCTGCCGCTCCCTGACTAACCTCATTTAGCACCGTCTCCCGCTCCTGCTGCAGTTCTTCCATCAAGGAATCCAGCTTGCCTGCCAAAATCTTTTTATACATATCCACCATTTGGCCTGCGCTTCCCTCAGCAATAAATTCCCCTTTATTTAAAAGCACTACCTTATCACAGTATTTAATAATACTGCCCATATCATGCGTTACCATCAAAATCGTCGTTCCGCTCTTGCGGATTTCTTCCATGCGGCGGTAGCATTTGGCCTGGAAAAACACATCACCCACCGATAACGCCTCGTCCACAATAAGGATTTCCGGCTCGACATTAATCGCTAGGGCAAACGCCAGACGTACAAACATACCGCTGGAATAGGTCTTGACAGGCTGATAGACAAAGTCTCCAATTTCGGCAAAATCCAAAATTTCCTGAAGCTTTTCGTCCATCTCTTTCTTAGAATAACCCATCATGGTTCCATTCATGTAAATATTTTCAATACCGGTATAATCCATGTTAAAACCAGCCCCCAGTTCCAGAAGGGCTGAAATTTTCCCCTTTACCTCAACCTGACCGGAAGTAGGGGTAAGCACACCGGTAATAATTTTCAAAATTGTAGACTTTCCCGAACCGTTGGTTCCGATAATCCCAACCGTCTGGCCTTTTTCTACGGCAAAGGATATCGTATTCAGGGCAAAAAAATCCTTATGGTAGCTTTTATGGGAAACACTTAAGGATTCCTTTAAACGGTCAATCGGTCGGTCATATAAACGGTAAACCTTCGTCACATCCTTTACGGATATGGCATATTCCTTTTTTTCTTCTGACATACCTTTCCTCCTGTCAGCAGTATAGCATAAAATCCATAGATTTCCTATTCTTTTCTTGCTCCCATTTTCCTGCTTATGCAGCCGGATACCAAAATAACCAGTTTATCCCATATTTTCTGCAGTACAAAAACCACGGTCTGGTCATACAGTAAGGCAAACAAAAAACTAATCAAAAGCGTAGCCAGCAGCTGCACCAACACGCCAATCACAATTCCCCCTATGCCAAATATTCCATATAACTGCATTATTTTAAACGTAATATTAAACTTTCTTTCTACTACAAAAAACAGGACAAACCAGTGAATTAACAAAATCGAAAAACTATATTTATTCCCTGCCTGAACGATAATAGAAAGCACCCGGGAAGCTCTATTCTTCATTTTCTCCTCCCTGTTTTTGCACCATATTACAATTGCTGACGCAAATAAAAGCATCAAAAGAGAGTCATTAACCGCAATCGCTGCGGCATCCTCGCGCATGCAAAACAGATAACTTATGATTACTGCTGAGAACCCGCCGCCTATCAGCAGCCATCTTTCATATTTCCTGCTGCAGGGCAGTGTTAAAAAATAACCCCAGAAAAAGATACCCTCCCAGGAAAATAAGATCGAGCGATAGGAAAAAGAACAGCCAATCAGGTAATACACTACCTGCAGCACAAAACCAGCCAATACCACAGCCGCCATTCCCTGCAAAATACTATCCGGCAATTCCCTAAGCATCCATCGCTGAAACGGCACGGCAAGATAAAGCCCCAGCAGGAGATAAACCAGCCAAAAATGAGGGACAAAATCGTTAGGGCCGGAAAGGATAAGCTTTACCCCATTCCCTATCGACAACAAATTGAAAGAAAGTGTTTTGTTCCATAACAGATAAACCACATAATAAGCCGCTAATGGAATAACTACCCGTGAAAAACGCCTGACATAAAATTCTCCCGGCTTTTCCTCTTTAAACGGCAGGAGAAGCGCACCGCTGAGCATAATAAATAAAAGATTACACACCAGCGCCAGTGCGCCAAGGCAGGTGATAAAATATTGCATCCCCTGCAGCAGAAGCATTTCCACATTACCCGATGTGCTTCCATCCAAAAGAAGGTTATGTTCAGCACTGGCAAGCACCGTGCCTGCCAGTCCCATTGAATGTGCGACAATCACCAGGATAACTGCCAAAAAACGTAAAAAATCCATGTAAAACTTCCATCCGGCCTTCTTTTCCTGAACGCCCAGCATTCTTTTTCCGTAGGCTGCCAGACTTAATTGTTTCTGTTTCCGTTCACTGTGGTGAAGCACCAGAGCCGCCACGATAACTATGGCTGCCAGCAAAACTGCTTTAACTCTCCCCGTCACTTTCTTTATCTCCCAAATTCTCTCTATCGCGTAAACCGCCCGCCATCCCTACACTTCCTGCCCAAACTTCTTAAGCCACGCCCTTCGTTCCTGATAATCAGGAAGAATACGCGCCACCTCTGCCCAAAATGCGGGAGAATGGTTCATTTCTCTGCGGTGCGCCAGCTCGTGAACCACCACATAATCCAAAACTTCCGGCGGCATCAGCGCAAGCTTCCAGTGAAAATTCAAATTTCCCCTGCTGCTGCAGCTTCCCCACCGGGTTTTTGCCGCCCGAACAGTAATCCTTCCATAGCTTACCCCCATCTGCCGGGCAAAATACGCCGTGCGCTGACTAAGCTTTTCCCTGGCCTGCCTGCGGTACTTCTCTTCCAGTGCAGGATAGCGCACATAATCCGGGACTCCCCTCTCTTTGGCTTCTTCCCGCCGGGCCATCGCCTCCAGATAATGCCTGGCAATCCACATCTTCTTCTCCTCAACCCATGACTGAATCGCCAAATCCGACGCCCTTTTCGGCGCCCTCACCCTCACCGTTCCTTCCCGGCTGACCTCAAGCCCTAAGGATTTCCGGTCAGAATACACGACCTCTGCCTCCACCTTTTTTATCTCCTGCCCGTCCCAAATCTCCAGATACAGTTTCTTAAGCATCCTGTTTCTCCCTTATCCGACAAAAACATTATAACACATCTGAAAAATGCGGCCGCAGACGCTTAAACACCTTCAGTCCCGCCAGCATCAGCACGAGCGTAACTCCCCAGAAATACAGCGTAAGCGTAGGTCTCTCCCAAAACCAGTTCCCCGTCAGCATACTGTCCCGATACCCTGCCACGATATAATAAAACGGATTTAATTTAAACACCATCGCAAGCGCCGGCACCTTATCCGTAAACATTCCCTCATCATACATAATCGGCACCATCCACATTCCAAACTGCAGACATATCCCTACAATCTGTGCCATATCCTTAAAAAACACATGAATCGAACAGGTAAGGTAGCTAATTGCCAGCGCCAGCATGGATGCCGCAAATGAATAATAAATCACCTGAATCCAGGTAACAAGCGGCAATCGCCCGTAGCAGGCATACAGCCCAAACATAATGAATACAAAAAATCCATGAACCATAATACAGGAAAACAGCTTAATCAGCGGCAGAATTTCCACCTGGAACACGACTTTCTTCACCAGGTAGCTGTATTCCTGAAGGCATCCTGTCCCGGTATTTAAGGCCTCACTAAAGAAAAACCAGGGAACAATTCCGGGAACCAGCCATAAAACATAGGGCGCCGGAACCGGCGGTTCAGACCGAAATCCATAAGGGCCAAAAATCAAAAAATAAATTAATACGGTGACAATCGGCTGGACAAACATCCACACAATCCCAAAATATGACCCAACAAACCTCTTCCGAAAGTCCGCCTTCCCCAAATCAATAATCAGTTTCCTTTTTTTTACAATCTCCCTCGCCAGAGATAAGACATACTTCATTCCTTCCTCCCAATCTTCTAAAACAAAGAGGTATCAATAAAATCTGTACTAAAACCGGAATCCATCCTTAATGCCGCCCCATTTCTTATCCTTTTCCGATAAAATCAGCTCCATTCCTTCACTAATGGGCCAGTCAATTCCAATCTCCGGGTCATTCCAAATCAGTCCCCCTTCGTCGCCGGGACGGTAAAAATCCGTACACTTATAAACAAACTCCGCCTCGTCCGACAGCACCAGAAATCCATGGGCAAAACCCTCAGGAATATAAAACTGCTTTTTATTCTCCGCCGTCAGTTCAACGCCAAACCACCTGCCAAACGTCTTAGAGGACGCCCGAAGATCCACCGCCACATCAAACACTGCCCCGCGAATCACACGAACCAGCTTCCCCTGCGGATACTGCTTCTGAAAATGCAGCCCCCGCAGAACCCCCTTTACCGACATGGACTGGTTATCCTGGACAAACTTCATCTTCAGCCCTTCTTCATGAAAATCCTGCTCATTATAGGTTTCCATAAAATATCCGCGCGGATCAGGAAACACCTTTGGCTCAATCACATATAAACCTTCAATCGCATTTGCCGTTACCTTAATCTTGCTCATCATTTCCTCCATCTTCTCGCATTACATACACATCGGAACCAACACCGTCACCCACATCGTCGCCAGCAAAAGCCCCGCACTTGCCGCTAATACTCCCGTATGATACCACATATTTTTCATTCGCGCAACGACCAGCCGGGAATTGAGCAGCAGATAAAACAGATACAATACCGGCAGATAATACCTTCCCTGAACCCCGGCAATCACCATCTGTCCCGGAACCGTAAAGGAAATATACATCGAAGTCCACACCAGAACCACGCTGCCGCCCAGCATTAAGAAAATCCACGCCTTTTGCCATAACCTTAACTCTGCCTGTGCGGTTGTCTTTGTATCTGTAATTACCGTATAAGCGGCAAGTCCCATCGCAAACCAGGTAAACGGACTGTCCGCTAAATGCCCCTGCACCGAAAAAACGTCCCTGCCAAACACCATCTTCGGCAGGCTGGCAAAGATATTCACAAATAAAACCCGCAGATAGCCAAAGAAATGACCCAGCACATAGCTCATCTGCCCGACTTCGCTGGTATCTCCGCCCCGGACATCCCCCGTTGCCTTGGGGGCAAGCAGAACCGGAAGGACAAAGGACGCCATCAAGCCTAAAAAGGCAAGGACGATTCCCCCCCGCATCACCCACTTCTGCTGCTCATCCTGAAACTTCTCTTCAGGCAGCATAAGCGCAATTAGCACCATCGGGGCATAGACAGCCTTTGCACTGCAGCCTAAGAGAAAGCATGCCAGGATTCCCCCGTACGAGTTCCAGCTCAGTTTTTTTTCCGGGGTCAGGATTTCCTTCAGCAGACATGCACTGCCCAAATACAGCCACCCCATCACCCAGGGATCATACGAATAGGTGCAGGCCATAAAGACAGATGTCGGCATTAAAGCAATCACGCTCATCATCACCTTGCCCACCGGTGTCCGCTTAATTGCCTCATACATTAACAAGCCATACAGGAAAAGATTTCCCAGCTTACCCAGCGTAAACATAATCCCCCAGGGAATATTAAAACCCTTGCAGAGTTTTAATGCCAAAGCCTGCGGCAAATAAGAAAGTATAACAGCAGCCGGGGTTTCCGGCTCAAGATGAATTTCCCCTGTTTTATAATTGCCGTTTTCGTTTAAATACTCCCGAAGTTCCTGCTGTTCGGTCGCTGATCCAGGCTGATTTTCCGGCCAGGTATCCAGACTGGGAACCATGAAACTAAAAATTGTCTGATTAATATTCATCCCCTTAGGATAGCTGGCAATTCCCATCACCCGGTAAAGATGGACTTCCTCGTCATAGCCGATTTTATTGACGGGAAGGGCGTAAATCATTAAAATACCAATACTTAAGCACACTGCCAGAAAACCGGCTTCGATATGGCGCCCAAGATATCCCCTGAACAGCCAGAAAAAGGCCCCCAGCCCCAGGCACACCCAGAAAAAGCCCAGGCGGTACCAGTTAAATGCCGGGGTATTATGCACAGAAAAGCTGGTAAACACCAGAGGCGGCGCCTCTTCCCCTTCCTGTATTTCCGGCTCCTTTAACGCACTTCGGTCTACGGACAGTACAATCGAGTCTGCCTTTTTTCCGACCTTTATATATGAAGTATCCGTATGGCGGTGGTTAAAATCTTCCCGCAGCAAATCCTGGTTGGGGTCAGCTTCGCCATAGACATTATAATAGCAGATATAAGCTTTCAGGTTTAATACATACTCATAATCATAGGAATAGACAAACTGATCGACATAAATCCCCTCAAGCCCGATGGTCAGTGTTCCTTTATCTTCCGTCAGCAAAAAACCTTCCTCTGTCCGGGCAAAGCCCTCAGCAATCACCCGTTCGAAAGGAATTTCCCGTATTCCCCGGTTTTCCTTTTTCAATACGGCAATATTGCAAAAGTATTCCAGCCCAAAACCCACGATAACAACCAGAAGAAGGGCTATCCCGTACTTCAGCCAATGTGTCTCTCTCCCCGGCCTTCTCCGATAAGTCTTTTCACTCATCTTTTTCGTCATTCCTTTCCTTCCTCTGCGCCTTTTCCCTCTGCTCCAGCTCATAAAGTGCAAACTTCTGCGTAAGTTCTTTTAACTTGGTCTCCTGCTGGGACATGCGAATCGTCATGGAAAACACCCGTATTAACAGTAAAAAAATAATAAACAGAAACAAAAAGTTTACCGTCGCATAGATACCCAGCATATGGGCAAGGAAATCTGCCACCGGCGGAAACAAACTAAACAGCACAAACATAAAGGAAACCAGTACCCAAAAAATCGCATCCTCAATCTGCAGCTTGGCTTTTCGAATTTTCTGTATCATCATTATCATCGTTGCGGCTGATACCAGGATCAACACCAAACGAAGCATCATTGTCATCATTTTATTTCCCTGCTTTCTTTTTTGCGCTGTTTCTTCTGTCAGGCTTTACTTTTTTATCCAGTACTTTTATCTTCTCCCAGTATGTCCGGTTCATTGTACAGCACCACACCAGCCACATTGGCAGCTTTTGGTAACGCTTCCCCAGAAAATACCCCATATACTTGCTTCCGCTTTTCATAACAAGGCCGGGAAGAAGCCAGGGGCGCCCACTTCTGAGCAAATACCGGGCTGTTTCCTTCACCAGGCGTATTCCCTCACCCTCCGAAGGAAGCCCGGAAAACACATCGGGATAATCTGCCTGGGATACTGCCAAGTCAAAGTTCCTGTGAAACTGCTGCCGGCAGCTGAAATTATGGAAATGAATCACCTTCGCTTCCGCCTGATAGACAATACAATACCCTGCCTGAACCGCCCTGCCGGCAAAAATCATATCTTCATTAAAAATTGCCGGAGAAATAAATCCGCCCTGCCGGTCATAAATCTCCCGCCGGTAAGCACAGCAAGTATTCGATGCTAAGTAGGTCTTAATGCCCATCCGTGCGATATCTGCCCTAGTCTTTACCAGACTTTGATCCGGGTAATTAAAATAGCGGGTATAGCGCTCACACCAGCCGCAGCCCTCACCTGGAAGCTGCCTGGCATATACCACTGCCGGAAGTTCTCCCTTTGGTCCACGCTGTTCAAATCCCTTGACTAAATTTTCAATCAAATGCGTATCCGCCGGTACAGCATCATCTGTCATACAGACAAATACATCCGCCTGGGACAGTTTTACGGCCTCGCACCGAATCCTCCCGTGGTCAAACTCTGCCTTTTTAATATGGCGAAGCACCAGGTTCGGCACTTCCTCCCAGACCCGGTTCCAGTATTTTTCCTCCGTATTGATCACAATGATTTTCCCAATCGGATAGGTTTGCTTTTTCAGCATGGCAAGAAGTCTGGAAAACTTCTTCCCCGGACGATAGGCAGGTATAATCACATCAACGTTTAATGCCTGTGTTTCCATTTTCCCCAATCCCTCCATTCCCATAGCATACACCCTCCAAATCCAGCCAGTTCCAAGCCCATCAGCAAAACATAAACTGCCGCCGCACCGGGGATGGCAAACCGCGCCACCAGTGCCGGGGCAACGCCAAAGGCTGTTCCCGCCGCCAATACATAGACCAGAAAGATACTCTTCTGCCTGCGCATCACCACCAGACTGTAATACAGCAGATTGGCAAAGGCATACAGCCCCCCGCCAAAGACAATCCCGGTAAAGGAAGCCCGGTATATGGTCAGGCTCCCCTGGTAAGATGGGCCTAACATCCTTTCCATCAGAGAAAGGACAAATGGCCCGATAAACCACGCTCCGCCCACAGCCAGAGCCGTCAGCCCGGCGATAATCCCACCGATTTTTTTCAGCAGTCCCAGATACATCTTTCTCTCCCCTGCCTCCCAGCACGCCGTCATCCTGGTTAAAAACGGGCGGATAACAAAATTCGCCACCAGATAGATAACGGAAGTAGGCATAAAAAGTAAATTAAAATAGCCGGAGGCCGCATCGTTTAACTGGCTGTCTATCGCATATTTGGCGGCTGAAAAAATATAAAAATCCAAAAATACGGAAATAAACAGCAGGCCGCCCTGGAAATATAGCTCCTTTGCTTTCCCCCTCCGCACGGACCAGTCCACATGCTTAAGCCCCCGGATAACCCATACATCAAATACAACAAAACCCATCATCTGGGCAGCAGCCGCCGCTATACAAGCCGACAGCAGATTTCTGCCGACAGCCAGCACCACCAAAAATACCGCTACCGACCACAGTGTTTTAAATGTATTCGCCTTCCCTGTCAGGTAAAGCCTTCCCTGACGCTGAAATTCCGACTCATACACATCGGCATAGCCATCGAAAATCTTATACAGCGCCAGCCATAACACTGCCAGCGCCTTATCCAAAACATATCTTCCTGAAAAAAACATCCACCAGGAAAACCCCGCCGCCATCACTGACGCCAGCGCCACGGTCTGTTTTCGATGAATAAGATATTCCCCAAAGGAATAGCCGCCCCGTTTGGGCCCTGCATCGGTAATCTGGAAGGGGCGCAGGCCAAAATACGCCACCGTAAACATCTGCTGCCCCACGGTGCTAAAGCCCACGGCAAAAATCCCGCTGGCCTGGGCTCCGGCAATCCGCATCACAAGGAAAGACAAGACCATACTGGCTGCCGCATAAACAAAACTTCCCAACATATTCCAGAGTAAATTCTGCCGTTCTATCCATGCTTCTTCACACTGTTGTTTTATCATAAACTCTCCATACAGGTTTCTCCGCCCGCCTTCTTCCTGATCTCTTCCAGAGACGCAGGCCAACGGCCTGTCCAGCCCAAGGCCTGCCCCTACTGACGCAGGCGGAAATTCTGAATTAAAAAAATCGAAATCAACATTCTCACCATGTATTTTGCAGCAACCATAGGTTTAAGATAGCTTTCCCCAGCCAGGCGATCACCGATTTCCACCGGAACCTCAGCCACCCGCGCCCCCTGCTTAAGCAAAAACGAAATCGTATCCGGCTCCGGCCCATAGTTTAAGTTCAGGGCAAATTCCCGGATCATCCCCTGATTAAACATCCGCATCCCGGAAGTGGGGTCAGTAAGCCTCACCCCTGTGGTCAGCCGGATAGCCAGAGAAAGAAGCCGGCTTCCCACCATGCGCATGCTGCCGTCCTTGGGCCGGTCAATAAAGCGGGAACCGATGACGATATCATAGCCCTCCGCCATTTTTTGCCGTATACCCTCAATATACTCCGGTCGGTGCTGCCCGTCCCCGTCAAACTGAATGGCGTATCGGTAACCTTTCGCGTAGGCGTACTTCATCCCCGCCTGAAAGCACCCGGCTAACCCTAAATTCACGGGAAGATTCAGCATAAGATAACCCTTTTCCTGACAAATCCGGGCGGTCTGGTCGGTTGAACCGTCATTAACCACCAGATAATCCAGTTCCGGGAAATTCCTCTCCAGCTCCCCAACGACACGCTCAATATTTTTTTCCTCATTGTACGAAGGAATAATCAGCAAAACCTCCTGCATAAGGCCCTCCCTTTCTGCCTACGGTTGAAGAATAATCCGGCAAATCCGATCCACGGCTTCCAGGGACAGATCGGCATACAGCGGCAGTGTTAAAATCTCCATGGAAATTTTTTGAGCAACGGGCGTTGCTTCCGGTGAAAATCTGTCCCGATAACACTGGTAGGCGTTAATGCAGGGATAAAAATACTTCCGCGGGTGGATATGCTGCGCCTGCAGTTCAGCTGCCACCTGATCCCGTGTTTTATATGAACCATCAAACGCCACAGGCATATAACTATAGCTTCGGATAAGTCCCGGCTGTTCAGAACACAGCCGAATCCCTGGATGCCCGGAGAGATTTTCCTGATAGCGCCTGTAAAGCTTCTCCCTCTTTGCTATCTCTTCTTTAATATGCCTTAAATTACACAGCCCCATCGCCGCCTGAAATTCATTCATCTTTCCATTACCGCCCACCAGCTCCACGGTTTCTTCATCCATAATTCCAAAATTTTTCAGCCCATTCAGCGCGTGCTCCAGTGTATGATCCTGATAGGCCACCGCACCACCCTCAATCGTATGAAAAACCTTCGTCGCATGAAAGCTGAACATGCTGGCATCGCCAAAGGAAGCCACGCTCTCCCCGTTCAGCCATTCCCCAAAGGCATGAGCAGCATCATAAATAACCTTTAACCCATGGCGGTCGGCAATGGCCTGAATTTCCTTTACCTTACAGATATTTCCATAAACATGAACCGGAAGAATCGCGGATGTCTTTTCGGTAATCAGCACCTCGATCTTTTCCGGGTCTATGGTATAATCCTCAGGCCGGATATCGGCAAACACCGGGGTCAGGCCGTTCTGCACAATGGCATGGGTGGTAGAAGCAAAACTAAACGGCGTGGTAATTACTTCACCCGACAGCTTTAAGGCCCGCAGAACGCTCTCCAATGCCATATGACCATTGATAAACAAGGTCAGTTCTGGCGTCCCCAAGTAGGCCTTCAGCGCATGCTCCAGCTGCTGGTGAAGCTCCCCCATATTCGTCAGCCAGTGGCTTTCCCATAGTTTCCGTATCATTTCGCTGTACTCTTCAAACGGCGGCATAGAGGAGCGTGTCACCAAAACCTGCGAACTTCTGGAACCTGATGCTTCTTCTTTCATCACTTGTACCCTTACCTTCTCTAAAACATTACTTTTTTCAGTCATAATCGTTACGATTTTACAATATTGCCAATTAAAAGTAAAGCTTCTCTTGCTTTTTTTCCTCAAATATATTAAATTAATACCGTAGGAACAATCATGTCTACCATTTAACGGTAAAGCAGCCGGCTTAATGGTAACTGAACAGGAGGAAACACTATGCATAAATTAACACGTATAACTGCCGCTGTGCTGTTATCTCTTTCCATGGCTTCCACCGGAATGTTAACCGCATATGCAGATGAGACTACCCCCACCCAGACACAGGATGTCCCTGCTGTACCCACAGTTCCCGATCCCAATACAGCAGCGCAGACAACCAGCCCTTCGGGAGATGTCCCGGCGTCTGATCCGGGTACCGGCACAATGGCAGCTGATCCTGCCGCTGACACGGTAGCAACTGACCCAACCGCAGGTACACAAACAGCCGATCCCACGCAAACGGATGCTGCAGTACCGGTAACACCAACCAATGGACAGGCACAGACCTCGGTCTATCCCCCCATTGTCTTTACCTCGGACGATGAGGCAAATCTCCGCGCAGCTATCCGCGCGGCAGAAATGGGTGAGATGCAGCCTTATATCGGCACCAGTGTACGCCGGATAAACGGTTACTGGAGCCCCAGCTTCCTTTCCGATGACACCATACATAACCAGGGCAATGGCTGGTATTCCATGCAGATGGTTCTTCGAAATGAACTTGGCAACCTGATTTACCGCACCTACTCAAGTACCGTCGGCTGGTCTCCCTGGGTGATGAACAATCAGGAAACACCTACCTTAACGGACGGCTCTGCCGTCGAAGCGGTTCAGGTCCGCATGGCTGGCGTCATCACAAACGAATATGACCTTTACTACCGCGCCACCTTATCGGACGGCACTGAACTGGATTGGGCCACTGAAGCACAAACCTCCGGTTCCATGGGTTCCGGGAAATGGATTATCGGCTTTAAGATGATGCTTCATCCAAAGAACACCATATTCCCCTACCCGACCAAAAAAACTGTAGAATCACCCGCGGGAACCGACGGTGTGCAGCTTCATGAGGGCGCTCTTCCCACCTATAAGGACGGTACAGGCTATCCCTTTACCGGATGGGGATGGGTAAATAACCAGAGATATTACTTCGTCAATGACCAGGCTGTAACCGGCTGGCAGTATATTGACGGCTATAAGTATTACTTTGATGAAACAAACGGCAAACTGGTTTCGGATCTTCGTAACATGGCAGGCATTACCGGGCCTTACCTTCTCAAGATTAACCGTGTTACCGATACCTTAACTGTATATGCCAAGGATGGTTCAAATGGCTATATTCTCCCTGTTGTCTCCTTCCTGACCACAACGGGCGACGATACGCCTTCAGGAACCTGGCAGATGCCGGAGAAATACCGCTGGCGTCTGATGTACGGTGATGTTTACACCCAGTATGCGATGCGGATTAAAGGCGGATTTATGGTACACTCGGTTATCTTTAACCATCAAAACCCCTATACCCTGGATACCATTACCTACAACAACCTGGGGATTGGGCGTTCGCATGGCTGTACACGGTTAAAGACCGGCGAAGTAAAATGGATTTATGATAACTGTCCGGTGGGAACCACCATAACCATTTATGACTCCCCAATTAACGGCCCGTTTGAGGCTCCGGTTCTGGATGCCCTGATTCCAGCGGACCAGAATTTCGATCCGACGGACCCAACCGTTCCTGAAGCTGTAGCCTATATGCAGGCAGTTGAGGCAAGAGCACAGCAGGAAGAAGCGGCAAGAGAACAGGCTAAGGCAAACGCAAAACAGCAGCAGGAAGCAGAGGCAACCGGCCTTGGCGGAAGCGGCACCATAAATAATAGTGTCGGGAATCAGCCCACAGATCCAATTGCATAAAACCATATGATTTTACTAAAAACCCCGGAAAAGCTCATCTGGCAATTCCGGGGTTTTTACTAATCTTTTATTCTGATAAGCGCACTACAATATAATCTCCCATTTCCCGTATACTCCCCTGTGCAGGCCAGTCCGGGGCATCTTTCATAAAATACACAGCTTCATCATATAGGGCAGGATATAGTTCAAGCACATCCATTCCCAAAAGCGAAAACATGCCAAGAATCCTCCCTGTGCTCCCCATCGGCGCCCAGGCCTCCACCTCATAGAAGGAAAGTCCGCTAAGCTCTCCAAAGGTGGCTGGCCCCCTTACTCCGGCATCGCGGCGCCCGGTAAAAATCACCTGGCAGTTTTCCATATCACTTCTGTTCGCAGCCTGGCAGATATCACTGTATAAACGATTTGCTGTCAGAACATCGTTGCGGTAGGCTTCCCATGCTGTCTCAAATAACTGGGCCGTTACCAGGGCATTTCTGGATGTCAAAAAAACACAGGCAGCCGTCATTACAGTAAAAACGGATATTCTCCACCGCTTCCCAAACTCCGTTTTAAACCCTGTTTGGGGCCATACGGTTAAATAAGCCAGAAAAAAAGCTGATGTCAGCGGATACACCAGCTGACCGCGAGCCTGCTGAAAATAGCCTATAATTAAAGTAAGAAAAAAAGGCGACAGACACATCAACGCATTTCCCAGCAAAAAACAGGCATAATCCATGTAACCGGCCTTCTTTTTCCAGCCCTGGAGCGTCATCTGCAAAAGAAAAAGCAGCATAGACGGCAGGTAAAAATGGTGGAAATATACATCTTTTGCTCTAAACACCCTCACCAGATCCAACCAGATATTTTGAAGGCACATCCGCCACCCGTCGCTTTTCCAATGGATAAGGTTTGACACATATGCGGATTCCGATCCGATTATCCATTTGATTGCCGCGGCAATTCCCCCATAAAGAACAATCCCTGCCACAAAAATCATGCAATGCTTAATTCCCCATCCAAATGCCTCTGATGCCCTTCCTGCATTGATATAAACCAGGAGAAAGGAGCCTAAAACTAAACTAATATAAAAAGGAATCATGGCCTGATAGGACCCAAATCCCCAAATCATCAAACCTAATCCCAGAACCAGCCACCACCAGCCTTTATGATAGACAAAATTTCCCACACAAAAAGCAGCCAGAATACAAAGCAGCAGACCAAAAGAAATTTCAAATGCCTGGAGAATAAATAAATACTGTCCGGCAAATACGGGCGCAGTAACATACAGTAAAGGAAAAAGATAACAGAAACTGCGGTAATGCTTATTCTTCCCGCTCCACACCCAGGCACAGAAGGATAAGGCCATACCGCATCCCCACATCATCAGGGCCATCAAAAAAGCAGAAAGCCAGGGAATCAGACGCCCCATACCAAACAGACGGCTGGTCAGTACCAGACCAAATCGATTACTTCCCAGCCAAATCTTTTGCATATGATACGGTCGGAGCATCATCAGCTCACTATCCACAAAAATATTATCATGAATAATCCGTCCCCCATAAGCCAGAAGAACAATCAGGGCCAGGATATGGGGAAGAAAGCGGTGATTCTTCTTAAACTCAATTATATTCTCCAAAAATTCTGCTCTGTCCATGGATAAACATCCTTTCTTTACATTTTCTTCTTTCCACCATTTACCTTTATATATAGTCAAAGCCCATCTTAACATAAGAAATTTCCCCTGTCAAATTTCCCCTGTCCTTATAAGAAACAATAAAACCCTCTGGGAAATTCGGATTGACAACATCTTTTATTTTCCTTATACTTACTGTGACAGCTCAGCGTTACATCGCTGAGCTGTGCGAAAACGGGGTCGCAAAGCGACATCTTCCATACCCGTTTTCTGCACATCCCCCGGAGGGTTCACGGGACCCCCTTGTATTCATGGTGATGCCATAAGCGGGGTAGGGGGGTGCTGTGACAGTTTACCGCCGATTAGGCGGTCTAAGTAAAACCTGCGTATTTTCCAAAATTTTAACAAATACTGGAGGCATAAAGCCATGTTATTTAATTCCGTACAATTTGCCGTTTTCCTGCCCGTTGTTTTTATGCTTTACTGGGCCCTGCCGCAAAAGGGGCAGGTATGGCTGCTGCTAATTGCCAGCTACTATTTTTACATGAGCTGGAAGGCAGACTATGTAATATTAATTCTCTTTACCACCTTAGTTTCTTTCTTCGGCGGACTGGCTCTGGAAAGGGCGGCGTCTTCACGGCAAAAGAAATTCATCCTCAGTGCAGTACTGATTGCCTGCCTGGGCGTATTGTTTGTTTTTAAGTATTTTAACTTTCTCAGCCGTTCCTTAGACCGTCTCTGCCAGTGGATTTCCCTTCCGCTGCACCCGATAACGCTTAACCTCCTGCTTCCGGTAGGTATCTCCTTTTACACCTTCCAGACCTTAAGTTATGTTATTGATGTCTATCGCGGGGAAACAGCGGCAGAACACAGCCTGGTGACATATGCCGCCTTTGTTTCATTCTTCCCCCAGCTGGTGGCAGGCCCTATCGAGCGCAGCAGGAATCTTCTTGGGCAAATCAAAAAACCGCATACCTTTCGCTACCAGGAAGCAGCTGACGGAATCAAGCTTCTCGCCTGGGGATTTTTCAAAAAACTGGTGGTGGCGGATAACCTGGCAGTCTATGTTAATCAGATTTATAATGCCCTGCCCAATTACCGCGGCCTTTCCCTTGCCGTTGCCACAGTATTTTTTGCTTTTCAGATTTACTGTGATTTTTCCGGCTACTCGGATATCGCCGCCGGCACAGCCAGGCTGTTTGGAATACGCCTGATGACAAATTTCCGAAGCCCTTATTTTTCTTCTTCCTTTAAAGAATTTTGGAGCCGGTGGCATATTTCTCTGTCTACCTGGTTTAAAGATTATGTATATATTCCATTAGGGGGAAACCGGGTGGGAAAGTTCCGCTGTTATCTTAATCTTTTGCTCACCTTCTTAATCAGCGGGCTTTGGCACGGCGCAAGCTGGACGTTTATTATCTGGGGGGGAATCCACGGAGGGATTCAGGTGATGGAACGCTTTTTGGGGCTTGGCGGAAAACCAAACGAAAAGAAACGGCTGCGACCATTTAGAATGATTGTGGTCTTTATCCTGGTCTGCCTGGCCTGGGTGTTTTTCCGGGCGAACAGTGTATCGGAAGCTTTTTATGTTTTTGCCCACACACTGGACGGGATTTCCAATCTGCGCCAATATGTGGTGCAGGCTCTCTGTGACTTAAATATACGTCCGGGACGCGCCTGCCAGCTTTCCCTCTCTCTTCTTATCCTGCTGGTTTACGACTGGTATTCCCTGAAAGGAGATGTTATCGCATGGATTGGCAGACAAAAACATTGGATACGCTACAGCATCTACTTTATCCTGCTGACCTTTGTTATTTTTAGTCGTTCCGTCGCCAAATCCGATTTTATTTATTTTCAATTCTAAGCACCTGCCCGGCAGATTTTCCTGGAGTGCATCTGCACATGCATTTCATCCATCCGCATGATTCAGATACACTAATACACGGGCATGTATTTAAGGAGAAACACTATGAAAAAATTTCTTTTCACCATGCTCCCTTTTATCCTGTGGAGCCTGCTGCTTATGGTTGCCTTTCCTGTAGCTATCGACCCTTATAACGTCTTTCATGTGGACAATATCCGGGACAATGGGATTGAACCTAATAAAAACTTTATTAAAACCGAATATATTTGCCGCAACCCTGACCGCTTTGACGCCTTTATCTTTGGCTCCTCCAGGGTGACTGCCATCCACGCGGAAAAGGTAGAGGGCTACCATTTTTACAATATGACCTATTCTGAAGGTGTTCCCGAAGAGCACCGGCAAAATCTCGAAGTAATGCTTGCACGTGGCGTACGCCCCCGATTGGTTGTCGTGGGAATTGATAATATTTCCTTCCTCATTGATCCCATCCTTCACCGGGAAGATCCCCTGCGTTCCCCCTATCCGGTCAATCGGCGGGAAAAACTGGATTTTTATCTAAATTATTTTGAGCCCATCATGGTAGTTAAGTCCTTAGAAATCACCTACTTTATGCCAAGGAGCATTATCCATTCCAGAAATTTATATGATACAGGCTGGGAGCTGGACTATGGAATACACACTGCCGTTGACTGGAGCCAAGCCCAGCCGGAATGGAATATGCGCTATGTCAACCGTTCCCCCCAGGCATTAGAAGAAATCCGGGCGCTGAAGCAGCTTTGTGATGAGCATGGAATTGAACTTATTCTCTTTACTAACCCCATGCATCCTCTAACCTTTGCCAAGGCCGTAGAAAACGGCTATGGCGAATTTTTGCGCGGCGTTGCTGAGATTACCGGCTTTTATAATTTCAGCGGTTATAATGATATTACATTAAATAATGATAATTACCTGGAAACCAGCCACTATAAAGCAGAGGTCGGCGACCTTATCCTGGATGTTCTGTTTTCCGGGAAAAAGGATGAACATTTAATCAGCCAGGGATTTGGCCTTTATGTAACCCCGGACAATTGCCAGGATTTCCTGGAACAGGTCATTGGGATTAGATAATAGAAAAAGTCAAAAACGTAAACCATAACATTTAAACCAATTCAGTATATATAAAAAGGAGAGGCTTTAATCAATGAAAACGTATGATTATCTTTTTGTGGGCGGCGGCTTGTACAGCGGCGTTTTTGCCTGGTATGCCAAAAAAGCCGGAAAGTCCTGCCTGGTTCTGGAAAAGCGCAGTCATCTGGGCGGAAATATTTACTGTGAAACAATGGAAGATATTCAGGTGCACAAATACGGGGCACATATTTTTCACACCAGCGACCGTAAAGTATGGGACTTTGTCAACCGTCTGGCAGAATTTAACCGCTACACCAACAGCCCGGTTGCCAATTTCCGCGGAGAAATGTATAATATGCCCTTTAATATGAACACCTTCAGCAAGATGTGGGGCATTTCCACCCCGGCAGAGGCAAGGGCAAAGATTGACGAGCAGCGCGCCGGCATTACCGGTGAACCGAAAAACCTGGAAGAGCAGGCCATCCGCCTGGTGGGAACCGACATTTACGAAAAACTGGTCAAGGGATACACAGAAAAACAATGGGGACGCGACTGCAAGGATCTCCCCGCCTTTATCATTAAACGCCTTCCGGTTCGTTATACTTACGATAATAATTATTTTAATGACTTATACCAGGGAATTCCCATTGGGGGGTATAATGTAATCATCGACCAGCTTTTTGACGGATGCGATGTTAAAACCGGTGTCGATTACCTGGAAGATCGGGAAAAGTATAATGCAATGGCGGATAAAGTGATTTACACTGGTATGATTGATGCCTTCTATGACAATTGCTTTGGCAGGCTGGAATACCGGAGCCTTAAATTTGAAACCGAAGTACTCGATGAAGAAAACCACCAGGGTGTGGCGGTCGTTAATTACACGGCAAGGGAAGTGCCTTATACTCGGATCATCGAGCATAAGCACTTTGCCTTTGGTACACAGCCAAAAACAGTAATTACCCGCGAATATCCTGTCGACTGGCAGGAAGGAATGGAGCCCTATTATCCGGTCAATGACGCCAAAAACCAGGCACTTTACCAAAGCTACAAGGAACTGGCCCAAAAAGAAGAGAAGGTATGCTTTGGCGGTCGCCTGGGCGAGTATAAATACTATGATATGGATAAGGTCATTGCCTCTGCCATGCAGGCAGCGGAAAAGGAATTTGGATCTTGATTTTCCAAGCATACTTTATCAAAGAAATGGAGGGTTATTTATGGACGTGGTTTTTGCTTCTAATGACAATTATGCCCGGCATCTGGCAGTATCCATGTGCTCGCTGATGGACCATAACCAGGTTGCCGACCGTATCCGTGTTTTTATTCTGTCGGTTAATCTCAGCCAGGAAAATAAGGAAAAACTGTCCATGATTGCCCAGCGCTATGCGCGGGAGATCATCTTTATTCCTATGGGAAACCTCCAGGAAAAATTTCCCTATGCCATCGAAACAGGCGGCTTTGATATCAGCACAATGAGCCGTCTGTTTATCGGCACGATGCTTCCCGAAGATGTCCATCGGGTGCTGTACCTGGACTGTGACACCGTCGTTCTCGGATCGCTAAAAAAGCTTTATCACCTGAATCTGCGGGGAAATATCATGGGCGCAGTACTTGAGCCGACCATTTATTCTTCCCTTAAACCGGCACTGGGATTAAGGGAAAATGACCCTTATTTTAATGCCGGGGTACTGCTTATCGACTTGGAAACCTGGCGAAAAGAACATGTTGAAGAAAGGCTTCTTGCCTTTTATCAGGGCCTTGGAGGACATACCTTCGGGTGCGACCAGGATATCCTGAACGGCACTCTAAAAGGAAACATCCGGGTACTTTCTCCCCGCTATAACTTCTTTACCAACTATCGCTACTTCCGATACCAGGCTTTGACTGACCACTCCCCATCTTACCGCGTTGTATCGGAAAAAAATTTCAGACAGGCAAAAGTTCACCCTGTCATCCTTCATTTTGCCGGAGATGAACGCCCATGGAAGGCCGGGAATTTAAACCATTACCGCAGGGCTTATGAGCAATACCTCGCCATGACGCCCTGGCAGGGAACGAAAAAAGAAGGGGATGGAAAACAGAAAATCTATCTTTTTGCCTACCATATGATGGACTGGATTACCTGGTTCTTCCCCGCCGTGCGCTGGTGGATCAGCAAAAAATTTGGGATGAAGGCAGTGGAAAATCGAAAAAGAGGATAGGGGAATGAACGAAGAAAAGGATATAATTAAACAAAAACAAGCAAACAATCATCTCCCAAAAAACACACGGACAAGCTGCGTCATTTTAAATTATAATGATGCTGCCACCGTAGAAAAACTGGTTCAAAAAATCTATCACTATACCGTTTTTGATGCGATTGTCCTGGTAGACAATTGCTCTACAGATAACTCATTAGCACAGCTTCAAGCACTGGCGCAGAAACTAAATGAAAAAATCATTGTCCTGTCTGCCCCCAAAAATGGAGGCTATGGTGCTGGAAACAATGTAGGGATTCGTTATTCTTATCAGGTCCTGCACATAGATTATGTACTGGTTGCCAACCCCGACGTGGATTTTTCTGAACAGTTAATCCAAAAAATGCTCCGTTTGTTTGAACGCCATCCAGAGCTTGGCGTGCTCTCTTCCTGTATGCACGATCCAGTGTTTGGAAAACAGCGAAATGGATGGCCTTTGTATGGTTTCTGGCGGGAGCTGGCACGCTGTGGGCCGATTTGCCGCCGGGTATTCCGAAAACTTTTAGAGTATCCCGAATGGTACTTTCATCATAAAAAAGCGGTTTATGTGGATGCTGTTCATGGGTCTTTACTTATGGTTGACGCGCAAAAAATGATGGAGTGCGGCGGCTACGATGAAGGTTTATTTCTCTATCAGGAAGAAGCCGTTCTGGGCTGCCGGATGCAAAAAGCAGGATACCGCAGCGCATTACTTCTCACCCATTCCTACCACCACCTCCATTCGACCAGCATTTCCCAAACCTATCAAAAAACATGGGAACGCCAACAGCTGCGCAACCAAAGCTGTATGTATTACTATCAGCATTACCTGCATATTAACCCAATACAATACCTGGCAGCAAAACTATTCTTCCAGGCCATTCACCTGGAAATCTGGCTCTATGAAAAAATCGTTTGCCTGCGATAATTGTTTCACTTGAATTGGTCTATTCCATCATATTTAGCATCAGTATTTTTTACGGCGCAGCTTACAGGCTGGACTGCGAGAATAAAAAACGTTTTAGCATAGGAGGACAAAACCATGCCTGCCCAGGATTTGATTTCTATTGTCGTGCCTGTTTATAATACAGAAAACTACCTTCCCCGCTGCATCCGTTCATTGCAGCAGCAAAGTTACCAAAATCTGGAAATCATTCTGGTAGATGACGGGTCCACGGATCATTCTCTGGATATCTGCACACAGGCAGCCCAGTCCGATCCCCGGATTAAGGTGCTTCACCAGCAAAACGGCGGTGTCGCCAGCGCCCGGAACGCAGGCATGGACGCCATGACTGGACAATGGCTTTTGCTGATTGACGGCGACGACTACATCCACCCCGATATGGCACGCGACTTACTTTCTGCGGTGAAGGAAAATCATGCGCAGACGGCAATCTGCGGCTTTTCCCATGTATTTCCCGATCAGCGCAGCGGTCCGGTATTTGCACTGGAAAGTGCCTGGAACGGTGATCAGCACGCTTTTGCCGAAGAAATGCTTCTTCCTCTGTACCGGAACCTTCTTCTGCGCACGCAGAGCAATAAGCTGTTTTCCACTGAGCTGATCCGCCAGAATCACCTCTGTTACCCCGAAGATTTTTCTATCAATGAAGATATCTGGTTCTGCGTTCGCTACCTGACCTTCTGCAAACGCATTGCCTGCATTCCGGGAAGCTACCTCTTCTATTGGCAAAACCCCCAGGGAAACAGCCAGATCAGCCGCTATCACCCGGAAGGCGTGGAAAGCTGCTTTCTCCTGCTTTCTGCCATGCGCAAATTCCTTGAATCCGCAGATGCCACAAAAGAAATTCAGATGGAAATGGAAAACGAAATGCTCTTCCATATCTGCGGTTTTGCCGGACACAGCTACTATCGCACACTAAAAACAAATAAAGCGTGTTTAGATGAAATTCGCCAGCTTAGCACCCGCCAGGAGATGAGAGAACTCCTCTCCCATATTCAGCCAAAAGGCCTTAAAAACCGGGTAGCTAAGGCCCTCTTATCCCGTGGACAATGCCGCCTGTATCACTGGCTCTGTCTCTGCTTGTACGGAAAACAAAGAAGCACCTTAAAAGAGGCAATGACTGTCCAACAGAAAGAACACCATAAAAATGAAAAGAAAGAGAAGGAGCAAAATTTGAATCCAGCCATCAGCCAAAATCCTGTTGACCGTCCTCAGGAAGAAATCATGGTCAGCATCAGCTGTGTAGCCTATAATCACGGCCCTTACATTGCCCAGTCCTTAGACAGCTACCTGATGCAGAAAACCAATTTTAAATTTGAAATCTTAGTTTATGACGATGTATCAACCGACAACACACGGGAAATTATCCTTGACTATGCCAGGAGATACCCAGATATCATCAAACCCTATTTCCCGGAAGAAAACCAATATTCCCAGGGAAAATACAATGTCGAGGGCTTTTTCAACTACCCCAGGGCAAAGGGAAAATATTCGGCAATGTGCGACGGCGACGATTACTGGACAGATGAAAACAAACTGCAGTTACAGGTTGATTACATGGAAGCCCACCCGGAATGTGCCATGTGCTTACATGCTGCCCAGATTGAAACCGCCCAAAAAGCCGTTCAATTAATGGAGATTCGCCCTTATAAAAAGGACTGCATTATCCCCACAGAAAAAGTTATCGACAAAATGTTCAATTACCCCACGGCTTCCCTGATGTTCAGAACAGAATATACTCATGATCTGCAGGATTACTACTATACCAGCCCAGTAGGCGATATTCCGATTCAGCTTCATATGGCAGCCAAAGGAACCGTCTATTACCTGGATCGAAAAATGTCCGTCTACCGCCAGGGCGTAACCACCTCCTGGAGCGCATTAATGAAGGAAGGAAATTATAAGCAAAACCTGATCGACCATCACAATGCAATGAAAGAAATGTACCGGGCATTTTCCAGAGAAACCGGGGGAAAATACGACACAGCCATCGAACGCGCCTGCCGCCGGATGGACTTTCTCACCCTGTTAAATGTCAAGGAATACGATAAAGCCCTGCTTCCCGGCTATCGTACCTTCTACCGGGAACTGCCCCTGCGCACACGGCTGCTTATCCGTTTTGAAGTGACTGCACCAGGTCTGTTTACTCTGGTTCGCCGACTGGTGTTTGGAAAAGAGAGAATATAAGCCTATCGGCACGACCGCGAATTTGGAAAAAGCCGACCTAGGCACTACACTGGCAGCAGATTTTGGAAAGGATAAAAAATTTATGGCAGACGGAACAAAGAATAAAGTTTTAAATGGCTTATTTTGGAAAGTCATGGAAAATGGCGGCTCTCAGGGAATACAGTTTATTATCTCCATTCTCCTGGCCCGCCTGCTCTCCCCGGAAGAATACGGCATCATCAACCTGGTGCTTATCTTCGTCACGATTGCCAATGTTATCGTCCAGAACGGCTTTGGCACGGCATTAATTCAAAAGCAGCATGCCGATGAGCGCGATTATTCGTCCGTTTTTTTCATCAACCTCATAACTGCTGCTGTAATCTACACCCTGCTCTTTTATGGCTCGCCCGTTATTTCCCGCTTTTATGCCAACCCGGAACTGACCACAATTATCCGTGTGCTTTCCCTCGTCCTCTTTCCCGGAGCGGTAATTTCCGTACAGACCGCCTACATTTCCCGGCAGATGCAGTTTAAGGGGCTTTGTATCTCCACGGTAGCCGCTGCTATCATTTCTGGCACTGTGGGCGTAGTGATGGCTGGCGCAGGTTTTGGCGTATGGGCGCTTGCGGGACAGCAGCTTTTTTACTATTTAACCCTGGTTCTGGTTCTGTTTTTCACCATCCCCTGGCGTCCGAAGCGGATATTCGCCCTGGAACGAATAAAATCCATGTTTCAATTTGGCTGGAAACTTCTCTGCGCCTCCCTGATCGACACCCTGTTTATGAACCTCTACGGCCTTGTCGTGGGAAAAATTTATGACGGCAACACCTTAGGCGTCTACAGCCGCGGAGAACAGTTTCCCAAGTTAATTGTCACTAACCTCGGTACAGCCATCCAGTCCGTGATGCTCCCTGCCCTTTCCGCCCACCAGACCCACCCCGAACAGGTGCGCCACATGCTTCAGCGGGCAATTAAAATCAGTGTTTTTCTGGTCTTTCCCATGATGGCAGGGCTTGCCGCCTCGGCAGATAACCTGGTTCTTGTTCTTCTTGGTTCAAAATGGTCAGCCTGCGTCCCCTTCCTTCAGATTTCCTGCCTCGCCTATGCTGTCTGGCCCATGGATATCGCTAACCTCCAGGCGTTAAACGCCATGGGAAGAAGCGATGTCTTTTTAAAGCTGGAAATCCTAAAAAAAATGGTTGGTGTGCTGATTCTCCTTTTCAGTCTGCGCTGCGGCCCGCTTACCTTTATCGCGTGGAAGGCCTGCGGGGACTTTATTTGCACCTTTATCAATGCATGGCCCAACCAACGGCTTTTAAACTATTCCATCGGAAAACTCTGGAAAGACATCCTCCCTGCACTGCTTACATCTGCTGCCATGGGGATAAGTGTATATATCGCCGGAAAATTCCTTCCTGCGGGAATCGCAGGCCTTGCTGGACAGGTTATTCTGGGCGTCCTTCTTTATCTAGGCATTTCCTGGAGGGGAAAGCTGGAAAGCTTTTCATATCTGGTGGAGATTCTTCGGGAAAGAATAAAAAAAGGTTAAAATTACCTTTAAAAATCTTATTGTTATAAGTTCCTGAGTTGTTTTCAGCCTTCTAATATCTCCAGCAAGCACTCCAAGACCGCCTTCATATCCTCCCTGTCATAACGCTGATCGACGGGAAGCGGAAGAATATTTTCTGTCATCTGCCGCTCTAGTGAGCTTGCCTCTGCCAGCGAACACACCTCCGGCCACAGTGTAGGGATATAAATACGCTTCTCAATCAATTTCCTGCGAATTTCCTTCCCGGAAATCTTATCTTCGTTAAACCAAAAAGGATAGGCATAGGCTCCTGAAATTGCTGGCGGAAGGTTTAAAACATTTCTCTCCTTTAGCTGCTGATGCAGAAACGCAAAGTTTTCTGTCCGCTGCTCACGGACACGCGGATAATCCACCGCGCGAAGCAGATTGTGCGTAAGCTTGGACATCCGTTTTACCGGTTCATGAGCAAAAAAATCATTATTCTGTGCATATTCCTGATAAAACAACGAAGCCCCAGACTCAAACCGCCCTAAAAGAAAATGCATCCGTTCAAAGGAAACATCCTGCGGCAGGTTTTCATAAACTTGCTGCACATGCTCCGGTAATCCTCTCTTCTTTCGCAGTCCATCCCTTTTCTCTGTGCCTTCTCCTTCCCCCAAAACCAGATATGCCCCGTCTGGCACGCCAAAAAACTTCCGGCAGCTGTATAAAGCATTCATCCCTTTTATCGGACGCTGAAAAAAAGCATGCGTATAATCAACGATAAGCCGTGGATACTGCTGCATAAACGCCTGCATTTCCCCGTCATCAAACACCCCATAAAAGTTCACCAGACAAACCCAGTCATTCCCCGCATGTTCTTTTGATAAACAGGGACAAAAATCTTGATCTACCGAATAATATTCCCATAAAATTCCCTCTGCACTACACGCTTCCCGCACCGTATCACAGCAAAACGCAGGCAGGTAGATTTTCCGAATTTCCTTCAATCGAATAAACAGCCGAAGTGCCGCTCTTCCGCTGTTTAATGCCCATGCCTCCGGGTAATATTCCTCCCCCGAATACTTATCCAGTTCAATATAACCGCCATATTCTTTCTGTTTCATTTTCCCCATTTATCCTTTCCATATCTTTTGCTATTTTATTCCCTGCTACCCATCCTATCCAGGAACACCAACTGCTGTTGCTCTGCGCACGACTGCCGTTTTATTCCCTGTTACTCCATCATAACACACAAAAAAGCAGATATAAAGCCCTGATTCTGACCTTATATCTGCTATTCTTACCACATAATATATTTGTGTTATATTCAAACAAACATTTTAGTACTTCTGTCACCAATATAGTTTAATAAAACAGCCGGTTCACCGCACTAAATATCCCCCGCACGGAAGCCCTGGTAATGTTGGAACTGATACCCACACCGTAGGTTGCCCTCCCGGAAACCATATCGACAAGGTGAATATAGGAAACCGCCTGCGCACCGGAACCGGAACTTAATGCATGCTCGCTGTAGTCCATAACCCGGATCTGAATGCCCAGCTGATCCTCCAGACCTCTCTGTACGGCATCAATCGGGCCGTTTCCTACACCCTCAAAGGTCTTTTCTATGCCATGGTCGGTGTAAGTAACCTTCGCAAGGGTTGCAAAATCGCCATTTCCCGTATCGGCATCAGAAATCCGGCACTTTCTGAAATGCATCGGTTCCTTCCGATCCAGATAATGCTTCTTAAACTCATCCATAATCTGTTCAGGCGCAACCTCGCCCTGGGTTTCAGAAATCTTCTGAATAATATCCGCAAATTCCTTATGCATTCCCTTAGGAAGCTTAAATCCGTAGAAGGTATCCATAACAAAGGCCACGCCGCCCTTGCCGGACTGGCTGTTAATCCGCACAACCGGCTCATACTGCCGCCCGATATCGGCTGGGTCGATCGGCAGGTAGGGAACCTCCCAGTACTCGCCCTTTCTCTCCTTAAGCGCCTGCATCCCCTTATTAATCGCATCTTGGTGCGACCCGGAAAACGCCGTAAATACCAGCTTTCCTGCATAAGGATGACGCGGATGAATATCCATCTTCGTACATCTCTCGTAAACATCCACAAGTTCCCTGACATTTTCCAGATTTAATTCCGGGTTAAGGCCCTGGGAGAACATATTATAGGCCAGAGTTGTAATATCCACATTCCCCGTGCGCTCCCCATTGCCAAAAAGGGTTCCTTCCACACGATCTGCTCCAGCTAAAAGTGCCAGCTCGGTCGCTGCAATTCCCGTCCCCCGGTCATTGTGCGGATGAACCGATAAAATAATGCTTTCCCTGTTCTTAAAGTGCGTGTGCATCCACTCAATCTGATCCGCATAGACATTGGGCGTATTCATCTCTACCGTAGAAGGCAGGTTAATGATAATCTTCTTATCCTTCGATGCCCCCCAGGTGTCCTGAACCGCTGTACAGATATCCAGGGCAAAGTCCAGTTCTGTCCCGGTAAAACTTTCCGGGGAATACTCCAATAAGATTTCACCGTCAAACTCCGCTGCATAGCGCTGCACCAGCTTCGTTCCGATAACGGCAATCTCCTTAATCTCCTCCATATCCTTATGGAAAACCACATCCCGCTGCAGGGTTGAGGTTGAATTATAAATGTGTACAATCGCCTTCTTAATCCCCTTTAACGCCTCAAACGTCCGTTTAATCAAATGCTCACGGCACTGCACCAGCACCTGTACCACCACATCATCGGGAATTAACTGACGGTCAACCAGCTGACGCAGAAAGTCAAACTCAATCTGTGAAGCCGCCGGAAATCCCACTTCAATCTCTTTAAAACCCAGCTTCACCAAAAGATTAAACATCTCAATCTTTTCTTCCACCACCATCGGCTCAACTAAAGCCTGGTTTCCGTCGCGCAGATCCACGCTGCACCATACCGGCGCCTTCTTAATTTCGTTATTCGGCCAGGTTCTTTCCGGGAAGTCTACCACAGGAACCCGTTTATAATGCTGATAATTTAACATGATTTTTCCTCCATCTGTTCTTTGTCTGTGTATTTTCGTAACAGTCAGCTGATTTTCATTCTGTCTTTTTCCTTGCGCCCCGTCAGAGGGCCTGGAGTCGATAAATCACGCCGTAATGCTTAACAATGAACACGGTGGAGGTTACAGGTCTAACCCCATCCTTCATCATTCCTTTCTGTTTTCCCTTTTTGCAGGATTAGTCTATTATAACACAGCAGAAATTTCATGGCAATATTTTTTTGCACGCACTTCCAGCACTTCCAGCACGCACTTACCCCGCAAAATGCCCCTGTGCTCCCATCACCGCAATCACCCGATCCACACAGGACTCGCAGAGTTCATGGGTGGGCGCTTCCACCATAACGCGGACTACCGGCTCGGTTCCAGACTGGCGCAGAAGGATTCTTCCGTCATCGCCAAGCTTTTCGGCAACCTTTGCCACCTCAGCCTGAACCACCTCATCATCCTGTGCCGCCTTTTTATCCTTTACCCGGACATTTTTAAGTACCTGAGGATAAATCTCCACTTCCGAAGCCAGCTTATCCAAGGTCTGCTTCTTCTCCAAAATCACTTCCATCACCTTTAAGGAGGTTAAAATCCCGTCCCCGGTCGTGGCATGTTTGCTGAAAATAATATGCCCCGACTGCTCTCCGCCCAGCCCGTGACCGTTCTGCGCCATATTTTCATAGACATACTTGTCGCCCACCGCTGTCTTTTCATAGCGGATTCCTGCACGGTCAAATGCCTTGTACAGGCCGAAATTCGACATAATTGTCGTAACCACCGTATCATGCGGCAGGGTTCCCTGTTCCTTCATGTATTTGCCGCAGATGTACATAATCACATCGCCGTCCACCAGATTTCCCTTCGCATCCACTGCCAGGCAACGATCAGCGTCGCCATCATAGGCAAACCCCACATCACACCCCATATTCACAACATATTTCTGAAGATGCTCAATATGCGTGGAACCGCAGTCCGTATTAATATTTACACCGTTCGGCTCCATATTGATCACATGGGTTTCCGCGCCCAGTGCGTCAAAAACATTTTTGGCAATGGCGGAGGCGCTTCCGTTAGCGCAGTCCAGGGCGACCTTCATATTTTTAAAAGAGCGCGTGGCAACCGAAATCAGATAGCCGATATAGCGGTTTCTTCCTGCTGCAAAATCGGTCGTTCTCCCGATATGATCTTTTTTTGCCAGAGGAATCTGTCCGATTTTCCCGTCCAGGTATTCTTCAATCTTTTCAATCACGCTTTCCTCAAGCTTTTCCCCGTTCCCGTTAATCACTTTAATGCCGTTGTCATAGTAGGGGTTATGGCTGGCAGAAATCATAATGCCGCAGTCCAGCCCCTCCGTGCGCACAACATAGGAAACACTTGGGGTTGTGGTAACATGCAGCAAAAATACATCTGCCCCGGACGCTGTCAATCCGGCAACCAGCGCATATTCAAACATATAGCTGCTTCTGCGCGTATCCTTTCCAATCACCACCCGGCACCGGGTATCCTCATGCTGCTGTCCATAATACCAGCCCAAAAACCGTCCAACCTGAAATGCATGTTCTACCGTTAAATTCACATTCGCCTCACCACGGAAGCCATCAGTTCCAAAATACTTGCCCATTGCTTTTCCTCCCTTTTGCAGTTATTCTCCTTGTACTGCACCGCATCCATTTTATCATGCTTTTTACAGTTTCTTCTTTAATTTATAGTTTATGATTCTCTATTTTTACCGTTCACGGATGCAACGTGTCCGGTTCAATAAACCTTGCTCCATTCTGCGATAAACAGGCTCATTTTACCAGCGCAAAGCGGGAATGTCAAGGTAAAACAGGGATTTCTAAGAATCTACAGCAAATCTTCATAAATCCATAAAAAAATTTCCATATTATAAGGTAGTTCATGGAGTTTTTGCAACAGGAAAAATACGGCATTACTTTTTCATTGACGGTCTCCACCCCCTATGCTATAATGCCAAAGTAAGGTAATATTGCTAACAATTTAACAAAAACTCAATGCAAAACAGGGAGGACTACCATGAAAAAATTTGCAGCAGCAGCACTTTGCTTAGGCTTAGGTGCATCCTTAACAGCCTGCGGCGGAAACCAGACCACAGCTCCGGCAACACAGGCGGAAGAAACCACCGCGGCGGAAACTACTGCAGCAGAAACCACAGCCGAAGCAGCCAGCGGTGAAACATTGACGGGTTCCGCAGAAGGTTTCGGCGGAGAAGTTACGGTTACTTTGACCATGGACGGCGATAAGGTAACTGCCTGCTCGATTAAGGGCGACGATGAAACCCCAGATATCGGCGGAAAGGCATTTGCAGATCTGGAAAAGCAGATTGTTGATGCAAATGGGATAGAGATCGACGGTGTTTCCGGCGCAACCGTTACCAGCAATGCAGTAAAGGAAGCGGCAGCACAGGCGTTAGGTTTAGAAATTGAAGAAACAGAAGCAGAAACCAAGGAAGCAGAAACTGCAGCTCCGGCTGCAATCGTAGAGATTGACGGCGGATTACAGATTGGACAGGCTTATACAGCGGCCCATGGAACCAAGTGCTTCACCCAGGCTGTTGCCGTAGTACAGGATGATGTGATTATTGCTGCCTACATCGATGAATATCAGTTTATCGACAGCAGCGAAGATGTAACCGGCGTGCCAAACAGCGACAGCGATTTTGCTGAGGGCTATGCTGAAGGACTTGTTCTCTGCTCCAAGCGTGAGAATGCAGAGTATTACAGCGCACTGATGGCAGATCACGGCGGCTCCACGGTTGCCATTGACACCAACTTTAATGCGATTGAAAGCTTTGCTGTTGGAAAGACAATTGATGAACTGACAAAGACAGCTGAAGGCGACGGCGCTGTAGATGCTGTTTCCGGCGCTACCCTTGTTGATACTGCCGGTTATCTGAATGCCATTGCCGAGGCTGCAAAGGCTGCCAAGAATACGCAGGCTGTAGAATTTACCGGGGATTCCAGTGCGTTAAAGCTGAATGTTATCAATGGCGCAGCACATGGAACCAAGTGCTTTACCACTGCGGCTGCATTAACGGATGGGGAAACGATTGTATTAAGCTATATTGATGAGTTCCAGTTTATTGACAGCAGCGCGGATGTAACTGGTGTACCAAACAGCGACGCTGAATTTGCTGAAGGCTATGCGGAAGGAAAAGTTCTCTGCTCCAAGCGTGTAAATACCGCCTACTACAGCAAGAACATGGCAGACAAGGGCGGCTCTACCGTTACTATCGATGCTAACTTTGATGCTATCCAGAACCATATGAATGGCATGACCATTAAAGATGCAACCGATTTAGCCGGAAGCGAAGCACCCGTTGATGCCATTTCCGGTGCTACCCTGGCTGACACGGCAGGCTACATGAACACTGTGCTTGAAGCAGCAAATAAGTAATTACTGCAAACAAGTAATCATTGCAGCTGAGTAATTACTGCAGCTAAGTAATCACTGCAACCAAGTAATTACTACAGCTGAGAACAGTTTATAAAAGAACAATAAAAATAACTCTTTCTTTATGGGAGATGGATGACATTCCAGGATATCACATAAGAAAGAGTTATTTTTAATTTTATTTTAGATTAAGATTTCCCCCAGATACCGCTTAAGCGCATCCTGCCAGCTGGGAAGCGGGGAAAAACCATTTTGGGTTAGTTTACTCTTATCCATCCGGCTGTTGGAAGGGCGTTTGGCTTTTGCGGGAAATGCTTCACTGCTTACGGGTGTTACCTTGACATCCATTTTGGCTTCTTTAAAAATCTGGCAGGCAAACTCATACCAGCTGCACACCCCTTCGTTGGTGACATGATAGATACCATATCTGTCGGTTTGAATCATATCAACTACCAGGACGGCTAAATCGGCAGTATAAGTTGGCGAACCAATCTGGTCATTAACAACACTGACTGCTCCTTTTTCTTTGCCCAGGCGTAGCATTGTTTTGATAAAGTTTTTCCCGTTTACACCGAAAACCCAGGCAATGCGAAGAATGAAATATTTTTCCAGGGAATTTTCCACGGCAAGTTCACCTTCGTATTTTGTCTGACCATAGACATTTAATGGGCTGCGCTCGTCATCGGTTTTCCAGGGACGATCGCCTTCGCCGTTAAAGACATAGTCTGTGCTGAAATACATCATTTTTATCTTCCGTTCACGGCAGATTTTAACGATATTTTCTGTTCCCTGAGCATTAATTTTCCGGCAGAGTTCTATATTATCTTCTGCCGCATCGACTGCGGTATAGGCTGCACAGTGCACTACTGCGTCAGCTTCGGATTCATTGATTACTCTCTCGCAGGCTTCTGCATCGGTAATGTCCATTTCTTCAATATCCACACCAATTGCTGTAATTCCGCGCTTCTCACATTCCTTTACCACATCATGACCCAACTGTCCCCGAACACCGGTCACTAAAAGTTTCATTTTTGTATTCCTTTCTGTCTTTTCATGCTAAAAATTGCAGGCCTGTTTTTGGTTCTTAATTCTTCTGCTATCTTTATTTTCTGTGTCCTGTGACCCTACAGCCGATTTCCGTACATTTTATCAAAGTACTTGCTGTACTCCCCGCTTAAAATATTCTTCCACCATTCCTGATGATTCAAATACCACTGAATGGTCTGCTGGATTCCTGTGTCAAAAGTATACTGGGGCTTCCAGCCAAGTTCCGTTTCCAGTTTTGTCGGGTCAATGGCATATCGGCGGTCATGTCCGGGGCGGTCTTTGACAAAGCGAATCAGCGATTCCGGCTTGTCTAATGCCCGGAGAATGGTTTTTACGACTTCCAGATTTGTCCGCTCATTATGTCCGCCGATATTATAAACCTCGCCCACTTTTCCGTTGCGAATAATTAAGTCAATCGCCTTGCAGTGATCAGAAACATGCAGCCAGTCGCGTACATTCTCTCCGGTTCCATACACAGGAAGTTCCTCGTCAGCCAGGGCGCGGCTGATTATCAGAGGAATGAGTTTCTCCGGGAAATGATATGGCCCATAATTATTTGAGCACCGTGAAACCGTCACAGGCAGCCCATAAGTCCGGTGATAGGCCAAAACAAATAAATCGGCACTTGCCTTAGCTGAAGAATACGGACTGGAAGTGTGAAGCGGCGTGGTTTCCGTAAAGAATAAGTCCGGGCGGTCAAGCGGAAGATCTCCGTAGACTTCATCCGTGGAAACCTGATGCATCCTCTTAATTCCAAACTTATTGCATGCATCTAAAAGTGTTGTTGTTCCCATAACATTGGTACGAACAAAAATCTCCGGGTCCGTAATCGAACGATCGACATGGCTTTCCGCCGCAAAATTCACTACCATATCCGGTTTTTCCTGTTCAAACAGAGAGAAAATAAACTCCCGATCGGCAATATCTCCCTTGATAAACCGATAATTTGCCTTGTCCTCCACGGGCTTTAAATTTTCCAGATTTCCTGCATAAGTCAGAAGATCCAGATTAATCACTTCGTCCCCTGGATACGTATTAACCATGTACTGCACAAAATTGCTTCCAATAAACCCGGCCCCTCCGGTAACAATAATCTTCATCCGCTGTAAAATCCTCCTTATCCTTCAAATTCAAACGTTTCATGCAAATTGTCTACATATTTCCCGTCAAGTACATCCTTTAAGTATTTTCCATACTGATTCTTTTTCAGTATCTCATAGGTTTCCAACACCTTCTCCCTGGAAATCCACCCATTCATATACCCGATTTCCTCCAGGCAGGCAATCTTCCTGTGCTGGTGCTGCTCCACCGTCTTGACAAAGTTTGTCGCATCTACCAATGACTCATGCGTCCCTGTATCCAGCCAGGTAAAGCCCTGTCCCAATACCATCACATCCAGCTCGTCATTTTCCAAATAAATCCGGTTTAAATCAGTAATTTCAAGTTCCCCTCTTGCAGACGGCTTTAAATTCTTTGCGTATTCCACTACCCGGTTATCATAGAAATACAGCCCGGTCACACAGTAATTCGACTTGGGCTTTTCCGGCTTTTCTTCAATGGAAACAGCCTTGCCTTCCTTGTCGAACTCCACAATTCCAAACCGCTCCGGGTCATCCACATAGTATCCGAATATCGTAGCCCCGGACTTTCTCTTTGCCGCTGCCCGCAGACGTTTCTTTAAGCCGTGTCCGTGAAAGATATTATCCCCCAAAATCATGGCAACTGAATCGTTTCCTATAAATTCCTCCCCAATGATAAAGGCCTGCGCCAAACCATCCGGGCTTGGCTGAACGGCATAGGATAAACGGATGCCAAATGGGCTTCCATCGCCTAAAAGCGCCTCAAACCTGGGCGTATCATCCGGTGTGGAGATAATTAAAATATCCTGGATTCCCGCATTCATTAACACGGAAAGCGGGTAATAAATCATCGGCTTGTCATAAATCGGCAAAAGCTGCTTGGATGTTACCTTGGTCAATGGATACAGCCTTGTTCCGCTTCCTCCGGCTAAAATAATTCCTTTCATCTTCTTTGTCCCTTCCTTTCTCTTCTATCGCTCATCGTTGCCTTTTTCCAGGTATTCTATCCCTGTTTCCAGGAACTTGTTTATGTATCTGCCTTTATCATAAAGGGTGACGTAGGGTAAGTGTCAAGTAGATTTCATGGAAAAGAAAAAAGAAAAGCCAAAAATAGCCTGTTTAAAGGTTATTTTTGACACCGACATTATCTTGTCTGGTATTTTCAGTCAACTTGCTTTATAATAATAAAGCAATCTGCATGGATGGATATTCGTTATCCGTTCAGTACAAACTCCACTCAGACTGTTATTTCTTATACCTGAGAAGAACAGTCTACGGCAGCTGAAGGTGCAGGCAAAGTGTCTGCTCTTTAGCTGCTCTCCTTGATTGCAGCGAGCCCGGAAATCCTTAATTTCCGGGCTCATCGACAGCAAAACGCACCTGCATCCTTGGTAATCCGAAATGCATGGTTCTTTTCCAGTTTTTTCTGTATATATTCTTTAAATTCGTCATACCGTCCCCGGATATACTCCCGCTGATTACCGTGACAGGAAAGAATGTAATCAATCATCGGCTGGGCCTGTGTTACCACCAGTTCATCCCGGTATCGCCTTAATTCAACCTGACTAAACTGCTTTCGCAAAATCCTTTCTCCGTTTTCCAGACCAAACACATCACTTAACGGCACTTCAGAAAGGCTGATTCTCTCGTCGAATCCTGCTGCCAGCTCCGATATTTCCCGCATATGCGCTTCTCCGTAGGTACTGCAGATAAACCTTCCCCCTGGACGCAGCACACGCCTTACTTCAGCCAGCGCCTGATCCAGATCCCGCAGATAGAACAGCACATGATTTGCCGTTACCCGGTGAAACCAGGCGTCTGGCTGAGGAATCTGGTGGCAGTCAAATACCCCGCTGCTAAATCTCAGTCTGCCATCCTGCTGCCCCCCGCTGCCCTTTAAGGCGCCCCCGTCAAAGTCCAGACACAGACGGTTTCTCGCTTCCTTTGGCAAATGTTCAGCCGCTTTTTCCAGCTCTTTTCCTGCATCCTGAAGCATCCCAGCGGAAATATCGGAAAGCAGAATTTCTCCTGTTTTTGGCAGGCAATGAAGATTTTCCTTCCAAAGCTCCCCATTCCCTGCCCCAAGCTCCAGCAGGCGCATTTCTTCCTTAAATTCCAGCAGACGATACAGCCAGGCAAACCAGCCTTCCTGATTTCTGCCAAAGTCCCTGTGAAGGCGGATGCGGACGCTGGTATTTGCCCCCGTCCGGTACTGGTCTGCCAGGCCCTTTTCCATGGCAATTAAATGAATCAGATGAAGCACCGTTTTCCAATCCACCTCATTTGCCCGCTCAATCATCCGGGAGGCTTCCATCAGTGATTGTTCTACCAGATGCAGATTTTCCATCTTTTTTCTTACCAGCCCAAGCTGCAGTTCAAGAGAACGGCGAACGTAGTCCTGATCTGTATCCTTCATAGAAATCTCCCGGATCTCCTCCAGGCTAAATCCCAGGTACTTTAACGTAAGGATTTTCTGAAGCCGGGCAAAATCTCCATCCGTATACAGGCGGTACCCGGACTGGCTGACATGAGACGGCTTTAACATCCCCTGCTTATCATAATACCGAATTGTCCTGACCGACACCCCAGCCTTTTTGGCAAACTCTCCCGTTGTATAAATTCTGCCTTCCATCCCCTGACCTCATCCCACACTATTGTTCTGTCACCCATTCTGTTCTTCCAGGCGGCTTAACCGGCGTGCCTGATCTGCAGTAATCAATCCGTCCAAAAGCTCCTGAATATCCCCGTTCATAATAGAATCAATTTTATATAAGGTAAGTTTAATCCGGTGATCCGTCACCCGGCCCTGCGGGAAATTATAGGTACGAATCTTTTCTGAACGGTCTCCGGTGCCAATCTGGCTTCGGCGCTCATCCGCCTCTGCATTCTGCCGCTTTTCCAGTTCCAGATCATACAGCTTGGAGCGAAGCAGACGGAAAGCTTTTTCCTTATTCTGCAGCTGGGACTTCTCCGTCTGGCTGTAGATTACAATACCCGTAGGCATGTGGGTAAGGCGAACCGCAGAGTCCGTCGTATTAACGCACTGCCCGCCATTGCCCGAAGCACGCATCACATCGATGCGGATATCCTTATCCTCAATCACCACATCAAACTCTTCTGCCTCCGGCATCACCGCCACGGTCGCCGTGGAGGTATGGATTCTTCCGCCGGATTCCGTTTCCGGTACACGCTGCACCCGATGAACACCGCTCTCGTACTTCATCCTGGAATATGCGCCCTTGCCGGCAATCATAGCAACGACTTCTTTAAACCCGCCAATACCGCTTTCATTTACGCTGACCAGCTCCACCTTCCAGTGCTGGCTGTCTGCGTAATTCACATACATGCGGTACAGTTCGGCGGCAAACAGTGCAGCCTCCTCGCCCCCTGCCCCCGCGCGGATCTCCAGAATGATATTTTTATCATCGTTGGGGTCCTTAGGAAGGAGAAGGAGCTTTAACTCATGTTCCAGTTCTTCAATCCTTTTCTTGGCGTCCGACAGTTCTTCCTTCGCCAGCTCGCGCATTTCCTCGTCATTTTCCTCCTCAAGTATCTGAAGGCTGTCCTCTGCCGCCTGTTTGGCAGCTTTATAGGCCTTATAGGTTTCCACCAGAGGGGTCAGCTCGGCCTGCTCTTTCATCAGACGCTGAAAACGCTTGGGAGCGTCAGTTACACCAGGACTGGCAAGTTCCTGCATTAATTCTTCAAAATGAATTAAAATATCTTCTAAACGGTCAAACATGGCTTTCCTCCATTCACTTTTATCAAAACAAGTTTCTATCATTCACTAACCATCACGGATAAACCAGCACGAATGCACCAAACTGCATTAAGTATCTGCATCTAATGCCAGCAGGCGGCCACCACCCGGTCATTGCCTGATGCATCAGGAAAAATTCGGATATGGGAAAAACCGGCCTCAGAAAGAAGCTCCTGTACCGCCTCACGCTGATCACAGCCGATTTCCAGATAAATCGCGGCCCCCTCATTTAAACAGGCCTTGCTTTCATCGGCAATTCTTCGGTAAAACGCCAGGCCATCCCCGCTTCCGTCCAAAGCCATCCGGGGTTCATAATCACGCACCTCCGGCTCCAGGCCTTCTATCACATGGGTTGGAATGTAGGGGGGATTAGAAACCAGAATATCGAACTTTTTCCCATTCTTCATCCAATCCGAATGGGAAAGGGCATGACATAAATCCCCCTCCAAAAGTTCGAACCGGATCTGCCCTGCCTCAGATAAAAGCCGGGCCTTATTTTTTTCCGCCACTTTCAGCGCTTCATGAGACAAATCGACACCGCATATCCACCCATAGTTTCCCTTCACCGCCAGACTGAGGGCAATACAGGCCGTCCCCGTGCACAGATCCAGGACAGATTCACCATTTCCCGGATGCTCTTTCAAGACCAGTTCAACCAGGGTTTCCGTATCCTGGCGTGGGATCAGCACATGACGATTAACATAAAACGAAAGCCCCATAAATTCCTGCGTCCCCAGAATTTGCTGCAGGGGAATCCGCCTTCCCCTCTGGGCAATCATTCCCCGATAGCGTTCCACCATCGCTAAACTTTCCGGGCTGTCCGGCAGTTCCTGGCTCCGATTCATTAAAAAATGCACCATGTCTGTCCGAAACGCCTCCAGAAGAAGATACTTGGCATCCAGTTCCGGCTCCGGGCTGCCCTTTCGCTTTAACTGCTCCCGCCCATAGGTTAGCAGCGTTTGTAATGTCTGTTTCATTTCCTGCCTGCCCTTCCTGCACATCACGGCTTTCCCATATATCATCCTTGGGGAAAATTTTCATTCAAATAATGCTTCCAGTCAAACACTGATTCAACCGCGGCAATCGCCACTTCAATCATCTTATCATCCGGCTCCTTTGTGGTCAGATTCTGCATCCACATCCCCGGCCGGCTCAGAAGGTTGACAAGGGAGGAATCGCTCCGCCCGGCCAGGCGCAGAAATTCATAGGACACCCCGGCAATCACAGGCACCAGGATAATCCGGCTGACAATCCTAAGCCACAGCGTATCCACCCGGACAACCATAAAGAATAAAATACTGATCACCATAACAATCAGTAAAAAACTGGTTCCGCAGCGCTTATGCTGTTTGGAACTTTTACGCACATTTTCAACCGTAAGTTCCATGCCGTGTTCAATGCAGTTAATGCATTTATGCTCTGCACCGTGATACATAAATGTCCGCCGGATATCCTCCATGCGGGAGACGATTTTAATATACATAATAAAAATACCGATGCGGATACATCCCTCCACGATCGCCATGATCGTTTCTGAGACAATAAAACGGCGGAAAACATTGGCAATGATCAGCGGCAGCACCATAAAAATTCCAATCGCCATCACTACAGAAAATACCATAATCGCACTCATCAGCACCGTTTCCAGCTTTTCCCCAAACACCTTATTCAGCCATTGTTCCACCTTTCCCGGCTCACTTTCCTTGTCATCCTCAAAAAAGCTGGCTGACCAGGTAAGGGTTCTCATTCCCAAAATCATCGAGTCGGCAAAACTGAACACCCCACGCACAAAGGGCAGAGAAAACAGCTTCACCCGCTCAGTCAGACTGACGTAGGTTTCTTTATCCACCTCAATCTCCCCGTTCGGTTTGCGGACAGCTGTAGCGTACTCGTCCTTATTCTTCATCATAATTCCTTCAATCACAGCCTGTCCGCCAATTCCTGAATACTTCATAAACGCCTCCTTAATTTCAAGGAAAAAAAGCGTCCTCTTCCCTACGTTGCACACGTAAAAGAGCACGCTTTATCTGCAATTCTTTTCTTGGCTATTCTACTGAGCATTAATACCATACTTACGGTTAAACTTATCGATACGACCGCGAGCTGCAGCAGTTTTCTGCTGTCCGGTATAGAAAGAATGGCACTTGGAGCAAACCTCCACGTGAATATCGTTCTTCGTAGAACCAGTTACAAATTCATTTCCACAGTTGCAAACTACCTTTGCCTGATAGTAATTTGGATGGATTCCCTCTCTCATGATTTTCACCTCATTCATAATATTTGCGGTTTCCAACCGCACCAATCAATATGTCTTTTTATGACAGCCTAACAAGTATAGCATAACCAACGTCAAAATGCAACGGTTTTATCCAATAAAACTTTGCAATAAAACTTATCAATAAAACTTTGCTCCAATAGAACTTTGTGCGCTTAAATATATCTTCTTCTGCGAATTTCCGCCACCAGTTCCTGATTATTGCGGGTTTTGGCAAATAAATCCATCAGCTTTTCCACCGACTCCTCAGGCTTCATCGCATTCGTCGCCCTTCGGATAATCTCCATGGCCTCTGCCTCTTCCCGGCTTAACAAAAGATCATCCCTCCGGGTTCCCGATTTTAAAATATCAATGGCAGGAAAGATCCGACGCTCAGAAAGCTTGCGGTCAAGCACCAGTTCCATATTACCTGTCCCTTTAAACTCTTCATAAATCACATCGTCCATCCGGCTTCCTGTGTCAATCAGCGCCGTTGCCAGAATCGTAAGGCTTCCGCCCTCACGCATATTCCTTGCCGCCCCGAAAAAGCGCTTGGGCATGTGCAGTGCCGATGGGTCCAGACCACCGGAAAGTGTCCGTCCGCTGGGCGGAACCACCAGATTATAGGCCCTTGCCAGGCGGGTAATACTGTCCAGAAGAATGGTCACATCCCGCCCGTGTTCAACCAGGCGTCTCGCCCTCTCGATAACCATTTCTGAAACCCTTTTATGGCGCTCTGGAAGCTCATCAAACGTAGAATAAATCACTTCCACATTATTCCCCACAATCGCTTCCTTAATATCCGTAACCTCTTCGGGACGCTCGTCAATCAATAAAATAATTAAATGCATACTGGGCTGATTCGCAGTAATTGCCTTTGCCACCTGCTTTAACAGCGTAGTCTTTCCGGCCTTGGGCGGGGAGACAATCATTCCTCTCTGCCCCTTGCCAATCGGCGCCATCAAATCCAGCACCCGCATCGCCATGGTACTTTTCCCATAAGTCTCCATATGAATCCGCTCGTTGGGAAAAATCGGCGTCAAATCATCAAAATTCGGTCGCTTTTCTGCCACCCCCACCGGGTAACCGTTAATGCTGGTCACATAAAGCAGCGCCGCAAACTTTTCCGTCGCTGACTTCACCCTGCGGTTTCCCCGGATAATATCCCCGGTTTTCATATTAAAACGCCGAATCTGCGATGGAGCCACATAAACATCATTATCTCCCGGAAGGAAATTCTCACAGCGGATAAAACCGAAACCATCCGGCATTACCTCCAGGATTCCATTGGCCTCCATGCCGCTGTCCAAATCCAAAATCTCCTCCTGGTTAATATCCACCGGGCGGATATCCTGGCTGCGGGTATATTCCTGCATTCTTCCATTATCCTGATTCTGCATCATCTCCTGGTTTCTTCCGGTTTCCTGATTTCGGTCGTTATCCTGTCCGCGTCCGCTTTCCTGATTTCTGCTGTTATCCTGATTTCGTCCGCTTTCCTGGTTTCTTCCATTCTCCTGATTTCGCATATAATCCTGGCTGGATGCGGTATCCTGGTTCCTTGAATTGTCCTGATTTCTGATATTATCCTGACCCCTGCCGTTATCCTGGTTCCTTCCCCGGCTCTGGTATCCGCCGCGGTTATCAAAACGGGTAATGGTTCGATTGCCCTTCCCATCCGCACGATTTCGGTTTGTGCGGTTTCCATCATTCCTTTCGGTGCTGCGTTCATTACGGTCACTGCGTTCATTTCGTTCACTGCGGAAATTATCTTTTCCCATGTCTTTTCTTATCTCTGGCTGCTGAGGTTCCATTTGCTGTGTATCCATCCTTTGTTTATCTGTCTTGGGGACAATGGTTTTTTGTCCTGTATTTCTCATCTCGTCGATTTGCTGTACCGCGATTGATTCGCTTAATGGCGGTGCTGTCTGCTCTACAGTTTGTTCTTTGCCTGGCTGAATGGGCTGTTCTTCCTTTTCTGCCGACTGGCATAACAAATCAATCAGCTCTGCCTTACGCAGGCTGCTAAACCCTTTCAGTCCCTGGGCCTTCGCCAATTCCTTTAACTCACTTAATGGGAGAGTATTTAATTTTTCACGCATATTTACTCCTTGTCCGATTTACCATTTGCAGCACAAATACTGCATATCATCTCAATTTTATCATTCAGTCATGGGGATTTCTTTCAGATAGAGAATCGCTTGGAAAAGTTAACTGCCTTTATTATACGCCTGTTATAGTAAAATTGTAAAGAACTTTTTTCAATTGGGGCAATCGAGTAAACAATTGAGGCAAAGCACTTGGGCGAATCTGTGAACAATTGAGACAACGCGTCAGGGCAAAGCTGTGAACAATTGAAGTAATACGTCAGGACAAAGCTGTGAACAATTGAAGTAATACGTCAGGACAAAGCTGTGAACAATTGAAGTAATGCGTCAGGACAAAGTGTAGAAAATTTTCCACTTAATAATATATTTGCCTGAGACGATGCTTAATTACAGGCCCCATCATTGCCGCAATCATGATTTTTACAATATCCCCAGGCAAATAGGGAAGCACACCCGCGCCCAATGCCGCTGTAAAGCTAATATTCATCTGCATGGACAGCCACATTGTCCCCAAAAAATTGCAGCATGCCATGCCCAGCAGCATACCCGCAAAATGCAATCGGATGCGTCCTGGAAATTTTTCAATAAAGAAACCCGCTATCATTGCCTGGAAGATAAACCCAATTAAATACCCCCCGGTAGGCCCTGCCAGCTTTGCCAGTCCCCCGGAATAGCCGGAAAATACAGGAAAACCAACCATACCCAAAAGAAGATACAGCAGGCAGTTTACCGTTCCTAACCTCATGCCAAGGGCATACACGATTAGATTTACCGCCAGGTTCGTCAACGACAACGGCACCGGGCTGACGGGAATAGGGATAACAATTGGGCCAACCATACAGGTAATCGCCGTCGTCAGGCCTACAAGAACAACTTGGCGGGTTGAAAATTTAGATAATGGTGTGGGAGATGTCGTCATCTTTATTCCCCTCCTTCTTTCTGCGGTTTGTTATTTCCGTGGCAGTCCCTTATCGACTTCCTTGTGTCTCTACTATAACGAAAATAGATAAAAAATACAAATGTTTTTTCCAATGTGCCATTTAAAAGCATGTGGCATACTGTGCCCAAGCAGGGCTGTTCAGGATGAGAGCAAGAAAATAAAAGACACCCCTGCCCCCTGCAAAAAATAATCCTTTGGATGACTTTTTGTCAGGAGACAGGAGCCGGGTATAAAGCAAATAAATATAATTGAAAAAATAGGGACTTCAGCTGTTATTCAGGCCTACAAAAAATATTTATTAGCGAAAGCGTAGCATTTCATCATATTAATATTCATCAATATTCAAACAGCAATCAAATTGTCAGGACACACACCATATTTTTTTAATGTCCGAATACAATTATTCAATGCACTGCTATGACGATTACGTTCCGCACGATTTCTTTCATAAGCCCCAACCAAAACCTGATATAAATTTTTTTCAGCATTTGGTACGTCTTTTTTATCAATAATTTCTTCAATTAAATAACCAGTAAATACATTCGTTAAATTCTTAAAGCCCTGGACAAATTGGGAGAAGAAATTTTTTTCTGTTTTATCTTCCAAACTCTCTATAAAAAATACATATGCTGACAAAAAGTTTGCAAGTCTTTGCAAGTTTGATTTATCCAGCATACTATTATTTTCAATCGCTGCATTAATACATTTTATTGTTCGACCAGGAAACATGAATATTGCCATTGCCAAAAATGCTTTACTGTTTATTTGTAAGCTTTGCATACGCATAGCCGACAAAAAATCAAGCCAGAAAACAAAAGAATAGCAATCATAAATTTTTCCGCTTTTTTTGTATACTTCTTCCATAATTTTTGAAGAAGAAACTTGTTTATCTAAGTATAATCTACTTGAATATGAACGAAAAGGAATATAGCTTTGTTCTTTTTTACAGTCAGGTTTATCACACAATAGATTACCCAAATAAAACTCAAGTGGATTCGATTCCTGATTAGAATAGGGTATCAATTCTTTTTGTTTGTAATAAACTTGAATATAACCAATATTATTATTCAATTGGAAGCTTATTCTACAATCCGTTATTTTCAAACATATTGACAACAAGTATCCTGCATAATTTAACATAATTCCTGTAATGCAATTGCAAATAAGCATTTCATCCTTTGTACATTGCTCTTCTCCAATAAATATATCCTGATTGTTGCTATAGTATTTATTTTCAAATACTTTACGTACATAATCAATCGCTTTATCCATAATCTACCAGGAACCGGTTATTTCAATATTTCCGGTATACCCCATTCCTCCAGTTTATTTCTATTTTCCTCCATAAACTTTTTTAATAAATCAATATCTTCATCCTTTTTATGATTTTCAAGGTATTCGCGATATAAATCTTCTGGTTTTTGTCTAATACTCTCCTCATTCCAATTCCATAAAGGGCGATTAATCTCATATATCATTTTATGCAAAAATCCTTTATGTTTCTCCAGCACATAGCGAAAACTTTGCTCACCGGCCGCCACATAACAAGCTATGACATCTGAAGGGGCCACATAAATATTACAAGATGCGATTCCTGAGTCCCAAGAATTTAACTGTGTAGCTGTCAATACATGCTTTTTATTATGTGCAATTTTTTGATAAAATGCCGCAAGTGTAAGCCCTTTTTTTCTTAACTCACCGTTTTGTGCCCGTCTTTCATCGATCTGCCCATTAAGGAAAAAATACATCTGCATTTTCTTCTGTAAGTTGGAAAAATACTCATCAACATCTGTAAGATCGCCTTTATTTAGGTCAATTTTTGTTAATTCATCTGACAATTCATCATCTTCTAATTTATCAGGGTCTATCATAAATGGCACGGTCAAATCTAATATTTCCTGGACATCTGAATAAGTCAAATGATATAACTCTTCCGCAATTTCCTCACCGTAACAAATATACAATGTAGTTTTATCTAAATTCAAATTATCTGTCATTAAAGCATATTGATGTTTCAAATACAATCCATAAATATGATTAAATACTACATTTAATAATTTCATTTGATAGGCAAGCCCTGTTTCTGATAATTTAGCATTCAAATCTTTTCGAATAAACACTGTTTTTTCCTGTGGCAGCTTTTCACATAACAAATTTAAAAGTTTTTTTAAACAGTCCACCCGCATATTTTTAAGAATAACATATGGAATATATGTTATCCTTTCTGTTTTTTCACCATGATATATCCGTAAACAGCAGTCATAACTTAACTGTCTGAATATAGGAGGTGGTTCTACATGCTCAAATAAAACAAAAGAACTTTCTCCTTGATATTTTTGATAGTCATTACTGTTTTCTATTACCAAAAAATCCTCTCTATTTTTTATCTGTCCTATATTTCCACCATTTTCATAAAAGCTTTCAACAAAAGATATGTAAGGTGAAGCTCCCACATAAATGGAATTAACAAATTGACATGACAAAGCCTTCCACTCTGAATCAAACACATTCATCTTGGAAGTAATCTTAGTTTTTAATTCTTTTTTTATTGTTGCATTGCGGCTTTGATGATAAACCTGAATACTTATTCGTTTACATGAATAATTTCTATCCAATGATTCATATAATTCCTGCAACCCACGACCATGAATTACAATATCATCAATAATAAGCCCGGATTCTTTCAGTATTTTTTCCTTATATTTCGTCAATGCATGATCAGAAATAAACATGCCTTTCATCTTTATAGAATCATTATATTCCAATAAAATAATTGGCACAAAAATATTAAACAGCACCTGACACCTTCGAGAACGCAGAATTTTATAGGGTACATCTGTTTCTAATAACTCATAAAAAAAATCATATACCCCATCATAACTCTCGTCTAAAATCCTTTTTAACTCATCATTCAATTTTTGCAGATATTCTTGATTCTTCAAGCCATATAAAGTCAATACCTGACACTGATGATTATCACTTTTAAGTTCACTCATAACTCATCCCCCCTTTAAAAAACGGTATCAATATTCAGCTGACAATCTCTTTCTATAAAAAGAACATAGCCTTTCTGAATACCGCCACGCTCTACTTTCACTTTAAAATCCACAAACATTTTGTCCTTTTTTAATGGATATAACGTATTTTCCAACTGTAGCTTTAAAATTAGTTGACGTTGCTTTTCATAAGCTGGCATTAAAATTGGCTCAAAACGCTGAATGCAATAAAAATAATTAAATGAATGCTCTGTATTATTTCTATCATTTACCTTTATATCGTCAAAACTTATATATACTTTTAATTTATCAGGAGTCTGAACTTTCGCCACTTGGATATCTAACTTATATTGTTTCAGGACATCAAATGAAGGGTCAAAAATCCCCCATAAAACCTGATTGATTTCAATAGAGTAATAAGGTTCAAACCGTGAAAAAATCAGTTCCAGCATAAAGCGTTTAGAATCATCACCATTAGCCCATATAGAAGGTTTAAATTCCCGCTTTCGATCATATAGGTGTATCTTTTTCAATGTTAACTTATTAACCTCTGAAGCTATCTGTATCTGGTTCATTTTGATATCCAGACGCAGCGTAATAATGCCTACAATAACTGTCGCTATAACGCCAAAAAAGCTCCCATAAAAAGAAAACCAGGATTCCACGCCGCCTTCAAATCGAGTGAAGTTAATACACGTACAATCTTTAAACATATTATCAATAAGGCTAAGAATCAAAAGAAATATATATGCACCCAAAAAAAGTAACAGGCTAATTATTAATGTAAACCTAATTGGATGTTCTATAATCTTTTTATTAAACCAACTACGTAAGTTTCTACATTTTGGCAATCTGCTCTTCATACTCACCCTTACGTTGGCAATAGACCATTTTCTATAGCAAAACGAACTACCCCATGTAACATTATCACAGTTTTTTATGTTTAACAAGCACTTTTTTAGGAAAAATGACCGCAACTTTCGGAAAATAATTAGTTCATTCCGAAAGTTATTTATCCAAAAAATCAATATTTTGTATCTAATAGCATCAGACTCGCTACATATAGTGGCATAAAATCCTGCGGTTATAATAGAGTAAACAAGTCTGCGCATAAATATTCAAAAATCACGCTATATTATTTGTCAAAAAATTGAATAAATAACCAGGTACTTCAATAAAGCTTAGCGCTGCTCCCTGACCATTTTTTTATTATACTATTTCTGGTTTTTACTTACAAGCGCCTCAACATATTTGACAAATTCTCCACATATATGACATTTTTCTCGCATATTTAACATTTTTTTCAGTTTCACGTTATTTTTCCAACTAAATTTCGTATTTATAATATAGAAATACTTTTAGGGGGATAATGTACGAGATGAAAAAGAATTTTTTAGAAAAAAAGCTTCTGGTAAAACTTCAAATATTTATTGAGAAATATGGGACAGATGCTCTCCTTATTGCTTTAAAAAATTATGAAGACTCACATCTATTTTATACCTGCAAAACCAAATCATCCACGAAACAAATACCTATTTATTCTATTAACTATATTGAAATATTTGGGCATAAAATAATTATTCATACGACAAATGGAGATTACTCTAAATATGGAACTTTAAAAAACGAATATTCACTATTAAAAGAAATGGGATTTATTAAATGTAATCAAAGCTTTTTGATTCCTGTTGATAAAATCACTGAAATCAAAGGAAACAATGTAGTCATTACTACTGGAAACAGCTTTCCATTAAGTCGCAGCTGTGCACCAGGCGTTATCCAGGCTTACGCAAAAAATAACCTTAAATAAGCAAATATTTTATCTAATTTAAGGCTGGATGAAAATTTCTGTAATCCAGCCTTAATGATTATTCTTCCATAGTTACATTAATCTTTTTCTTTTTCAAAAACCATATGCTGAAATACTGTCAACACACAGTATCTAACTTAAAATTCACATAAAAATTCCCCAAGGCAATCCTACAAGATTTATTTAATTTTCTTTTACCTATAACTATTTCACCATCAATATAGGTTCCATTTGATGAATTAAGATCCTCAATAAAATATTCTCCTTCTTCAAATGTTATAACACAATGTTTTCTTGATACCGTTTTATGGTAAATAATTATATTATTTATTTCTTCCCGCCCTAATGCAATCATATTCCCTTGTATTCTATAGTTATTATTACTTCTATTTGATCTTAAATCAGAAGCAAATTCTAATATTGCACATGTTCTGCCCATTTTAAAATTATCATCGCAATCATAGATTTGTATCGTCATTGAAATATCATAAGAATAATCATTGAATTTAATATCATAGATATTATTCTCTTTATTTTCTTCAGTTATTTTTTTTACCATAACAGGGATATTTCGTTCATTATCCTTATACTGTTGAATTTCTTCATTTGTCTTTGCACATATTCTTTTAATTTCATTAATTAAATAAATACTAAGCAGAACACCTGCCATTATTACTAACAATATTATTATATTCAAGCTATATTTCATTAATCATTCCCCCAATAACCTGCATTGCCAAACCAAAAATAAAGCTAAGTATACAGCCCGCAACAGAAAGAATAAAAAATCTTATTTTTACATAATATTCAAGGACAACACCAGATAAAAAACAATAGGTAATTGCCCCATATAAAATAGATAATAACAAAAGCACAAAAAATGTCCCTGTAAAAATAACTAAAAACAGCATTTGACTTTTTACCCAAAGTTTATCATCAACAATACCTTTTAAAGTCGTTGACGATATAACTAACGTAAGCACAAAAAATCAGAAATAAATTTATCTAAATCACTTAATCCAACCCCAAACAATGAATCAATTAACACATATATTATTGTTGGAAGAATTGAAAGGCCCACCGTATAACAAATCCAGGTAACAATTCGTATTTTTACCGCTGCAGTAATTTTTTTAGATTTCTGCGCCTCTCTTAGTACAATTTCCGAATCCTCTCGTTTATATTGTGTTTTCGGTACAAATTCACGTTCTTGACAAAATGGACAAACAGCAAACCGACTTGAATCATAATAATGACCATTAATACATTTTACAACATTCATAAGTATATTACCTCTTAGCAAAATAGGTACATTTAGTTACTTATCTACTTTCTTACTTTCATCATTACACTTTATTCTCACCTAAAATAAAATCCCACATAAAAAGCACTGCTTATAACATTATTTGTTACTCACAGTGCATTTTATTTTTACAGAATTTATTTATCTAAATTAACTAACGCGCCTTCCTGACCTTCCTCCAAATCAGCCCGAAAATCAGCAATCCGCTTGCCGCCATTAACGCCAGCAACGGCGCATAGCTGATCGATCCATCTCCTGTTTTTGGCAAAAGCCCCAAAGGAACTAATACATCCTCAATCAATTCAAGGAAGGGATTATCTGCCAGTGGCACATCCTCATCGTCAATCAGCTCCGATGGTGGATTAAGTCCATCTAATGGAGTCCCACCATCATCAATCAGGGCTGTTGGTGGTCCTTCTGGAGTGATTGTGGTCGTTCCGCCACCGCCGCCTCCGCTGCCACCAGATCCGCCTCCGCCATTACTTCCGCCGCCGTTATTACCCGACGGCCTTCCATGTTTAGGGGAAGCTTCCACGGCATAGCGCCATTCTCCCATGGCATTATCCTCGTCAACCCATAAGGGTAATGTAGTTAAAAATGGGGTAATTACAGTATTATCACCATTAGCAATCGCCTGAGCATTCGTCGGTGAGCATACCATGTATAAGCCCATGGATAACTCTGGAGTAGTATACTGACCATTCTGGGTCCTTCCCTGGGCAAGAGGGGTAAGGCCATTTTCTGCGATAAAGGTTTGCAGAGCGCTGATTTCCTCTAAGATATCCTCGCCCGTTTTCCCTTCCAGATTAACACCAGAAGCGGCAAACTCATCAGTCAGCACATACTTTCCCTGATTTCCGTCCCATTCTCCAGCCTGATAAATCCTGATACTGGCGGTTTTGGCGGTATCTGTCTCTCCGTCTTCCTTTACCAGCTTAATCGTTAAGGATACCGGACGATCCGGGTCAATATTTGCATAGTTCGTTGTGTTTGTGTCTGCAGCAAATGCGGCCTGGCACAAACCAAAGACTGTCAATATGACTGCCGCCAGAAAAGCTACCATACGGTTTATTTTATTCGTTCTCTTCATGGCTACCTTCTTTCTTCTCTGTTCTGCTGCGTTTTGAGCGTTTCTTTTCTTTCCGGCTGGCAGCTTTCTTATCGGCTTTGCCTTTCTCATTGGCTGCCTGGTCGGAACCTGCTTCACTGGTTTTTGTACTCTTCTTTCCAGGAAGCAGAAGCCCCGCTCCAATCGCTGCCCCAAATGCCGCAACGCCAAACCAAATCCACTGTTTGGTCGTAAATCCATTGCCCTGCGTATCTTCCTCCTGTGGTACATCCGAAGCTGCCGGTGCTGGTTTCATCTTCACTTCTTCCTCATATTTCCCATCGTAGGGAATGCGGGTTCCGCGAATCAGCATCCGGTGACTGTTGATGCCGTAGGGGGTGCAGGTCACTAAAGTTACATAATCCTCTCCGGGAACGATGGATAAACCCTCGACCTCTTCGGGGAGAACAATTTCAATCTGGTCAATCTGATATTCCAGGATTTCTCCTAATACTTTAATGTAAAAGATATCGCCTGTTTCCAGACGGTCCAGGTCAGTAAAAAGCTTTGCCGACGGAAGGCCGCGGTGTCCGGTCAAAATAGCGTGGGTGCTCTCTCCGCCGATGGGGAGAGACGAACCGATGTAGTGACCGACGGCTACCTGAAGAACGGCTTCGTCGGTTCCATGGTAAATAGGAAGATTAATTTTTACTGATGGAATCTTAATCGAACCCATTATTCCAGAACCAGCCACATTTAAAAGATCCTCATATGGTCCATCTTCGCGCTCTTCTTCTGTCATTGCGGCTGCATTTAAACTCGAAAATTCTGCAAGATATTGATTATATTCTACAGAAGCCTGCAATTCCTTTGTATAATCTTCCTCTTTCATTTCACCAATGGTATTGTCATAATTGGCAATCGCGCGGGAAGCATGAAGTTCATTAATATAATCACTTACACTGGGATAAAGAAGGACAGAAAGACCCGCCAGAAATATCAAGCCGATAATGATATTAATGATAATACGTTTCATAAACTCTTTCTGTCCTTTCCTGCCTTATTATATCAAGGGAGCTTAAAAATCGGTTGTTCTGCGCCCCTAATAAATAGTTAGATCAAATAATTTTTTAACCGTCATTTTATATTCTGCAATTTATTATGCTCTTTTTCTTCTAACTACGAAAAATACTGCGCCTGCCATTAAAATAATACCTGCTGCATAGAAAATCGTAGTACCAATACCACCAGTGGAAGGAAGGATACTTCCTGTGTTGTTAGTAACCTGTGCTGTAGCTGTAAGCGAAGTTACAACATAAGTCCCATCCTCATTTGGTATAGGATTGCCATTTACCGCTACTTCTACTAAATCAGTTAAACGGTTATAACCTGCAGGGGCTTTTACTTCTTCTAACTTATATGTGCCATTCTTTAAACCTGTAAAGCTAGCTGCTCCATTATTATCCGTTGTCACTATAGTAGCTTCACTAACATCATTCACCCATGTAACGGTAGCTGCAGTACTGTTCTCTGTAGTAGTAAGCTTATAGTACTTATTTTCAGAATTAAGCAGACGGAACTCTGCACCAGCTAATTTAGTAGTTGTTTCGCCTTCCTTAACCTTATCAATTACAATTTGAGAAGTATAAATAGCCACCTTTTTTGTAATATTCTGTGTATTATCATTTGGGCCATATGTCAGTGTTGCATTGTTTTCAATTACTACTGCCTTTGCATCACTATTTACTGTAGCCGTATACGTAATTTCAATATCTGCTCCAGCCGTATAAATAGCACCCTGTTCATTAACAAATGGGATACTAATCTTAAATCCATTCGTACCTTGTGTTGCCGTATCACTAACAGGTACCTCAACTTCACCTATTTTTACTTTCAAAGAGTCAGAATTATAAGTTAATCCTGCACCCATAGTATCTGCAACTGCATAATTATATTCATCAAAACCTGTAACATCTGCCACCTTGCCTGTAAGCTTATAACTTATAACATCACCAATCTGTACGCCACCATCTGTATTAGTAACTATCTCTTTTTCAAATGGAACATCATTCTTATCCTGAATTGTTACTTCTGGATTCGTTGTTGTTAAGTTGCACAGGCTACCTGTTGTTGTATCTACAAAATAATATCCTAAAGCAGAAACTATAAAATCAAGTGCGGCTGTTTCTTCACTATTAACTGTTTTTTCATCAACCTTGGTTAATAAGTTTGTTTTTTCTCTCAATGCATTTGCAAATTCAGCAGCAACTACATTAGCAGCATCTGTTACATTATATCTAACAGTTGCCCCAGATGCATCTTTTACTTCCTGTAAGGTAAATCCTTGGTTTCCAAGAAATGTAATCCAATCATTATTTGTATTTTTAGTATAGTAAGAATATCCTGAGCTATCGGTCTTATCTTCCGCATAAACAACATCAAATACCTTATATAATGTATAGACACCTTGTTTAGGATTAGATATAGTAATCTTTCCACCTTCAGTCGTATCTGCAAAACTCGGTGCTGTCATCGCCAACACCATAATTACGGTCAATAACATGCTTAATAACTTCTTCATCTTCTTCATTGTCATTTTTCCTTTCTTATTTTTTAATCATTAATCAATACATAACCAACTGCTTAGTTAC
>CAJUDX010000005.1:91106-93195 GCA_910584785.1 uncultured Lachnospiraceae bacterium | reverse complement strand
GAGGATAGGGGTTGCAGTCCGCATGGCATGGCCGTCGGTGCTGGAATCCTTCTTTGTGGCGTTAGCTGGATTGATTGACTCGCTGATGGTCAGCAAAATGGGCGCCTATGCGGTCGCTGCAGTGGGATTGACGACACAGCCGAAGTTTTTGGGACTTGCCTTATTTATTGCCCTGAATGTATCGGTTTCTGCAGTGGTTGCACGAAGGCGCGGAGAGAGGGACAAGCGGGGAGCGAACCAGGCGCTGATGATGGCGCTTTTGTTCACCCTGGGCGCGGGGATGATTTTAAGCATGATTTGTGTGGTGCTGGCAGACCCCATTATCCGTCTCTGCGGTTCCGGCGAGGATACGCATGCAAGTGCAGTCCTTTATTTTCAAATGATAATGGGATGTATGCTGTTTAATATTCTTTCGCTGGTCATCAACGCTGCACAGCGGGGAGCGGGAAATACCAAGATTGCTATGAAAACAAATGTTACCTCGAATGTTGTCAATATGATTGGCAATTACCTCTTAATTAACGGACATTTTGGATTTCCGGCGCTGGGGATTAAAGGTGCAGCCATTGCCACGGTATTTGGAACGGTGCTGGCCTGTATCATGAGTTTTCGTTCCCTGTTTAAGGCGGATGCTTTTGTCAGTATTCCGTATATGATTCAGGAACGGCTGCGTCCTTCGCTTGCTCCGGTGCAGAGTATGGTAAAAATCAGTTCCAGTGTGTTTACGGAACAGGTTTTGATGCGGATTGGTTTTGTATCCACGGCGGTGATGGCGGCAAAGCTGGGCACAGCGGCGATGGCGGCGCATCAGGTAGGGATGAATATTATGAGTCTGTCCTTCTCCTTTGGCGACGGGATGCAGGCGGCGGCTGTGGCTTTGATTGGAAAGAGTCTGGGAGAAAAGCGACCAGATGAAGCGGTGAAATTTGGGAATATTTGTCAGAGAATTGGAAATATTATTTCTATTGTCTTGTCCATGGTGTATCTGCTGGGAGGGAGATTTCTTTATCATTTATTTTTTGAGGAAGAGGAAATTATCGGGCTGGGTATACTGATTATGCGGCTGATGGTCGTGATTGTTCTGCTTCAGATTGCCCAGGTGATTTATATGGGATGCCTGCGGGGAGCAGGTGATGTTATGTTTACCATGATGGCTTCGACTTTCAGCGTGACCCTGGTAAGAACGGGTGTTTCTTATTTTATGGGTTATGTATTGAACCTGGGATTAATCGGTGTGTGGATGGGAATTGCCGGAGACCAGTTCAGCCGGTTTTTGCTGACCACATGGAGATTTAAGTCAGGGAAATGGACGAAGGTAAAGTTATAAGGGTGCCCTTGTTCCCTGAGGGTGAAGGTTTTGGAAATCATGAACGTAAGGAAACCGGCAGGAGGATGGAAAGTGCAGGAAAGGAAAACGATAGGAAGGTATAGCATCGGAAAGGTAAGAAAGCTGGAAAATCTATGAAAATAAAAAGACATAAGGTTTATATCGCTGTACTTTTGCTTCTTTTGGGGAGTGTATGCGGATGTACAGCCGGTAATGTGATCGTCCGTCAGGAGAAAATAATCGAACCATGTTCTGATGAAAAAACAGAAGTTTCTGCGGGTAAAAAACAGGAAGTTTTTTCTGATAAAAACAATGAAAATTTATCGGATACAGAAATCGAAGTATTATCGGATGAAAGGCTTTCCGTCACCACCACATTATTTCCCTATTATGATTTTGTCCGCCAGATTGCCAAAGATAGGGTGAAGCTGCGGCTGATTATTCCTTCGGGGATGGACAGTCATTCGTTTGAGCCGACACCGGCGGATATTATTGCCATACAAAATTCGGATCTTTTTCTATACAATGGGGGAGAGATGGAGCAGTGGGCGGATGTGGTTCTGGATTCGGCAGGACATCCCGGACTTCGGGCCGAGGCGATGATGGATTATGTGGAAACCGTGGAGGAAGAACTGGTTGAAGGGATGGAAGATGCCGGGGAACATGAGCATAAGGAACATTCGCATGGTGAAATGGAGTATTTGCCGGGGCAGCTTCATGAAATAGAGTATGACGAGCATATCTGGACTTCGCCGGTGAAAG
>CAJUDX010000005.1:0-91006 GCA_910584785.1 uncultured Lachnospiraceae bacterium | reverse complement strand
GGGCAGCTTCATGAAATAGAGTATGACGAGCATATCTGGACTTCGCCGGTGAAAGCGATGGAAATTGTCCGGGTTATCGGGCAGATTTTAGAGGAAGAAGATCCGGCGCACGCTGCATTTTACCGGGAGAATACCAGGCAGTATCTTGAGGAACTTAATGGGCTGCACCAGGAGTTTTTACAGGTGATGGAGGGACGTAGGCAGGACAGGATTATCGTGGGGGATAAGTTTCCCTTCCGCTATTTTGCCGATACTTACGATTTATCTTACCGGGCGGCATTTTCCGGGTGCGGCGGGGAGGCGGAGCCGAGTGCCAGGACGATTGCCTATCTGATTGAGCAGGTGAGGGAGTATAAGCTTCCGGCGGTGTATTACCTGGAACTTTCCAGCCACAGGGTAGCGGAGATCATCGGGGAGGAAACGGGGGCAAAGCCGCTTCTTTTCCATTCCTGCCACAATGTTACCCGCAGGGAGTTTGACGAGGGGATTACGTATTTGCAGTTAATGGAGCAGAATGTAAATAATCTTAAAATTGGTCTGGAGGCCGGAGAATGAATGCACTGATTACCTGTGAGCATGTAGATTTTGGCTACGAAAATGTCGATGCTGTGGTCGATGTGACGATGGAGATTGAGCCGGGGGACTACCTTTGCATTGTCGGGGAAAACGGGTCGGGGAAAAGTACGCTGATGAAGGGGATTTTGGGTCTGTTAAAGCCTACGGGAGGAACGCTCTGTGTCAATGAGGAGTTAAAGCGAACCGGGATTGGCTATCTTCCGCAGCAGACCGCGGCACAGAGGGATTTTCCGGCAACCGTTTATGAGGTGGTGCAGTCCGGCTGTTTAAGCCGCCGGGGAAATCGTCCGTTTTATACGAAAGCAGAAAAGAAACTGACGATGGAAAGCATGGAAAAGCTGGGAATTGAAGCGCTGAAAAAGCATTGTTACCGGGAACTTTCCGGCGGACAACAGCAGCGGGTGTTAATTGCGCGGGCGCTCTGTGCGACCAGCCGTCTTTTGATTCTGGATGAGCCGATTACCGGACTTGACCCCTCGGCGGTTCAGGAGTTTTACGGAATTATCCGCAGACTGAATCGGGAAGAAGGGGTGAGCATCCTTATGGTTTCGCATGATATTCGAAATATGGTGACACAGGCGAATAAGATCCTTCATCTTGGACGACGGGTGCTTTTCTATGGTACATCCGGGGAATATCAGGAAAGCCGGGTCGGACGCCGCTTTTTGGAAGGAGAGACAGAATGCGTGTAATTGTTGAAATGTTATCCTATCCGTTTTTGGTTCGGGCCTTTGTTGGAGGGATATTTTTGTCCCTGTGCGCCTCACTGCTGGGTGTAAGTCTGGTGCTTAAGCGATATTCCATGATTGGCGACGGGCTTTCCCATGTATCCTTTGGCGCATTATCGGTAGCGATTGCCGCGGGATGGTCGCCGCTGTCGGTTTCCATTCCGGTGGTGGTGCTGTCAGCATTTTTTTTGCTGCGGATTACAGAAAACGGAAAATTAAGGAGCGATGCGGCGATTGCCATGATCTCAGCAAGTGCATTAGCTATCGGTATCCTTGTTACTTCAATGACCACAGGGATGACGACGGATATCAGCAGTTATATGTTCGGGAGCATCCTTGCCATGCGTCCCGCGGATCTGATGTTAAGCCTGATTCTCTCCGCGGTTGTTATGGTCTTGTTTGTATTCTGCTATCACAAAGTATTTGCTGTGACTTTTGATGAAAACTTTGCACGGGCAACCGGGGTGAGGGTGGATTTTTACCATGGGCTGATTGCCATACTGACTGCCGTTACCATTGTGCTGGGAATGCGGATGATGGGGGCAATGCTAATCTCCAGCCTGGTCATCTTCCCGGCGCTGACATCCATGCGGGTGTGGAAAAGCTTCCGGGCTGTGGTGATTTCCTCCGGTGTGGTGTCAATGCTTTGTTTTATCATCGGAATGACCATATCCTATACCCTCTCCACCCCGGCAGGGGCCAGTGTGGTGGTGGCAAACCTGCTGTGCTTTCTGCTGTTCAGCGCGTGGCAGGCAGTGGGACGGCTGCGGGGGTAAAAAATAATAATCTGCGCGAAGGAAAAAATAACTAAAAACCAGGAAGGGCAGGGAAGATGGATAAGGAAGTACGTAAGAAACGTCATTTATCACAGACACAGTTTATTGCTTATGGGTTTTTTACCATTATATTGATTGGAGCACTTTTATTAATGCTCCCCATCGCCAACAGGAGTGGGAAGAACTTAGGCTTTATTAACTGTCTGCTGACGGCGACCAGCGCTACCTGTGTGACGGGTCTGGTTGCAGCAGACACATGGAGCCAGTGGACGCTGTTTGGGCAGCTGGTGATTCTGGCAATGATTCAGATTGGCGGCCTGGGCTTTATTACCATCGGCGTCTTTGTCTCCATTATTCTGCGCCGAAGAGTGAGTTTAAAGGCGCGGGGGCTGATGCAGGAAAGCATGAATACCCTGCAGATTGGAGGTATTGTCCGGCTGGCGAAAAAAATCGTTCAGGGGACGCTCTTGTTTGAAGGCGCGGGGGCAGTTCTTTTGTCCATCCGCTTTGTGCCTGAGTTTGGATTTTTCCGCGGGGTGTATTATGGAATTTTTCATTCGATTTCTGCCTTCTGCAACGGCGGGTTTGACTTAATGGGAATCCGGGAGCCATACAGTTCGCTGACCTATTACGCGGGGGACTGGCTGGTTAATGCGGTGGTTATCAGCCTGATTGTGATTGGAGGAATCGGCTTTATTGTATGGGATGATATAGCTAAGAAAGGACTGCATTTTCGCAAGTATCTTCTGCACACGAAGATTGTCCTGGTGACAACGGCAATTCTTCTGGTTGGAGGAAGCCTGTTCTTTTTTGCCCTGGAGAGGAATAATTTAATGGTGGGGATGACTCCGGGAGAAATGTTTTGGACTTCCCTTTTTCAGTCGGCGACGGCGAGGACAGCAGGTTTTAATACGACGGATACAGCGGCATTAACCGACGGGAGCAAGCTGCTGACGATTATGTTAATGTTTATCGGCGGAAGCCCCGGATCGACCGCGGGCGGGATTAAGACGACGACGCTTGCCGTGCTGCTTCTCAGCGCCAGGGCAAGTATCCGCCAGACGGTCGGGGTGGAGATTTATAACCGGCGGCTGGACGATGAGGCAGTGCGGCAGGCAGGTCTGATTTTAATTATTAATTTGGCGCTTGCCATGGCAGCAGCGATGTGGATGGTGCTTGCCCAGCCAAAGCTTGCAATGTCGGATGTATTGTTTGAAACTTTTTCCGCGATTGGGACAGCTGGGATGTCTACGGGGACAACGAGGGAACTTCTGCTTGCCTCGCGCGTGCCGCTGATTATTCTGATGTTCTGCGGAAGGGTGGGAAGTCTTTCTTCTGCGCTGGCCTTTACACAGTCAAAGAAAAAACCGCCGGTGATGCAGCCGGTGGAGAAAATTACAGTGGGTTAATGGGAAATAAGGGGAAGATAGAGAAAAGATTACCATAAGTTAAAGGGAAATGTGAGAGATAGGAGGATAGGGTCAGGATGAAATCAATTTTAATTATCGGTATGGGGCGGTTCGGCCAGCATTTGTGCAGAAACCTTGCAAAACTGGACAATGAGATTATGATTGTGGATCAGGAAGAGGACTGCTTGGAGGACATGCTTCCCTATGTGGTCAGTGCAAAGATTGGGGATTGTACGAATGAAACGGTGTTAAAGAGCCTGGGGGTTGCCAATTTTGATCTTTGTTTTGTCTGTATTGGGACAAATTTCCAGAGCAGTCTGGAAATTACAAGTATGGTAAAGGAACTTGGGGCAAAGTATGTGGTCAGCAAGGCAAACCGGGATATCCATGCAAAGTTTTTACTGCGCAATGGAGCTGATGAGGTGATTTATCCTGATCGGGATATTGCCGAAAATCTGGCTGTGCGCTACAGTGCAAACCATGTATTTGATTATATTGAACTGACAGACGAATTTTCGATTTATGAGATACCGCCTTTGGGAAAATGGGTGGGGAAGAGTTTAAAAGATCTGGATCTGCGCAATCATTATGATATCAGCATCCTTGCCATTAAGGGAACTGATGAAAATGAAACTATGGATATGATGCCCAAGGCCGACTATGTGGTTCGGGAAAATGAACATTTGATGGTGATTGGGAGGAAGAAGGATATCGATAAGGTGCTGGCGATGATGGGGTAGCGTTGTAGGAGGGATAGCATGAAGCTTTCGTTGAAGAATATTGGGAAGATAGGTGAAGCTTAGGTTGAGATCCATGGGATTACGGTAATTGCCGGAGAAAATAATACGGGAAAAAGTACGGTTGGGCGTGCTTTGTTTGCGATGTTTAATCATTTTTATGAGATTGAACAGCAAATAGAAGCAGAGAGAATGCAGAATATTGAAACTTTAATTATGATGATGTATCGAAGTTTGATGAATCGGTTTTTACGCAGATTTATCGTTGAAGAAATTGTTCCAAGGATTATTGATAACATTGATTTTTATAAAAAAGATGCGGAAAAACTTAGAGCATTTATTTTAGATGAGCCGGAAATTCATCTTCACCCGGAATGGCAGCTTTTGTTTGCGGAGCTTATTGTATTGCTGCAGAAGGAATTTGATGTGCACATACTTTTAAATTCCCATAGCCCTTATTTCCTTAATGCAATAGAGGTTTATTCAGCCAAATATGGGATAGATGATCGGTGCAAATATTATTTGGCTTCTTCGGAAAAATTGCTCCTATGCCGATAGAATACTTTATATTCTATGTCAAAAAAGGTATAATGAAAAACATTGATAGCCTGGAAAGGCTGCGGCTGGAACGCAAGCCAAGGGTGCTACACTGGCAGCATTCCGGGGAAGGGGACAGAAAGAGGTGTTTGCATTGAAGAAAAAGAAAACAAGACTGCTGCTATTGGCTCTGGCAGTTATGCTGATAGTAACCAGTCTTTCCGGCTGTAGCAGGGACCTTGTCCGAAGCATCCTACTCTCCAGGAAGAGTGTCAGACAGGAGGAAAGCTCCTCGCGGGAGACCCAGTTCGAGACCAGTCAGCCCGAAACGGAAAGCTTGTCGGAGGAATTTCGGGACGAGGTTCCCGGAGAAACAGGCAGTGAAAGCGCTGGCCTGGAACTGGAGGACATGGAGGTTCCTTCCTCCGAGCCGTCCCGCTACAGCACTGTTCGGGAGCGGATCGAAAGAGCGAAGGAGTGGAAAAAGGCTGTCCAGGAGAGCAGCGGCTCCTCCAAGTCGGAGGAGAGTTCCGAGGCTTCGACTTCCAGCGGGTCGGGGAAGAACTCCAAGACACCATCGTCCTCCGGTTCGGGGGAGAGTTCCAAAGCCCCTGATTCTTCTAAGTCCTCCTCTGCCGCCACCAAGCCAAAGACGGAGGAAAAGCTCCGGGTGGGTTCTGGTCTGGAGGACATTGCCCAGCTTATCGGGATGAAAGCCGAGGTGGAAACCCACCGCCGTGACTGTGTTGTAGATGTGGATGAGGGGGAGAATCCCTACGACGTTATCTGGGACTACGGCGAGCTGTACGATGCCTTTGTTCAGGAGGTGGATTGGAATCTCCTCTTTGACGGGGACTATTACATAAGGAATTTCCCTGCTCTTGCCCATCTTTATCACAAGGACAAGGCTCTGCTTCTGCAGCACTTCCAGACGGTGGGCATCCATGAGGGACGCCAGGGGTGTGAGGACTTTAATGTGGCTGCCTACCAAAAGAACTGTGATGCCAAGATCAGGGAAGCTTTTGGGGACAGCTATGAGTGCTACTACTTTTATTATGCCATGAACCAAAAGACCCAGAAAGGGATCGTCACCACCGGCAGCGAGAAAAAGCAGCTGACCACCAAACTCACCTATATGCAGCAGCAAGAACTGGACATGATTAACCAGTATCGGGCAGAGGTGGGTGTGGCACCGCTGGAATACGATGCCGAGCTTTCTGCCCTGGCATGCTACCGGGCTTATGTCGATGCCCTGGAGGATTGGGATGCCCACGACTGGATCAGGGCTGCCGAAAAACAGGATGAGATCAACGGGATGATAGAAATGATCAGGGCAAACCTCTGGGGGGAAAACACGGTTCACGGATACCCAAGAACCAAGGAATACGCACTTTTGCAGGGTTCGTTTACCGCCTGGTATATCAACTACCGCTATTCCCAGGAACACTACGATGCCATGATTGCCAAGAAGTACCACTATGTTGGGAGCGCCAACTGCTACATCAGCGACTATGAAAAGAATAACTCCAGCCATCCTAACGCGGGGGCAGTGTACGTTCACTATGACGTCTTTGTTCCTGAGCTGACTACTCCCACCCATAGATAATCTGGAGTGGGGAAACAAAAACAAGGTTGAAAGAGGTGTGTTGTATCGTCAATAATGGAGGCTACTTATGGGTTTCCAATTGGCTAAATATTTTTTTGGAATCCCGCTCTCCACGCACGATTGAGCTGGTATAATTAGGATGGGAGAGGAGTGGAGTCAGTCTTGGGGATTCCTGAAGCGTAAATGCGTTGAATGAATTGGGAAATTTAGCAAAATTTTCCTGTTTTTCATTTTTTTACTAATTTTTACTTATTTATCCAGAAATTCTGTCGTAAAATATTATATGAGTTGAGAAAAAAGTTGTTTTATGCGAGAAATAAGCCAGTATTCTGGTAAGCAGGGGGATTTCTCGGATAAGGCAGCTTTTTTTCGTGAAAGTTTTGTGAACTGGAAGGAAGGCATTGCAATTCCTTTGATTCCTTGTATAATTAATAGTAATTAATCAGGGAGTTTTAACCTAACATCGCTTTGTGGATGAACGAAGAAGAAAAAGGAGATAAGGATGGAGATAGCAGGAATAGAGGCGTGGAAAAATTTATATGAGACAGCAACCAGAATTAGAGAAAGAAAGCCCTGGGAAGAGTTCTGGGAGATGGATTTGATTGGGATTCAGGAGGAAGGGAAAAAGCCGGTCTTTTTTAATCTCCTGGGCAAGGAGGGCAATGGATGCGGCATTGTTGTCTATGAAGGCTATGAAGGGCTGAATGATTTTTTTCTTTTGCTGGAGAAAGACCGATTGAACCTTGCTTCGGATTATGTGCTGTTTAGCCAAAACTGTCTGGCAGCTTTTTGGGGAGCCAGGGAAGAGGTAATAGAGGAGCAGCGTCAGGTAATAAAAGAGCTGGGCTATAAGTATTATGGCAAGGATCAGTGGCTGTACTTTATTTCCCATTGTAAGGGATATTTTCCCTGTATGCTGAATCAGGAGGAGATAAGCCGGATGGCAAATTTCCTTGCTCTGTTAGAGCAGGCGCTGGACTGCTGGGATCAGGACCCGGTTTCTGTGGACTTTGAACATGGGAATATTTATCTGTATTTCTATGATAAAACGAAGGAAAAATGGGTGGGAAAGGAGAAAGCCCTTCCCTTCAGCGAGTACCAGATATCGTATCTGGAGATAACTGACGAAAAACTGATGAACGAGCTAAAGCAGGCGCGGAAGGGAGATTACCGGCTGGAGGCAGAGCTTTCCTTTAGTAATATGATGGATAAGGAGAAGCATACAGAGCGGGTACTTAACCGGAAGATGTGCCTGATTGCCGATGCAGATAATGGTCGTATGCTTAAGGCAGATTTAATGGAGCGGGAGGCACAGGCAGAGGAATGGCTGATTCAGTATATGATTGATTTTATCCTGGGTCATGGGGCGCCTAAGGAAATTTTGGTGAGCAATGGTATTGTTGCGGCAGTATTAGAACAAATCTGCACCTTGACCGGGATTACTATTACGCAGGTGAAAGAACTTTCGGGTATAGCAGGCTTTATGGATACACTGGGCCGTTCCTGAGCCAAAGGTTGGAAGGTCTGATGTGCATGTTTTTCGCATACCTTTTTGTATTTCATCATAGGCTGTGGTAAGAACCAGGAAAAAGACGTGCAAAGGATGAAGGAGATATATTATATGGGACTTTGGGATAAAATGCGGGAACCTGTTTTTTTAAAGGAAAGCAACGAGGCACAACGGCAGATTCAGATGCTTGAAGGCCTGGCGCCCTGCCTGACGATAGAGGGACAGGAGATTCTTCGCCAGGATATCCGCTGCCTGGAATATGGAATACTGGGCGAGCAGCAGATTGCTTATGAATTAAAAAACAGCCATATGCCCATGTATATTTTGCATGATATTTATCTTGAGGACAGGGACCTGAGTGCACAGATTGATTACCTTGTTGTGACCAGGAAGCTTTGTTTTGTTATTGAATGTAAAAATTTATATGGTAATATTGAGATTACCCCGACAGGGGAATTTTACCGGATTATGGAATTTAATGGGCAGAGGAAAAAAGAAGCGATTTATTCACCGGTTACGCAGAATGAACACCATCTGGAGCTGTTAAAGAAGATAAGGCTGGAGGGAAAAGAAAATTTTCTGTTTCGGCGGATGGCAGAAAAGCAGTTTGACCGCACTTATCAGTCAATCGTTGTTTTGTCTAATCCAAAAACTTTGCTGTATGCCCAAAACAGCTCCCCATACATCAGGGAAAGGGTTATCCGTGCCGACCAGCTTGTCGCCTATATCCGAAAGCAGTATCAAATTTCCTCCGAGGCCGAACTTTCGGATAAAAAATTAAAGGAATGGGCAGAATCGTTTTTAGACCTTCACCAGGAGAAACATAAGAATTATTTAAGGAAGTATCAGGATTATTGGGTGGAGGAGGCGCGTTTGGCTTTAAGCAGGAAAAAAGTGGTCAGTCAGCCGGTTTCGTCCGGCAGGCCCCAAGCGGTCAGTCAGCCGGTTTCACCCAGCCGGTCTAAAATCGTCAGACTGCCAGTATCGCCCAGCGCGTCAGGCGGTGAGATAAAGATAGAGGATACACCCCTGTTTAAAGCCCTGCGCTCCTATCGATGGAAGAAAAGCCAGGAAGAAGGGATTAAGCCGTATTTTATCTATAATGATAGCCAGTTAAAAGACTTAATCGCCAGGATGCCGAACACTAAACGGGAGCTTATGCAGGTGTCTGGCTTTGGCAAGGCTAAGGCAGAGAAGTATGGGGCAGAAATATTAGAAATCATCCGCCGTTTCAGGTAAACCGGATAGGATAGATGAAGCAGGATGCAGTGTATAAAGGAGAGTCGGTAAATGCGTGAGTGGATTAAGGCGGTGCTGTTTGGGCTGGTCGAGGGAATTACCGAGTGGCTGCCCGTCAGCAGTACCGGGCATTTGATTTTACTGAATGAATTTATCCGCTTGGATGTGTCGGAAGAGTTTTATTTAATGTTTGAGGTTGTGGTTCAGTTAGGTGCGATTTTAGCTGTAGTGGTACTTTTCTGGAAGTCGGTTTTTCCCTTTACCTTTCAGCGGGAAAGAGGGTTTGGCATCCGGCAGGACATTGCTGTATTATGGGCAAAGATTCTCTTAGCCTGTGTTCCTGCCGGCGGAATTGGTCTGCTGTTTCAGGAGAAATTTGAGCGTTTGTTTTATCGCCCGGTTTCTGTTGCCCTTGCTTTGATCTTTTTTGGTGCGGCCTTTATTGTTATCGAAGAAAGGCATAAGGGCAGAGAGGCGAGGATCGCCAGCCTTTCGGAGCTTTCCTGGGATACAGCCCTGATGATTGGTGTGTTTCAGCTTATTGCGGCGATATTTCCCGGAACCTCCCGTTCGGGGGCGACGATTGTGGGGGCGCTTTTAATGGGCGTTTCCCGGACGGCTGCGGCGGAGTTTACGTTTTTTCTGGCGATTCCTGTGATGTTTGGTGCCAGCTTGTTAAAGCTGCTGTCGTTTGGTTTTACCTTTACTGCCGAAGAAAAAATGATACTGGTTTTAGGGATGGGAACCGCGTTTATTTCCTCTGTGGTGGTTATCCGCTTTTTGCTTTCTTATGTTAAACGGCATGACTTTAAGGCATTTGGCTGGTATCGGATTATCCTGGGACTTGCGGTTTTATGGCATTTTCGATAAAACCCCTGAGAAAACCACGAGAAACCAAAGAGAAAACCATTGACGAATACCAAAACTTATGCTATAGTGAATGAGCGTATGGAAGAAGGAGGCTCTTTTTTTTATGCCCAAAATAACCCGGACAAAAAAGAGAACCAAGGAAATGACATTTTAATGTGGAGGTGGAAGTTGTGCGTACGAGAATTACATTGGCATGTACAGAATGTAAACAGCGAAATTACAACATGACAAAGGACAAGAAAGTTCATCCTGACCGTATGGAAACCAAGAAGTATTGCAGATTCTGCAAGCGGCATACTTTGCACAAGGAAACTAAGTAATATCCGCGGATATTGCTTCTCTTAGTAAAGGATGTGGAAAAATGGCAGATATGAATGCGGACAAGGCTCCGAAGAAGAATTATTGGAAAGGCTTAAAAGCTGAGTACAAGAAAATAGTCTGGCCGAACAGAGAAACCGTTACGAAGCAGACCATTGTTGTACTGGTGGTTTCCCTGCTTCTTGGCGTGCTGATTGGTGTTTTGGACATGATTTTCAAGTTTGGTATTAATCTTATCATTTAATAAGGGCAAAGGTGAAGATATGTCAGAAGCAAACTGGTATGTAGTCCATACCTATTCAGGCTATGAGAACAAGGTAAAAGCTGACCTTGAAAAAACCATTGAAAACCGGAATCTTCAGGATCAGATTCAGGAAGTATCTGTACCTATGCTGGCAGTGACTGAACTGAAAAATGGTCTGGAAAAACAGGCAGATAAAAAGATGTTTCCCGGCTATGTGCTGGTTCGCATGGTGATGAATCAGGATACCTGGTATGTGGTAAGGAACACAAGAGGTGTTACGGGCTTTGTTGGTCCCGGATCAGAACCTACGCCGCTCAGTGAGGAAGAGATGCTGAACATGGGCTTTGTGGAGCAGAGTGAGCCGGAAATGCTGATTGATTTTGAAGTCGGCGATATGATCACTGTGATTTCTGGTGCGTGGAAGGATACCGTCGGCGCGATTAAATCCATTAACGAGGGTAAGAAAACGATCACGATTAATGCCGAAGTATTTGGTCGGGAAACGCCGGTTGAGTTAAATTTCAGCGAGATAAAAAAGATGTAACAGGAAATCGGCTTTTCTTTCGGGAAAAGCTGGTGGGAGGGAAATCCCCGACAATACCACGAAATTAGGAGGTGCCTAAGATGGCAAAGAAAGTAACAGGTTATATTAAATTACAGATTCCTGCTGGTAAGGCAACACCAGCACCGCCAGTTGGTCCTGCCCTGGGTCAGCATGGTGTAAATATTGTACAGTTTACCAAAGAATTTAACGCAAGAACAGCCGATCAGGGAGATTTAATTATCCCGGTTGTGATTACAGTTTATGCTGACAGAAGTTTTAGCTTTATCACCAAGACCCCGCCGGCAGCCGTTCTGTTAAAGAAGGCCTGCAAGCTGAAATCTGGTTCCGCTGTTCCGAATAAGACGAAGGTGGCAACTATCAGCAAGGAAGAGCTGCAAAAGATTGCCGAGTTAAAGATGCCTGACTTAAATGCAGCATCCTTAGAGGCAGCGATGAGCATGATAGCCGGTACAGCAAGAAGCATGGGAATTACCGTGGCTGAATAATGGATTCGGCACAGGTGCGTTCCTGCCTTTGCATGGCAGGACAGGTCGCGCTTTCGTAAAGCAACAGGAAAACGTGGGAGGGACCATCCCCGACAATACCACTAGGAGGTTAGGTTAATGAAAAGAGGAAAGAGATACGTAGAAGCAGCTAAGGCTGTGGATCGTTCCATTCAGTATGATACAACGGAGGCGATTGCTTTAGTAAAGAAGAACGCTTCTGCAAAATTTGACGAGACGGTTGAAGTTCATATTCGGACTGGCTGCGACGGACGTCACGCAGAGCAGCAGATCCGTGGTGCAGTTGTTCTGCCTCATGGAACTGGTAAGACCGTACGCATCCTGGTATTTGCCAAGGGACCAAAGGCTGATGAGGCTGAGGCTGCCGGAGCAGATTTCGTGGGAGCAGAGGAGCTGATTCCGAAGATCCAAAACGAAGGCTGGCTGGACTTTGACGTAGTTGTGGCTACCCCGGATATGATGGGTGTAGTAGGACGCTTAGGCCGTGTGCTGGGCCCCAAGGGCTTGATGCCAAACCCAAAGGCTGGCACTGTTACCATGGATGTAACTAAGGCTATTAACGATATTAAAGCTGGTAAAATCGAGTACAGACTTGATAAGAATAACATTGTGCATGTTCCGATTGGCAAGGCTTCTTTCGATGAGCAGAAGCTTGCGGACAACTTCCAGACGCTTATTGATGCAATTATGAAGGTTAAGCCAAGTGCGGTTAAGGGTGCTTACTTAAAGAGTGTTACCTTAACTTCCACCATGGGTCCTGGCGTTAAGCTGAATGTAGCTAAGCTGGTGAACTAAGGTTGTAATAGAATTGCAGATAAACAGGTAAAATAAGATAAGCCCGAACTGCTTTGTGGAAAAGTAGATTCGGGTTTATTTTTATGCTGAAATGCTGTATTTCCATTGTCATTGCAGCTTAGAAGATTGTATGCTAATCTATAGTTCTTTTTTGTAAATAATATTTGTCGGAATGTATTGCATAGGTTTTGAAAAAAATTTTTTCACGTCAAATTATTCCAAAAAAATACAGAATGGTATTGACTTTTTAGCAGTTTTTGAGTAAAATAACGAAGGAAATTGTAAGAAAAAAAGATTTGCAAATCATAAATTTTTTGAAAACTTTGTCATGCTGTTACGCTGCGGCGGAACATATTCCAACGAAACCGCGCTCTCGCTCCGATCAGAACGTAGCGGACGCTAAACTCGTGAAAGACCTCGTTAAGCGCCGACGTTCTTTTAGGGGATTTCTTATGGAATATGCTCCACCTCCGCTGTTTAACAGGGTGGCTAAGAGGTTTTTGGAAAAGTATACCTTACCAGTCACTTGTAAACTCAAATCCCTCCGGGATGAGCCGAACTTCATCCATAAAACCAATACGTAGAAAAAGGAGAAAATAAATCATGTATTACAAATGAGCAAAGTTGAAATTCTGCACAAATTTGTCCGCTAACAAACGACATGTTTGAGATTTTGTATTTGTTTTGTCCGCGAACAGAATACAAAATGTAGAATCTTTTGTGCAGTTTTTTGGATTTGCTCAATTATAGTAATGTACAAAAAGGCCGGAATATTTTTTTTACTAATGCTTACGGCTTTGCAGATATCTGCCTGTGGGAGTAAAAACTGTAAAGCAAAGGACTGCGATTCAGAAATTTATCAGGACGGATACTGTAAATACCATTATTACATACGTTTTTATTTTGACCAAGAGAAAAAAATATGAAGAAAATAATATAACGCAAAAAAATGTAATTGAGGGGGGAATCAACATGAAAAAAACTCTTTTATTGTTCCTGATTTTGATGATGCTACTTGGGCTGGGTATAAATACCTATGCTGAAGAACCAGCCCTAACTCCAGACGAGGTCGGGCCTGCGTTTAGTCTATCTCCTGAGTTTTTTAATGCTTCCGATGTTCAAAACGCAGATGAATTAAGACAACAAGTAAGCAATAAAACGGCGGAACTGGAGCAAATGTATGGAATTAAAATTGCTTTTGAAGATAACCTGACTGGGGCTTCGTATTTAAGTAGACTGCTGGACTACCTGTCACTCTTAGAAGAAGCGATCAAGAAAATCCCAACAGAATTATATTTTTCTGCCAGGGCACAGTTGACAGCAAAGGGAAAAATCCTTACGGTATATTTTTACCAAGAGGGCAAGGACTACAACTACGTTTTCGTACAAGCAGGATTCTATGATTTTGATACGGTTACAATAAATCTGAATTCTGATGCGTTATATATGAATCCTCCAGGGCTTGTCCAGTCTTTTCTGCATGAATATGCTCATATGCTTCATCTTACCCTTTTGGATTATACAGCATTTGAAAGCAGATGGACGGCACTGAACGGTGGTGTGCAGTACACCAATGAGATGTGGTATGTACATGATGAAAATATCGCTCGAACCTTTATCAGCTACTATGCTTCCTCAAGTTACGGTGAAGATTTTGCCGAAAGCTTTGCTTACTTTGTAGTACTTCCAGGAGATTTTATACAACAGGAGGCGATGAAAGAACCCGACAACCCGGCAATACAAAAAATGTTATTGCTGCGGGAAATCCTGTCAGAATCTTTCTCTATCGATCCATTGGTTTTCCTGCCTTTTTAATCTATCAAGGAAGTTCCACGCTTCTAAGCCGCAAAGACGAAAGCGGTGGGTTAGGGGACTTGTTTGTGTCTGGCTGATTGAAGAAAAACAAAAAAACAAGTTGACACCTCATCATTTCTATGCTAGAATCAAATATGTTGACTGCCGAAGACAGCAGGTGCCGTAAGGCATAAGGAGAAAACGCCTGCCGAGGAAAGTACAAAACGCAAGTTTATGTTAAGCATTTTGTAGTCCCTCTCTGCCTGTGGCGGAGGGGGATTTTTTTCGCAGTCTTCCTATTTTATAAAGGAGGTAAAAAACATGGCAAAGGTTGAATTAAAGCAGCCAATCGTAGACGAAATCGCTGCATTATTTGACGGCGCAGCTTCCGCTGTAATTGTGGATTACCGCGGCTTAACCGTTGAACAGGATACGATTCTGAGAAAACAGTTAAGAGAAGCAGGCATTTCTTATAAGGTTTATAAGAATACCTTAATCAAGCGTGCAGCTGAAGGTACGGCATTTGCAGCTTTGGATGCCGATCTGGAAGGACCTACCGCTCTGGCTGTTTCCAAGACGGATGCAACCGCTCCGGCAAGAGTTCTGGCTAAGTTTGCAAAGACCGCAAATCAGCTGGAATTAAAGGCTGGCGTAGTGGAAGGAACTTACTATGATCAGAAGGGAATTCAGGTTATTGCAACCATCCCATCCAGAGAAGAACTGCTTGGAAAGCTGCTTGGAAGCATCCAGTCACCAATTTCCAACTTGGCTCGTGTGCTTAATCAGATTGCTGAGAGCAAGGGCGCAGAGGCGTAAGCGCTTTTTTAGGTCAGGAAATCTAAATTTTTAAAGGTCAAGGAATTGACCGAGATTGAATAAAGAAAAATAAACGTTTAAACAGGAGGAAATAAAAATGGCAAAGTTAACTACTGCTGAGTTTATCGAAGCTATCAAGGAATTATCCGTATTAGAATTAAATGAATTAGTAAAGGCATGTGAGGAAGAGTTTGGCGTATCCGCAGCAGCTGGTGTGGTTGTAGCAGCAGCAGGCCCAGCAGAGGCAGCTGAAGAAAAGACCGAATTTGACGTAGAGCTGACTGAAGTTGGTCCGAATAAGGTTAAGGTTATCAAGGTTGTTCGTGAAGCTACCGGCTTAGGCTTAAAGGAAGCTAAGGAAGTAGTAGACGGAGCACCTAAGGTAGTTAAGGCTGGCGCTTCCAAGGAAGAGGCTGATGATCTGAAGGCTAAGTTAGAGGCTGAAGGCGCTAAAGTTACCTTAAAGTAATTTGTGCATATTTATTATCTATACAAGGGTAGGATAAACATTGTATAGTAATTAAAATGTTATATCCATGTTAAAATGCAGAAAAAAACTCCCAGGGAAGCGATGGTTTCCCTGGGAGTTTTTTCTCTCTTTATCCTTAAATACCGGTTCAGGCACGCAAAGATTTTCTATCCTCGATACCGGTTCAGACATGCAAAGATTTCCTGGCGGCGGGGAAGGCACAGGCCCATCGCGGCATAGGAAGCGTCGCTGATGGAAGGCAGGCCCTTTTGCTGGATTTGGTTCCACAACATGTCGGCAATTTGTTCCACACTGTACCGGGTAAAGAGCTGGTTGGCGATACAGTAGCGCATCATCTGTGCCAAGGCGGCAGTTTGCTCATTGTGAATCAGCTGCTCCACAAAGCGCAGATCGACCTGTTCCTTTCCTACCTGGAGTGAGTCTTTTCCATGAACCTTTGTTTTAATGCGTTCTTCCCGTCCATGTCCATTCCCGCTTCGGTCATCGCGCTGCCCGTAGCTGCTTCTTCCGCCGTGGTAATTGCCCCGGCTGGAGAAGTTTCCATTGTGTTCTTTTTCCACATGCAGGCGGCGTCCTCTGGCGGGCAGGACAAAGTTTGGTGCGTGAGTGGTGGGATCTTCGCCGAATTTGGCACATGCGGCCTTGGTTTGTCCGGTGATATCCAGTGGGCGGTAGCAGTCCATCTGGATAATGGTGTCGGCAATATAAAAGTATGCCCCGGAGCTTCCCGCAACCATGATGGTGGAAATCCCGGCCTCTTCATATAAATCTCTGGCTCGTTCGATAAATGGGGTAATCGGCTCTTTGTCCCGGCTGATTATCTGCTGCATCAGCTCGTCCCGCAGCATAAAGTTAGTTGCTGAGGTATCTTCGTCGATTAAAAATACCCGGCTGCCCGACTCCCATCCTTCGATCACAGCAGCGGCCTGTGAGGTGCTTCCGCTGGCGTCGGGGGTGGAAAAGTTTTTCGTATTCTTTTTGTTTGGCAGATCATTGATAAACAGGGAAATATCCACCTGGTTAATGCTTCGACCGTCCTCAGCTCTGAGTTTCATCGCGGTATCGTCGGTTATGACATATTCACGCCCATCCCCTGCGATATGATTATAAACACCCAGTTCAAGTGCCTTTAATAAGGTAGATTTTCCGTGATAGCCGCCGCCGACAATCAGCGTTATCCCTTCATGAACTGCCATGCCGGATAATTCGCCTTTATGGGGAAGGGTGAGCGTGATTTTTTGACTTTCCGGTGAGATAAAGGGCACACAGTCCTTCATCGGACGGCTGGAAACCCCGCTTTCCCGCGCCAGAACTGCACCATTGGCAATAAATGCGGTGAGACGGAGACGCTTTAATTCCTCGCGGATAAAATGCTGATCCTCCGCTAAATCAATTACTGCCTTAACTTCTTTAGGGTTGCGGCTGGCGTAAAAGAATACGTTGCGGACACAGCGGGGAAGGAAGTCAAAAAGGATGCGGATCAGCTCGCCGGAATTAATTGTCCTGCCATTGGCTGGAAAACCGACCTCGAAGCGGGCGGTAATTCCTGTTTTGGTGCAGTCGCAGGCTGTCCGTGAAAGAATCTCTGGTCCGGGGTTGCTGATGGCGATTAAACCGCTTTTTCCTGAACCCCTGGCCTTAAAATTATATTGGGCAATTTCTCGCCCGAACTGACGGACAAGGTAATCCTCTAATGCCGTTTTCTTCCACAGCTGGTCGAAAAAAACTGCCGGGTATCCGGCTTTTTCGTGTGCCACGGTAATGCTGACCTTCGAAGGAGAAGCAAATGGATCGCCCTGGACATGGTCGATGGATAAGGTGAAATTTCCGAATTGATAGGCTCCCTGTGCGGATTTATAAGCCGGGTAGCTCTTTCGATCGATGGATTCTAATAACCGGCGCAAATCTTCTGATTGTTTCATTGTCAATACGGGAGAAAGTCTCCCAGACCTCCTTATTTTTCTGCCCATAGTTTACCGTATTCGCTGTAAAAAGTCAACCGGCGTCCATTTAAACTGCACAGGAGGATGTGCAGATGTTGCAGTGAACAAACGCAAACCGTAAAATGAACGAACGCAAATCGTAATATGCAGATGTCGGGAATTGATGTTTGGGCAAATATTAAGCAAAAAAGGCGGATTTTCCCTGGATTGTTTAAAATTTCTCTTGATTATTTCGGGAAATGCCGTATAATGAAATACGGTTATTCTTTTTTTATTAACGGTTATGCATAAAAATGCATAATTGCAAGGAGGAGATTATGATGAAAAAAAGTATGTTATGTTTGGCAGCAGCAGTTTGCACGGTTTCTCTGGCAGCCTGCGGCGGTAATTCAGGGACAGAGACAACGGTAGCAACCACAGCAGCTGAGACGGCAGAGACAACCACGGCTGCAGATAATGCAGAAGAAACTTCGGCTGAGGCGGAGGAAAGTGAAGAAACAGAAGCTGCGGCAGCTGGTGAGGGCGGCACCCTGGTAATGGTGACAAATGCAGAATTTCCGCCCTATGAGTATCATGACAGCAGCATGACCGGCCCGGATGGATCGGATATTGTAGGAATTGATGTGGAAATTGCGGCAGCAGTTGCAGAAAAGATGGGGAAGGAACTGGTGGTTGAGGATGTTCAGTTTGCTTCCATTATCCCGGAAATTTTATCCGGCAAGGCAGATTTTGGCGCAGCGGGCATGACCGTTACCGAGGATCGTTTGGTGAATGTAGATTTCTCTGATACCTATGCAACGGCAGTACAGTCCATTATTGTCACCAGCGACAGCGAGATTACCGGGCCTGACGATCTGGCGGGCAAGCTGATTGGTGTTCAGGAGGGTACGACCGGCGATTTGTATTCGACCGATGATTTTGGCGATGATATGGTGGAGCGTTACCTTAAGGGTGTGGATGCCGTGCAGGCGCTTTTACAGGGCAAGGTTGACGTGGTAATTATTGATAATGAACCGGCAAAGGTGTTTGTCAGCGAAAATGAAGGCTTAAAACTTTTGGATGCCGCTTATGCTGAAGAAGAGTATGCTATTGCTGTAAAGAAGGGAAATACTGAGCTTTTGGAGCAGATCAACAGCGCTTTGGCAGAGTTAAAGGAATCTGGAAAGCTGGATGAGATTACCGCAAAGTATATTACGGCAGAGTAATCGTAATGTGTTAACACATCGTACACAACGAGGATAGAGGGGAAGAGCCAGATGAGTGAGGCGATCTATAACAATTTTATTAAAGACGACCGTTGGAAATATATTACCGATGGATTAAAGGTTACACTTGAGGTAACGTTGTTTGCTGTATTAATCGGAATCGCTATTGGTTTTTTGGTTGCGGTTATTCGTTCGACCTATGATAAGACAGGGAAGCTTAAGCTGTGTAACTTTATCTGCAAGCTGTATTTGACGATTATCCGGGGAACGCCGGTGCTGGTGCAGCTGATGATTATTTATTTTGTTATTTTCGGATCGGTGAAAATCAGTAAGGTTGTGGTGGCCGTGATCTCATTTGGCATTAACTCCGGGGCCTACGTGGCAGAGATTTTCCGAAGCGGTATTATGTCTGTGGACCAGGGACAGTTCGAGGCTGGAAGGAGCCTGGGCTTTACCTATTTCCAAACGATGTGGCATATTATTATGCCGCAGGCATTTAAAAATGTTCTTCCTGCTTTGGGCAATGAGTTTATTTCCCTGTTAAAGGAAACCTCAGTGGGAAGCTATATTGCCCTGCAGGATTTAACCAAGGGCGGCGATATTATCCGAAGCCGGACCTATGATGCCTTCCCGCCGCTGATTGCGGTTGCCTTGATTTATCTGGCCCTGGTGATGCTGTTTACCTGGTTTGTTCAGATTCTGGAAAGGAGGCTGCGCCAAAGTGAACGTTAATTTTGCACAACCGCTGATTCAGGTAAGAGGCCTTTGTAAGCAGTTTGGAGAGTTAAAGGTGCTGGAAAATATCCGTGTGGATATCCATAAAGGGGATGTGGTTTTTGTGGTGGGGCCTTCCGGGTCAGGAAAGAGCACCTTTCTGCGCTGCTTAAACCGTCTGGAAGAATCGACATCAGGCCAGATTATTGTGGAGGGGACGGATATTACAGATCCGAAAACCAATATTGATTTGCACCGGCAGAAGATGGGGATGGTATTCCAGCAGTTTAATTTATTCCCTCATATGGATATTATGAAAAATATGACCTTGGCGCCGATGAAGCTGCAGAAAAAGAGCCAGCAGGAGGCGGAAAAGGAAGCCATGGTACTGCTGGAAAGAGTAGGCCTGGCTGACCGTGCGCATGCTTATCCCAGTCAGCTTTCCGGCGGGCAGAAACAGAGAATCGCTATAGTCCGTGCGCTTGCGATGAAACCGGATGTAATGCTGTTTGATGAGCCGACCTCAGCGCTTGACCCGGAGATGGTGGGTGAGGTGCTGAATGTAATGTCAGAGCTTGCCAGGGAGCATATGACGATGGTTGTAGTAACACATGAGATGGGATTTGCCAAAGAAGTGGCGACAAGGGTAATGTTTATGGATGGTGGACATTTTGTGGAAGAAGCGCCGCCGGCGGAATTTTTCGGGAAACCAAAGAACGAACGACTGAAAGCATTTTTGAGCAAGGTGCTGTAAGAGAGATGAACCGGGAATCTGGAAGAGGATTTCCGGTTTTTTTTTTCGCGCCCGGTTTTCAAATTCTGTTTTTTTATGTATAATGGAGAACAAGTATGAGATTCGTGGGGGAAGAGTGTCTTAACATGTTCAATTTAGCAGGGAGGGATTGCTTTGGCGTATTTTCCATTATTTGTCTCTTTAGAAGGGAAGCGGTGTCTGGTTGTGGGGGGAGGAAAGGTAGCTTTTCGCAAGGCGAAGGCGATGGCGGAGTATGGGGCCGAAGTGGTGGTTGTGGCGGAGAAATTTTGCGAGGAGATGCTTGAACTGCTGAAGGAACGGGAAGAAGTGGGATTAGAAGGGAAGCAGATAAGAGGAGAGGGGAGTGCTTGCGGCGAAGGGATGAAAAGGATAAAGGGGGTTTGGCGCAGGGCTGCGGTCGAGGATGCCGAAGGGATGGATTTGGTGCTGTGCGCCTCAAGCGATGAAGTTTTCCACCATAAGATGGCGCGGTACTGTCAGGGGAAGAAAATTCCGGTAAATGTGGCAGATAATAAGGAGGAGAGCAGCTTTTTATTTCCGGCGCTTGTCCGGCAGGGTGATCTGGTGATCGGGATTACAACCGGGGGGAACAGTCCGGCAGCTTCGCGGTATTTGCGGGAGAAAATAGGGAATGAGCTTTTTGGGGCAATGGGGAAGCTGGTGGAAGAACTGGGGAAGCTGCGGCCTTTGGTTAAAGAGAAGGTGCAGGAACCGAAGATAAGGGAAGAAGTATTTTCCCGGCTGTTTGTTTGGGGGCTTGAGAGGAATGGGGAGATTAAGGAAGAAGATGTGTGGAAAGTGATTGAGGCAATGAAAAAACAGGATGAAAGTGAATATTGATAGAATGAAAACAAAAATTCGGATTGGGACAAGAAGCAGTGCGTTGTCAGTGGCACAGACGAAGTTGGTGGCGGAGGCAATGAAACAGAAGTTTCCGCAGGTAGAGATTGAAATTATTTGCCGGAAAACGGTCGGGGATAAGATTTTGGATAAGCCGCTTCTGGCATTTGGCGGGAAGGGTGTGTTTGTCTCTGAGTTTGAGGAAGCGCTTTTGGCTGAGGATATTGACTTTGCCGTGCACAGTGCAAAGGATCTGCCGCTGGAACTGGCAGAAGGGCTGGAAATTGTCGGGGCTTTTGCGCGTGGTGATGTGCGGGACGTCCTGGTTACGATGAAGGGGGAGGAGATACACCGGGTAAGAAGGATTGGAACTTCTTCACTGCGGCGGAAGGTGCAGCTGGAGGATATGGCAGCAGCAGGTCAGCTGCGAAAGGAGGTTGTGGTTGAAAGCTTGCGCGGTAATGTATTGAGCCGGCTTAAGCGGCTGGAAGAGGGAAGGTACGATGGGATTGTGCTGGCAGCTGCGGGATTAGAACGGCTGGGATTATTGGATGAGCGTGATGGGAATTATGAATTTCACTATTTTACAGCACAGGAAATGATTCCGGCTGGCGGACAGGGGATTCTAGTGATTGAGGGACGAAAAGGAGAGGAAATCAACCGGATAGCAGAGGCTGTGTCCGATCCGGGGGCAATGCGTCAGTTTTTGACCGAGAGGGAGGTTCTTCACCGGCTGAACGCAGGATGTCATGCGCCGGTGGGGGTGTATTGTGAAAGATTGGAGGATGGGAGAAAAGGACGGTTGTCTGGTATTTATGAAAAGGATGGGAAAAGGCGCAGAGCGGTTTTAACCTTTATTATGGACGGGGAGGATGAAGAGGCGGCGAAAAGGGCGGCAAAGGATCTGGCGAATCAGCTGCTGGGAGGAGAATAGGATGGAAAAGACAGGACAGGTGTATTTGGTAGGTGCGGGACCGGGGGATGAGGGATTGATTACGGTTAAAGGAATGGAGCTGTTGAAAACCTGTGATTGTATTGTTTATGATTCCCTGGTATCGGAGCGTCTTTTGGATTACGGGAGGGAGGGCTGTGAAAAAATCTATGTGGGGAAACGAAAAGGGAATCATGCATATCCCCAGGAGGAAATTCATGCTATTTTAATCCGGCAGGCAAAGCTGGGACAGCAGGTGGTACGCTTAAAGGGCGGTGATCCCTTTGTTTTTGGGCGGGGAGGAGAGGAAGTGCTGGCCTTGCAGAACGCGGGGATTGCGGTTTATGTTATCCCCGGTGTTTCGTCAGCGACTGCTGTACCCGCTTTAGCAGGTATACCCGTTACGCACCGGCAGCTGGGGAGGAGTTTGCATATTTTTACCGGGCATACAAAAGCAGATGGGGGACTGCCGGAGGATTTTTACCATCTGGGCAATTGCGGCGGAACGGTTGTCTGCTTAATGGGATTAAGCCATTTGGGGGAGATTGCAGAGGGATTACAGAAACAGGGATGGAAAAAGGAGACGCCGGCGGCAGTGATTCAGGAGGGCACGCTTCCCGGACAGAGAGAGGTATTTGGCACACTGGAAACGATAGAAAAGCAAGTGCAGAAGGCGGGACTGAAAACGCCGGCGGTTATTGTTGTGGGGGAGACGGCGGGTCTGCGTCTTGGCTGGGCGAACAGCAAAGCGGAACCCACGGTAAAATCGGAAAAGCCTTTGGTGGGGATGATTGGAACCCCTGCGCTTTTGGAGCGGCTTAAGGAGAAGTTTGCCGGGGCAGGGATAGAGGCGGAGACAGCAGGGAGCTTGTCTGTGCTTCCCATCAATGAAGAAAAGATGCAGAGCAGCTATGAACATCTGGGAGAGTATACCTGGCTTGTATTTACCAGTGCAAATGGGGTGCGGCGGTATTTTCAGGGATTTTTTCATCGGGAGGCTGGGCAGTTTTGGGATTTGCGGAAGCTGGGGGGGATAAAGATTGCCGTAATTGGAATGGGGACATGCCTTGCATTAAAGGAATTTCATCTTCAGCCGGATTATATGCCTGCGTGTTATACGGGGCGTGATTTGGGGCTGGGACTGGCAAAGTGCCTGAAAAAAAATGAACGGGTGCTGATTCCAAGGGCTAAACAGGGGTCAGAGGAATTGACAGAAATCCTCAAAGATGCGGGGGTGAGGTTTACAGACCTTCCGATTTATGATGTGACGGGAAATGCATTCTGTTCCGAAGAACGGCTGAGGGATTATACCTATCTTACCTTTGCCAGTGCTTCAGGGATCAGGGCTTTTTTGAAAGAGCATGGGAACAGCAGAGTGGATTCCATGGGGATAAAGCTCTGCTGTATTGGTGAAGTTACTGCCCTGGCATTACAGAAGGCAGGGTTTTATCCTGACTGTATCGCCAGGGAGGCCAGCGCCAGCGGGCTGGTTCAGGCTATTCTACAAGACTGTGCTCGGTAAAAAAATAAAGGTAATGAGTAAAAGCCACCGGAAATTGCTGCAAGAGGAGTTCTTTTATTTCCTCACGGCGATGCATAAAGAGGGGATAGAAAATACCTTCCACCAGACAGTCATCAATAGCAAAATCAATCGCCTCCAGTAAATCGCATCCCTTTGTTTCATACAGGGAAATCCGGGAAAGAAACCACTGGATTTTTCGTTTCCTGAGCAGCGGCAAATAGTTTTTGCAGGAACAGGAACGTGCAGAAGATGATAATTGAGCGCTCATATGATAAACCTCCTATCGTTATATAGACTATAGCAGGAATATTAGAAAAAAGCAATGGCAGAATGGGAAGAAAAATTGCAAAAACTGTCATAATTTGGCGGCAGATACGAATAATAAATGGAACGTTAATTGAAAGCACAGGTTTTGCCTGAGAATATAGGTATGGAAATGAATGACAAATTGATTAAACAGTTAAGTGAATTAACACAAGAGGAAAGAAGGCTTTTAGAGGGAAAAGGAAAATCCCGCTATATCGAGGGAAACTATCCCGACCTGGACAGGAAAGCGATGCTGGTTGAAGGAGAATTGATGCAGATTTGCCGCCATTGCCGCTTTGTGCATTATTCCCGGAATAAACGAAACTATATTGAGGGAATGTATGTGTGCAGGGGACAGCTGCTGCATTGCATTGAGCATCAGAGAGTGATATTAAAGCAGGGAGAGTTATTGCTTGTCAGCCCGGATGCCGACCAGGAGATCCTTCCGGCAGGCGATCAGGATGTGGCCCTGCATTTTCTTTTTCTCCCGGATTTTTTTGAACTTATTTTTTCCATGTTGGGAGACGGAGAAAATCTTCTGCGGAATTATATGCTGGATTATTTGAAAAATGGCAGGGAAGGAAATAAATATATTCATTGTAAAGTTGCTGATGTACTTCCGGTACAGCATATTTTGGAAAACATGGCCTGGAGTCTGGTAAACCCTCAGCCGAATACCTATATTCTTAATCAAACGGGGATGGGGCTTTTGTTTATGACACTTGTCAATTATACGGATAAGATGGATTTGGGACCGGAGACCTTTGAACCTAATTTATTGATGGACGTACTGCGGTATATTGAAGAACATTACCGGGACGGAAGGCTGAATGAACTCTGTCATTTACTGGGCTATGATATTTATTGGCTGTCCCGTGCAATTAAGAAAATGACAGGGAAAAACTATAAGGAACTTTTGCAGATCAAGCGATTAAATCTCGCCGCTCACCTGCTCTTAAACACCAGGGCGACGATTTCAGATATCAGTATCGAAGTGGGGTATGATAATACCAGCTATTTTCATCGTCTGTTCAGGGAATACTTTGGCATATCGCCGAAGGAGTATCGGAGGGAGAAGAAGATACGGGTGTAAGGGCAGGAAAAAACGTGGCTTTTTGGATTTGATAAACCTGATAGATAATGCTGGCTCTGTGAAGTGGAAAAAGGTTAAACTTGGCTAATCCCAAAGAACGATTTGACTATTTTATCCATGAACAGAACTGATAATTGTTTATTTCGCTTCTTGAATCCCCTGGTCTTTTTTTGTATAATGAGTACAAATATTTATCCTGTAGCAGCGGTAGAAAGCAAGCAGAAAGTGGATAGTAATCAAATACACAAAATGAAATCATAAACCAGGAGGACGTAAGAAGGCTATGAGTATTATTTATCAGGAAGAATACAAGACAATTACCCTGCACACAAAGAACACTACATACCAGATGAAAGTGGGAAATCTGGATTACCTTTTGCATTTGTATTATGGCCCGACGATTTCTGATAACGATGTATCTTATCAGATTCAGCAGTATGACCGGGGTTTTTCCGGGAATCCTTACGAGTCCCGAAATGAAAGAACCTTTTCTCTGGATGCCCAGCCGCAGGAATTTTCCACACAGCAGCAGGGAGATTTCCGCACGCCCAGTATCGAGGTGGTGAATGGGGATGGAAGCTATTCTTTTCACGGAAAAGTAAACAATTACCGTATTCTGGATGGAAAATACCAGCTGGATACCCTTCCCTGTGTGTTTGCCAATCCCGGTGATCATGTACAGAGCCTGGAGATCACCCTTTGCGACGCAGTGAGCAAGGTAGAGCTGACGCTGCTTTACAGTGTATTTGAAGAGGCAGACATTATCACCCGCGCATTAAAAGTAAAGAATGCTGGATCTTCCCCCATTCATCTGCGGAAGATAATGTCAGTTTGTCTGGACTGGTTAAATGGATCAGCCTTTGATTTAGTCAGTCTGCCTGGTCGTTATGGTCAGGAGCGCCAGGTTGAGCGACAAAGAATGACTCATCATATTCATTCGATTGGCAGTATCCGCGGTTCATCCAGCCATCAGCAGAACCCCTTTGTTATTCTCTGTGATAAGCAGGCTACCGAAGATTTTGGGAAATGCTATGGTTTTTCCTTAATGTACAGCGGGAACTTCCTTGCTGAGGCCGAACTTGATCAGTACGATCAACTACGCTTTGTGATGGGAATTAATCCCAAGCAATTCGTTTATGAGCTTAATCCCGGCGATGTTTTTGAAGCTCCTGAAGTGGTCATGGCTTTTTCACAACATGGATTTACCGGACTTTCACACCTTTACCATGATTTTTACCGCACGAATCTCTGCCGGAGTAAGTTTGTCAGCAAGGTACAGCGCCCTGTGCTGATTAACAGCTGGGAAGCAGCGTTTATGGATTTTGACGATGTTAAGCTGGTGGAAATTGCCAAGGCGGCAAAAAAGATGGGCGTGGACCTTCTGGTGATGGATGACGGTTGGTTTGGCAAACGCGATGATGACAACAGCGGACTGGGTGACTGGTATGTGAATAAAGATAAAATCAAATGCGGACTGCACCAGCTTGTCGAGCAGATCAATGCGCTGGATATGAAGTTTGGTATTTGGTTTGAGCCGGAGATGGTATCGGAAGACAGCGACCTTTACCGTGCGCATCCCGAATGGGCGATGCAGATTCCCGGACGTCATGCCGTGCGCAGCCGCAATCAGATGGCCCTGGATATGAGCCGTAAGGATGTTCAGGACTATTTGATCAAGAGTGTAAATTCCATCCTGGATGATGCTAATATTTACTATGTCAAGTGGGATATTAACCGCTCCCTTGCCGATATCTGGTCTAATGCCCTTCCTGCCGATAAACAGGGGGAGGTTTACCACCGCTACATTCTGGGTCTTTACCGTGTGATGAATGAAATTATCCTTACCCATCCTGATATTCTTTTTGAGGGCTGCAGCGGAGGCGGCGGGCGCTACGATGCGGCGATGCTGCATTACTATCCGCAGTATTGGGTCAGCGATAATAACCATCCCATTGACCGCTTAAAGCTGCATTATGGCACATCCTTTGTCTATCCGACTTCTACCATGGGTGCGCATATTTCTGACAGCGGAAAACTGGTGCCGTTAAAGACCAAGGCAGTCGTTGCCATGTGCGGAACCTTTGGCTATGAACTTGATGCCACACACCTGTCTGAAGAGGAGCGAAAGCTTTGTAAGGAACAGAGCGACCTTTTCCGCAAATACTACCATATTACCTTTTACGGGGACTTCTATCGCCTGACGAATCCTTTTGAACCGGGCAATATGACCGCCTGGCAGCATGTAACCAAGGACAAGACGGAATCCCTGCTCAGTGTGGTGGTGACGAACCTAACCTGCAACGGACCTCAGGAATATATCTGTGCAAAGGGCCTTGAACCAGACGCCATGTATCAAATCAATGGAGGAGAGCAGACTTCTTCAGGTGCTGCCCTGATGAATGCAGGTATCCCGATCCCAAGGGAAGTGCCGGAATATACTGCTTTTCAGTATCATTTGCAGAAGGTTGAGGTATAGCTGCCTGAATAGAAAAGAATTACTGAAAAATAAGATACATACAAAGAAATAGAAAAAACAAGGAGCTTTTGCAAAATGCGGCTGATGCACAATATATGGATGAAATGCCAGTGGTTTCTGATCTATATCGTGCATTTAGCCGTTATTTTGCAGCAGCTCCCTGCTTTTTAAAACCTGAAATAAATAAAAGGATTAAAGTCCGCTCCCACCATGTAACATACAGCAAAAGCAAAGCTTCCCAACAGTCCAAATTCTGCGAGCATTCCCAATGCCGCATTTTCACTGAATTTTTTCCTCAGTACAGGGATAAGCGGCAGCGAACCGATAAGGGACAGGACAAATAAAAACCAAAATTCCCGATCCAGGCATTCCGTTACAGTCAGCCGATGCAGATCCGAAAAATCAAATGCAAACATCGCCCGGAGGTAGTGCAGTGCATCGATTAAGGATTCACAGCGGAAAAATACCCATCCAATCAGCACAACCACCAAGGTATAGATTCGTTTGATAATTCCAGGAAGCTTATCTAATAATGTTCCAAATCTTCCTCTCTCTAAAATCAGGAAAATACCATGGAATAATCCCCACAGAATAAAGGTCCAGTTTGCTCCGTGCCAGAATCCGGTAAGGATGAATACAATCATAAGGTTGCGGTAGGTTGCCATTTTGCCGTGCCGGTTTCCTCCCAGTGGGATATAGACATAATCCCGAAACCAGCTGGACAGGGAAATATGCCATCTTCTCCAAAATTCCTTGATGCTCAAAGAGAGATAAGGGTAATTAAAATTCTCCAAAAAGTGGAATCCAAATAGTTTTCCCAGACCAATCGCCATATCCGAATAAGAGGAAAAGTCCATATAAATCTGCAGTGCATAGCAGATTGCACCCAGCCAGGCGTGTGGTGTGTTAACCAGATGAATTTCTGAGAAAATGGTATCGGCGACATAGCCCATGCCGTTGGCTAATAAAATCTTTTTATTAAAGCCAATCATAAAACGAATCAGCCCGTCATGGACCATTTCCAGGCTGGTGTGCCGCTGTTTAATTTCCCGGTTGACATCGATATAGCGCACAATCGGTCCGGCGATCAGCTGCGGAAAAAGCATAATATAAAGGGCAAGGTCAAGTATATTTTTCTGTACTTCCACCTTTTCCAGGTAAACGTCAAAGATATAAGACATAATCTGAAAGGTAAAGAAGGAAATTCCGATGGGCAGGGTGATGGCGGGGACGACCAGGGCAAAATCCATGTGCATCAGTCCTGCGGCACCGCGGATACTGTCCATAAAAAAGTTAAAGTATTTAAAAACAAAGAGAATCCCCACATTATAAATAATGGAAAGAATCAGGATGTTTTTTCGTTTTTTTCCCCGTTCCAATAACCGTCCAAAGAAGTAATTGACCACGATAGATAGCATCAGTAAAAGCAGATAGCTCATTCCGCCCCAGGCATAAAAAATCAGGGAAAAGAGAAGCAGGGTAAAGTTTTTTATCCATTTTTTTCTGGTAAATTCCGCCGCTGCATAGCAAAGAAGCGTCAGGGGCAGAAAGATAAAGATAAAAACAGGAGATACGAAAACCATGTTATTTCCTCCATTATTCGCTTAATATCTCAGGATGCTCGATGATATAGTCGATTAAAGAAAAGCTCATAACGGGAATATGGGCTTCATTGACCTCAAGGATAATGATATCGGCCTGGTCAATTTCCTGTTTTAAATCAATCTCCGAGTAATCCGAAAAATTAGATGACTGCGTAAAACGGTTATGAGTAACCAGCGTATTTTCGATGTAGGTGTCCTGGTTAAAGTAACCATTGCTGATTAATGGGGCGATGGTCTGTCCCATAAAGCTTCCGCCGCGGCAGAACAGATTAGGCCCTTCATCCGTCCGCGGGTTGGCGATAAGATCTGCCTGAAAATACGTATCATAGGGGCGGATAAATAAGTTTAACAACTGGAAAATATCAGCATCCGGGTGAAGGGGCTCAGCAACCGGATGAACGGTCGTGGTGATTTCCGGGAAGGAAAAGCGGCTTTCTGTGTTAAGATAACGGACAAAATCTGCCGTTACCTCAAGACTTAACATCCAGGACCAATGACTTCCCGTTTTATAATAAAAGGGAAAATCCGCAGATTCCATCCTCTGGTTAATATAGGGAATGGAATCATATACATGCAGGGGGTACTGGCTTAAGGTGGCAGTAAACTGCTCATAGTTGCCTAATTCGTTGGGAAAACGGTTGGCACGTATATAGCAGTCCGGGACATATTCCTCGTAGTAGCGGACTTTGGTGGGCGTGATAAAAATATACATTTCCTTTCCCCGTTCGTTAAGCTTTTCCTGGATTTGAGTCAGTTTACCGCAGAGCTCTTCGGTGTATTCCCTGGTAACGGGCGGATAGTACTTTTCGTATTTTAAGATATATTCTTTTTCAAAGAGGACATTATCTTTTCCAATCACAATATTGGAATTTGGCGATTTGGCAAAAAGGGAAAAGATGGCCTGGTTTCTAAGTTTAATCATTAAATCCCGTCCGGGAAGATGTTCGGAATACCAGGTATTTAATGTCTCCTGTAAACTGCCGCTGAGGATACCTTCCATGGTTAAATCAGGAAAAGCGGCTGTCTCACTGACGCCGCTTAACGCAAAACGGGAAGCCCATCGGCCTAAAAGGGCAGGCATCAGCATAACCGCGGCGAAACCGAAAAGCAGACAGAAGGTTCGGATTTTTTTCATAGCTATACTCCTTCGTTAAGACTTATGGACAGAATTATAGCATGAAGCCGCCGATTACGCAAGCGATGCCTTTTTTAGCCGCTCCAGCCCATAGCCCAGCAGAGCGGGAAAGGTGGTTCCTAACAGAACGTAAACGGGCCAGAGAATACCGCCGAAGGCATGGGGAAAGGCAGAGTAGTATTCCAGCGGATGATGATACAGCCTTCCATAGCTTACATCCATGAGTTTAAAGATGAGAAAATGGAGCGCCATAATATCAAAGGAATATCTTCCCCACAAAGCGAAGAGCCGTCCCAGGCCATCGATCTTGTCCAGCAGATCGGCAAGGGTCATGCAGCAGTAAATGCCAAGGAAGGCCAGGAAAAAGAACTGCCAGCCATTGCCGATACGACCCACGGCAATATCGATGTGGAGCTGCCAGGCATTGACCAGAAAGCCCAGAAAAAGGGCGCAGGGCAGGGCGATATACCATGCCAAAAAGCGCCTGAACTGGGGAAGCTTAGTTTTTAACAGCCATCCTGCAGCAAAGAAAGGCTGCACTAAGAATACCAGGTGGACGCGGTAAAAAAGGAAAACCTCACGAAACATCAGAAAAGCTCCCACACAGCTCAGCATCAGGCTGACAGGGATAAGGATAAGAAACGGGCGGGAAAAACGCAGGGAAAACCAGGCGATTCCTCCAAATATCCCGCAGGCTAAAACCCAGACCGGCACGAACCATAGGGCGCCGCCCATGGGTTCTGCACCGTAAAAAACAAGGGAATTTCCTAAATGGGCCAGGGTTTGGCTGGGGGTGTAGTGTTGGGCAGGGGCATTGATTCCCATGATCTGAAATGGGTTGTGGAGCAGGACAAAGAGCGACATATAAAGCATATAGTTAGGCCAGGAACTTTTCAGTTTTGCTCCAATATGAGCAAAGGGGTCCTGACCATAGCGTTTTTCGTTATAGAGAAAGCCGGAAACGAAGAAGAAAATCGCCAGGTGGTAAGTATAAACATAGATAACAGCATGGGAGAAACAGTGTCCCATGACGATGGATAAAATGCCGATACCCCGGACGATATCCCAGTATCGGGAGCGTGTCTGGGGCGTGGTGGACAATGGGAGCATAGGGATTCCTCTTTCTTTTGCAGATTGTTATTGACTAAAAGTTAATCCATAGTTTAAGGCAGCATGAGCGTCTACGATGCCGCCGGACACGGTTTTTCCCTGTAAGCTTTCTAAGGGGCGGGCAGAGCCAATCAACACCTGCTTAAGGCCGGTTAAGGTCAGGTCGGTGCGGTAGGAATAGACCATGGCGGCAACACCAGTAACCATCGGGGCAGCCATCGAAGTTCCTGACATAAAGGCATAGCCACCGCCCGGAGCCGTACTTAAAATATAGGAGCCCGGAGCCGCCAGATCGACGGAAAAGGTGCCAAAATTAGAGCTGGAATCAAGGTTTCCATCAAAGAACAGGCTGGCTACCGAGATTACATTATCAAAAGGAAGGGCAGCGGGGTAGACCGGATCGGCATCAATATTATAGCCTTGTCCGCGCGAATCACCATTTCCGCAGGCGATAACAAAAAGCATATTGGAATTTTTTATGGCTTCCGCCAGTTCTTCACTGTAGGCGGAGCTACCCAGGCTGAGGTTGCAGATGGAGGCGCCGTTGGCCTCGGCATAGTGGATGGCTTTGATGACTGCTTCCGGTGAACCGATGCCCAGAGGACCGCCCAGGGCCTTTAATGACATCAGTTTAACAAATTGATTATCGGTAATTCCTGCGATGCCTCCTGTGCCTCTGGCAGCAGCTATGGTGCCGGCTGTATGGGTTCCATGGCTGTCCTCCGTTCCGCTGTACAGGGTGGGGCTGTTGGTGTGGAAATTCCATCCGTGGACATCGTCGATATAGCCATTTTGATCATTATCTATCCCGTCACCTGGAATTTCGCCGGGGTTTGTCCACATAGCCTGCTGCAGCTCAGGATGGCTGTAATCAATTCCTGTGTCGATGACGGCGACGATTACCTGCCGTTTTTCTTCCGGGGCCTTGGCGTCGTACTGTTCCCAGGCGGGAAGGACATTAATATCCATGCCGGAAACAGCATGGCTGACCTGGGGTTCAAGCTCTATCAGTCCCGGCCCCAAATCAGGCAGGGTTATCGAAGAAGAACGCCCCTTTCTGTGCCCATAAACGGAATCAAGGGAACGGAAGGTGGCAATCATCCGCATCAGCTGGAACTGACCATCATTTTTTAAGCCCCACTGATAGGAGGCATATTCATCACCCAGGGAAAGCTGGGCAAAGCCCGGCTCAAAGTTTTGGGGACGCAATAAAGCATCTGCTTCTTTTCCGTAGGAAGAAACAGAGAAAACTGTGGCAAGAAAAAGGGAGGCGACACTCCTTAGTAATGTCTGGTAAGTATTCATAGTCTGTACTCCTGTTGAGGTTAAGTGTTGTGTTCTATCATAACACAAGTATCATGGTAAAATTTGAAAATTATGTGAAGAATTTCTTACAATGCCGGAAAAACTTTGTTGGAAATGGGATGATAGCTAAAATTGAGAAAGGTTAAAACTGGAAAATAAAGAGAAAAGATTTTTTGTTATATTATATTGAAAAAAATATTTCTTTATGATATAGTAGAAATAGATAAAGAAAGGGGAATTTATTCGTAAAAATTAGGGGAATTAGGGTAAAGGAGGATGTCATGAACAAAATTGAATTGTTTGAACGTATCAAGGGAAGGGTAATTGTTTCTTGTCAGGCGCTGCCGGGAGAGCCGCTGTATGTGGAGGAAAAGTCCATGATGTATTTAATGGCCCGCGCAGGCAAGATGGCAGGTACTCCGGCGATCCGCACCAGCAGTATTCGTGACGTAGTGGCGATTAAAGAGGAAACAGGCCTTCCGGTGATTGGCCTGGTTAAAGTGCAGTATCCCGGATTTGAGAGCTACATAACACCGACGATGAAAGAAGTGGATGAATTGGTGGCGGTGGGCAGCGATGTGATTGCTTTAGACTGTACGCTTCGCCAGAGGGGTGATGGAAGGACGGTAAATGAATTTATTGCGGAAGTTCGCCAGAAATACCCGGATGCTATCTTAATGGCAGATATATCCACCTATGAAGAAGGGGTAAATGCATGGAAGCTGGGTATGGATATTGTCGGAACGACGATGAGCGGCTATACCGATTATTCGCCAAAGCTGGATGAGCCGGATTATGAACTGGTTCGCCGCCTGGCAGAGACGGTGAGTGTTCCGGTAATTGGAGAAGGAAAAATTCATTACCCGGATCAGGCAGTGAAGGTGCTGGAGGCCGGCGCCCATGCTGTTGTTGTCGGCGGTGCGATTACCCGTCCGCTCGAAATTGCAAAACGTTTTATCGATGCAGTAGATAAACGATAAAGCCGCAGGGCAGGAGGAAGAACGTGAGAATTGCAGCATTAGATATAGGGGGCACCTCCATTAAATCGGGAATCTGGACAGGCGGGTTAACTGAGGAAGTCCGGGAAGAGCCTACGCAGGCGAAACAGGGCGGTGAAGCCGTGATGGAGAAGGCAAAAAAGATTCTGCATGGTTATGGAAGTTTTGATGCTATCGGCATCAGCACAGCAGGACAGGTAAATTCTGTGGAGGGCTTTATCCGTTATGCGAATGAAAACATTCCCGGTTATACGGGGACAAAGGTCTGTGAGATAATGGAGCAGGAGTTTAAAGTTCCTGTTGCTGTGGAAAATGATGTAAATGCCGCAGCGGTCGGTGAAGGAAGGTTTGGTGCGGCGAAAGGGATGGATGACTTTCTCTGCATCACCTATGGAACTGGTGTGGGCGGCGCTATTGTGCTGGGAAAGGGACTGTATCGGGGCAATTCGTTTTCTGCCGGGGAATTTGGCGGACTTTTGGTTCATCCCGAAGTACGGATGGAAAATGACCATTTCAGCGGCTGTTATGAAAAATATGCCTCAGCCACCGCTTTGGTTGCAAGGGCAAGGCAAATGGATGAAAGCCTAACGGATGGGAGGAAGATTTTTGCCCGAATCAAAGAGCCGCAGGTAAAGCAGGTGGTGGATGACTGGATTGACGAGATTGTATGGGGTCTGGTAACGCTGACCCATATATTTAATCCTGCCTGTATTGTTCTGGGCGGCGGAGTGATGGCCCAGCCCTATATTTTAGAACAGGTGCAGCAAAAGACGTTAAAACAGATAATGCCAAGCTTTGGGCAGGTGAAAATCCGCCGGGCCGAGATGGGAAATCAGGCCGGACTTTTAGGCGCCGCCTATTTGGCCTCCCGTTTGTTATAATCTATTTAAGGAAGTTTCCCGCTTTACCGGGCATTTTGAATTTCCCCTGACGAGGATAAATTTGCAGAAAAAGGAAAAAAGGGAACGAAATTTGCAAAATAAGGAAATTGCCGAAAAAATATACAAGCATACCAAGATAAAAGCGTCTATTGATACTGGACAAGACCCCAAAAAACAGATAAAATACTTACAGCAGGAAAGAGACTGAAAGGAAACGACCAAATAAGAGACGGAAAGACGAAAGGGGATATGTATGCAGGGAGATTTTATTACCAGAATCAAATCCGCATATAACCAGCTTACAAAGGCAGAAAAAAAGGTGGCAGATTATATTCTGGCAAATCCAAAGGCAGTATTGTTTATGTCGATTACCGATTTAGCTGAGGCTTGTGAGGTAGGCGATACCAGTGTATTTCGTTTTTGCAAAACTATGGAACTGAAGGGCTACCAGGAGTTTAAAATGATGCTTTCCTTAAGCATTGGAGAGAACCAGGATGAGATGGACCAGTTTACCGGAAATAATATTTCGGTGGAGGACTCCTTTAATGAACTGGCGAAAAAGGTGCTGAACACAAATATCAATGCATTGATGGAAACCTATTCCCTGATTCGGGAGGAAAAGATGGACCAGGCGATCCGCATGCTTTACGAAGCCAGGAGAATCTTCTTTTACGGCGTGGGGGCAAGTATGCTGACTGCGATGAAGGCGATGAATAAGTTTCTGCGGATTGAAAATAAGGTGGTCTGTATTCAGGACAGCCATATGCAGGCGATGGCGGCAGCTACAATGACGCCAGATGATGCAGCCATAGTATTTTCCTATTCCGGTGCAACAAAGGATACGATTCATGTAGCCCGTGTGGCAAAAAAGGCAGGAGCAAAGATTATCTGTATTACAAGGTTTGTGAAATCTCCGTTAAGCTCTTATGCAGATGTTACCTTATTATCGGGGGCGAATGAGGGGCCGCTTCAGGGGGGATCGACCTCTGCGGAAATTAGTCAGCTGTTTTTGGTGGATTTAATTTATACCGAATATTACAGGAGATATTTTGATAAGTGCAGCCAGAATAATGAACGGACAAGTGCATCTGTTCTGGAAAAGCTATGCTGAATTTAGTACAGGGATGGTAAAGAAGGGACAGTAAGAAACAGAATGGTAAATTTTGTTTCTTACTGTCCCTTTTGTGTTACAGAAGATCGGGAATAAGTTCGGCTAATGCCTCTGCCAGTTCCTGATGACCTTCTGCCGTCAGGTGCATATAGTCGATATGGTTATTTTCCTTTACCACGGTATTTGCATCAAAGTAATGGCAACCCATGAGTTTTGCTATTTTGAGGTATTCTTCCCTCAGACCTTCCGATTTTTCTGCACAGCCCCGCCCCATAGTAGCGGCAATGGCGGTGGTTTCGTATTCCTTATCTATCGTTTTTGGCGTTACAATGAGAATATTTGGTTTATGGTTTCTCCAGCTGTCGGTAGTGGCGATGGCTTTGGCAATCAGGCGTTTGAGGCCTAAGGCAATACAGGCGGCAGAGGAACCAAATCGCTCCTTGGTATCGTTTGTGCCAAGCATAATAATCAGCAGGTCCACAGGTTCATGGCTCATCAGGCAGGGATAGATATAATCCAGACCGGAAAGCCCTTCATGGATGGGATCGGAAAAGCTGGTGGTGCGCCCGGAAAGCCCTTCCTCGATGACCAGATAGTTTTCACCCAGTTTTTTTCCCAGAAGGCAGGTCCAGCGTTCCTTTTCATCAAAGCGTCCGTCGTTGTACGCGCAGTAGCCGTGCGTATTCGAATCTCCAAAGCATAAAATATGTTTTTTCATTAAACAAATAACCTCCTTATGTAATGGAATAGAGAGACGAAACTGTATATATTTCCTTATTTACTGTGAAAAGTATATCATTTTTTCGTAAAAAAAGCAATAAAATAAAAGAAAAATTTTTCTTTTTATTTATTATTGACAAAAATAATTTCTCGCAGTATAATATAACTATCAACAACGATGCGGCAGCTTTGGGACGAAAAAAATCAGGAAAGCTCCGCATTTTTCATAGGAGAAGGAGGATATGTTTTATGAAGCTGAAAAAAATCTTATCTCTTGGTCTGGCTTTTGTGCTGACGGCATCATTAGCAGCCTGCGGTTCAGGAAACCCGGCACCATCGACGAATACCGGAGGAGGAACGGAAACGACGGCTGCAGGCAGTGATGCGGGAGCTGGTTCGGGTGAGGTTGCCGCTCAGGGAGAATCCGGTGTACTTTACAGTAATGGAGGACCAAGCGAATTTTTTGAAACACCTTGGCTGAATCCGGGAACTTACATGTACAATAAGGTACTTTACGGTCATTTGCTCTGGGCAGACGAAAACCTTTCTCCGGTAAGCGGAGAAGGCGATCTGGCGAAATCCTACGAGATGAGCGAGGATGGAAAGACATTAACTTTTGAATTAAGAGACGGAATCACCTGGCACGACGGCGAGGCGATCACTGGCGAAGAGATTCAGTGGAATATTGAATATGCATTAAAGTCTACGGTATTAAATTCGGTATTCCGTTCCACCTTTGAGGCGATTGAAGGTGCAGAGGCTTATATAAACGGAGAAGCTGACAGCATTTCTGGCATTACTGTGGATGGAAATAAAGTGGTTTTGACCTTTGCCAAGGTTGCACCGGACGCACTGCTTACTTTTACGCAGTTTGCACCTCTGCCAAAGAAGTATTTAGCAGATACTGATCCGATTTCTTTGCAGCAGGCTAAGTATTTCCAAAGCCCTATTGGTTCCGGCCCGTTTATGGTTGATGAAGTTCAGATGAACAATTATACCATCTTAAAGCCATTTGAGAATTACTACGGTGGTGCAGCAGGCTTTACGATTCACTTAAACCCAAGTGCCGGCGATTCTGATGCAAACTTTGTGACAAATGCAAAAGCCGGAAAATTGGACTATGCCTATACAAAAAATATTGCCGATGTTAAGGCACTTGAGGGCGTGGGCGGCCTGACCATCGATACCGTAAACGTGCGTTACACCCGCCTTTTATATCTGAATAAGTTTAATAAGGAAGATGGTTCTCCTGCACCTTTAGCTGACCAGAGAGTACGCCAGGCGATTGCCTATGCACTGGATATGCAGGCGATTTTAGACGGTGTTTTTGAAGGAGCAGCTCTTCCGGCAAACAGCCTGACCCCGGACGGTCCGGATAAGGTTGACGGATTAAACGATTATGCTTACGACCCGGAGAAGGCAAGAGCACTTTTAGCGGAAGCGAACTGGGACCCGAACACAGAACTGGATGTTGTTTACTATTATACCGATCAGATGACCCAGGACTTAATGGCGATTATCCAGCAGTACCTTGCTGATGTGGGAATTAAGATGAATGCCCGTTTAGTTGACGGCGACCTGGCAACCATCCTCTGGAAAGCACCTGAAGATCCGGTGAACGGCCCAAGTGCAGTAACCTGGGATATGTGCTATGCGGCAAATGCTGCTCTTTCCCTTCATGAGTACTATGACCGCTATGCTACCGGTTATTCCATTAACTCCCATACCCCAAGTGATCCAAAACTGGATGAACTGATTGCTGCCACGAATGCTTCAATTGATGCAGAAGTGCAGAAACAGGCGTTCTTTGAACTGCAAAAGTATGAGAATGAAACTTTATTCGAACTGCCGTTGTATTATCAGCCGATTTTCCTTTTGCGCAGCGATAAGATTGAGTCCGGTGCAGACAAGATTGGCAATCCGCAGTTTAACTACAACTGGAACGTACAGAACTGGAAGATTAAATAAAATGCCTTCACTGTAAAACAGGCACTGCGCCGCATGGAGGATTTTAAACCATGTGACGCAGGGCTATCCCGGCGGAAAAAGAAAGGAAGTATACATTAAGCGCCGCAAAACTCATTGATAAGTGCTGAATATTAATTTGAGTTTTGGGCGCTTTTTGTGTACACAAAAATAAAGACTTCGTTGGGCAATGTGCCAAATAAATTGGCATAGAAAGGAGGAATTATGGCAAAATATACGATAAAAAAGATTTTGGGGATTATTCCCATGCTGCTGTTAATTACATTTATCATCTACTGGCTTTTGGACTTGACTCCAGGTGATCCGATTTCCTATCTGATGGACCCGGAAGCGCTGGCCCGCTTAAGTGAAAGCCAGGTGGCAGCACTTCGGGCACAGTACGGCCTGGATTCACCGTTTATTGTCCGCTATCTGAAATGGCTGGGACGGGTTTTGCAGGGGGACTTTGGTTTTAGTTCGTCGAGCGGTGTTCCGGTAATTCAGATTATGGCGGAACGGCTTCCGGCAACTCTGGAACTGGCAGTTGCAGCCCTCTGTATTTCTACGATTTTGGGAAGTGTTTTAGGTGTTTTAGGCGCCATTAATAAGGGAAGCATCGGTGATAACGTGCTGACCGTAGCCGGTATGCTGGGCGTTTCGATTCCACAGTTTTTCTTTGGCGTATGTGCGATTTTGATTTTTGCGCTGAAGCTGGAATGGCTTCCGGTAGGCGGGCGCACCGACCCGACGATTGTTAATTTTGTGGGCCGGATTAAGTATATGATTATGCCTGCCCTGGTTCTGGGAATCTCCATGACTGCCGGTGTAATGCGCTATGCCAGAAGCAGTATGCTGGATACGATGAATAAGGATTATATTAAAACGGCCAGAAGCAAGGGGCTTCCTGAGTGGAGGGTGAACCTGATTCACGGCTTTAGGGTATCCTTAACTCCTGTTATTGTATTGGTTGGTTTTCGTCTTCCTACGCTGATAGCCGGTTCTGTCGTTATCGAAACGGTATTCCAGTGGCCGGGAATCGGCAGCGCATTTAATACGGCTGTCCGTTCCCAGAATTATAATCTGGTTATGATGCTGGCGCTGCTGTTTGTTTTTATGACCCTGTTTGCCAGTACACTGGTAGATATTCTGACAGCGGCTCTTGACCCGCGGGTTAAGTTAAACGGATAATGGATGGGTACAGATTGGAGGAAGTAATATGAGTTCAAGTACAAAACATGCGAGACTGAACCGGAAATTTGACCAGATACGTCGAATGGAAGAATCCGGGGAACTTCAAAATAAAAAATCCGGCAACCGTGCACTGAGAAAGCTTTTACATAACCGCCTGGCGATTATCGGCGGTGTGATCTTTTTTATCATCCTGCTTTCCTGCATTCTTGCGCCGGTGCTGACTTCCTATTCGCCCAAGGCTGTGGATATGAAGTCCATCTTAAAACCACCGTCAAGCGAACATTTGTTTGGAACAGATAAGATAGGCAGAGATGTATTTTCCCGCGTACTGTACGGCGGGAGAATGTCCATCGCGATTGGATTCGGAAGCGCTATGGGCTGTGCGATTATCGGCGTGCTGATTGGCTGCTACAGTGCCTACCGGGGAGGCTGGTTCGACAGCCTGATGGTTAGGGTTTCTGAGGTATTTATGTCGGTTCCTCAGTTAATCCTGGTGCTGATGTTAGTAGCTATCCTGGGACAGAGTGCGAAAAATATCGTCATTATCTTTATTATCTGCGGCTGGGGTTCGTGTTTCCGTATGGCGCGTTCCCAGGTACTTTCCATCCGTGAGGAGGAATATGTGCAGTCGCTTAAAGTATTTGGGTTGAACCCGTTTGTTATCTGCTATAAGCATATTTTACCTAATGCATTAAGCCCGATTATCGTAAATGTTACCTTGAGTACAGCAATGTTTATCCTGGAAGAGGCAGCATTAAGCTTTCTGGGTCTGGGTGTTCCGCTGGAGGTTCCCACCTGGGGAAATATCCTGAATGCGGCGCAGGACATGTTTACACTGCAGAATAACTGGTGGATGTGGCTTCCCACAGGTATCGTTGTTTCCCTGTTTGTTATGAGCATTAACTTTATGGGCGACGGAATCCGGGATACGACCGATCCTACACAGCAGGGTTAGGAGGGGTGACGATGAGTGATAATGTAGTAATTTCCGTAAAGAATTTAAAAACTTATTTTTATACTAACGAGCGCTGCAACCGTGCGATTAACGGTGTCTCCATGGATATTAAGAGCGGGAAAACGCTGTGCATTGTTGGTGAGTCCGGATGCGGAAAGAGCGTTACGGCAACTTCGATTATGCAGCTGCTTCCCAAGCTTTCCCGAATTGAAGAGGGAGAAATTATCTACCACAGCGGCGACGAGCGAGGAGATATCCGTATTCATGAGTTAGAGCGCAGCAGCAAGGAGATGCGTGCCCTGCGCGGACGTGATATTGCGATGATTTTCCAGGACCCGATGACTGCCTTAAACCCGGTTTACACGATTGGATGGCAGATTAGCGAGATGATTCGCTCCCACGATAAGTCTGTTTCTAAAGCTGAGGCCAGGGAGCGGGCGTTAAAGCTTTTGACGGACATGGGTATTCCCAACCCGCAAAAGCGAATTGACCAGTATCCGCATGAGTTTTCCGGCGGTATGCGCCAGAGAGCGATGATTGCCATGGCAATGAGCTGTAATCCCAAGGTGCTGATAGCCGACGAGCCGACGACGGCATTAGACGTAACGATCCAGGCGCAGATTTTTGAACTGATGGATCATTTAAAGAAAAACTATAATACTGCCATTATGATGATTACTCACGATATGGGTGTTGTGTGTGAGCTGGCGGATGATGTGGCTGTAATGTACATGGGGAATATTATCGAGAGCGGTTCGGCCGAAGAAGTGCTCGACCATCCCACTCATCCTTATACCAAAGCGCTGTTAAAGTCGATTCCTATCCTGGGCAAGGGCGCAGATCAGGATATTAATCCGATTAAAGGCTCCACCCCCGATCCATATAAACGGCCTCCGGGCTGCCAGTTTGAACCGCGGTGTGATTATGCCTGTGAGGAATGCAAAAAAGCCATGCCGGATGAACACATGCTGGAAGGAACGCACATGGTTCGCTGTACAAGATATCAGGAGGTGATGAAGGATGGCAAATAAGGCGAAAGAAAAAGAACCATTATTGACCATAAAAGGATTAAAGACCTTCTTCCCGGTAAAGAGCGGGTTTTTGGGAAAGGTGCAGAGTTATGTGCAGGCAGTCAATGATATTAATCTGACTATTTATAAGGGGGAAACCTTAGGTTTGGTGGGCGAGTCCGGCTGCGGAAAGACGACACTGGGAAAGACCATTTTACAGCTTTATAAGCCCACAGAAGGCGAGATGATTTACGAGTTTGCCGATGGGCCCAGAAACCTAGAAAAGCTGGATGCCAGGGAGATGGACGAGGCCAGAAAGAAGATTCAGATTGTATTCCAGGACCCGCAGTCCTCCCTGAATCCTTCGTTTACCATCTACCAGTCCCTTTCCGATCCATTAAAGAAGTTTGGCGTAAAGACCAAGGAAGAGCGGAGGAAGCTGATTGGGGATCTCCTGGAAGCGGTAAATATGCGGCGCGAATACATGGATCGGTATCCGCATGAGTTTTCCGGCGGTCAGAGACAGAGAATCGGTATTGCCAGGGCGCTGTGCATTAACCCGGAACTGGTGATCTGCGACGAGGCGGTTAGTGCGCTGGATGTGTCGATTCAGGCACAGGTTTTAAATCTTCTCAAGAAGCTGAAAGAGGAAAGGAACTTAACCTATATCTTTATTACGCATGACCTGAGTGTAGTTGAGTATATCAGCGACAGGATTGCGGTAATGTATCTGGGAAGAATTGTGGAATTGTCCGATGCCGATGAATTATACCATCATACCATCCATCCTTATACACAGGCATTGTTATCGGCAATTCCAGTAGCGGACATTCACCATGAGAAGAACAGAATCCTTCTGGAGGGCGATGTGCCGTCGCCGATGAATCCGCCGAGCGGATGTCATTTCCACGGAAGATGCAAGCAGTGTCAGGAGATCTGCAAGACCGAAAAGCCCGAATTAAAGCGGTATGAGATTAACGGACGTGAGCATTTTGTAGCCTGCCATTTTGCCGAGGAGAATATCAAGCGGGTTTGTCAGGGAGAGTAAAGGGCAGTTGCTGGTCTGCTGAATTGGATGAAGAGAGGAAAGCGTGAAGGGAGAAGATTGATGTTAGCAGAGATGAAACAGCTGGATACAGATGTGCTGGTGATAGGGGCCGGGCTGGCAGGGATTACGGCAGCGCTGTGGGCGGCAAGAAGCGGTGCAAGGGTCTGTATCACCGCTAACGGAGAAATCGGTTCCGGTTCAAGCTTTTATCCGGGCACCTGGGGGCTGGGGCTGATTGGCCCGGAATCAAAAGAAGACGAAGCAGACCTGATGGAAGTTATCCTGGAAATCGGGGAGGGAATGGCGGATAAAGAGCTGGTTTCCTGCCTGGTTTCGGGGGTATCGGAAGGTATTTCCGAATTAAAAGGACTTGGCGCAGAAGTTAAGGATGCTGTCAATAAAGGTGAACGTGAATTTGTTCCCTGTTTTGATAAAAAGTGCAGGGACTGGCATGGGATTGTCAAAGAGGGAACAAGGGCAGTGCTTGTTAAGGCGTTAAAGGAGCTGGATGTGGAGCTTCTTCCCTGTACGGCGATCACGGATATCCTGGTGAGGGATGGACGGATTGTGGGAGCCGAAGCAGTGCAGATGGGAAAGGATAGCGGCATTCTTTTTATTCGATGCAGGGCGGCAGTAATAGCCAGCGGCGGCTTGGGCGGATTGTTTTCTTATCGTCTGAATACGCCGGATGTGACAGGATTGGGGCAGTTTCTGGCACTGAAGGCGGGGGCCAGTCTGGTGAATCTGGAATTTATGCAGATGATGCCGGGTTTTCTTCACCCTGCGCCAAGGACAATTTATAACGAAAAGGTTTTTCGTTACAGCGAGTTTTTTTATCCTGACACAGGGGAGCCGGTTTTTTCGGATTGGAGCCGGGAAAAGCTTGAAGATTTAATGGAAATCCGTTCTGGTCACGGGCCGTTTACGAGCCGCCTTGTTTCCCGTGAGGTGGATATTCGGCTGTATCAGGAGGGATTAAAACGAGGAGAAGGTGTTATCCTTCGCTATCAAAAAGAGCTGAAGGAAGGGCAGCCTGAGTTTGTTCAGACATATTTTCGCTGGTTAAAGGAAAAAACGGGCCTGACGATGGATGATCCGGTATTTCTTGGGATTTTTGCTCATGCATCTAATGGTGGGATTAAGATTGACCGCCAGGCCGGAACAGGGGTGAACGGATTGTTTGCCTGCGGCGAGGCTACCGGCGGGATGCATGGCGCAGATCGGTTGGGTGGTCTTTCCACAGCGAATGCACTGGTGTTTGGAAAAATTGCAGGAAACCATGCTGCCAGATGGTCACTGGAACAGAAACGAGAAGGAGAATACGCAGAAGCTGATGGAAAACCAAAGGGAAGGCACCTGAGCGCAAAACCTGCCGGGGGGCAGAGAACGGAAATCTGCGGGGCGGCTGAACTTTTGGAAAAGGTGAGGGAAATCAATTACCGGACAGCCATGGTGGTGCGCAGGGAAGAAGCATTACTTTGCGGGCTGGAAGAAATTCAGCAGCTCCAAAGAATAGGGGAAAATAAACGAAGCCGCCTTAAGCATCAAGCGGAACCATATGCAGAGCAGCCCATTTCCTGCTGGATGCGCTATCAAAAAACCCGTGAGCTGGAAGCAGCATTTGTTTTATCGGAGGCTTTGCTTAAGGCTGCACTTCTCAGGAAGGAGAGCCGGGGTTCGCATTTTCGCCTGGATTATCCAGAAAAAAAAGATGATTTAAAGAAACCGATCATTTCTTCTTGGGGAAGGGATGGGGTGTGTACACGGTTTTTGAACAGAGTGTAAAGGAGTTGTTGCTGATGATTTATACGACGATGGAAAACTTGAAATCCTATTATGGTATTTCGAAACATCTGGACAGGGCGCTTGCCTATCTGAAAGATTGCGATCTGCGCGCGTTAACGATGGGAAGGAATGAGGTGGAAGGCGCACAGGTATGGATTAATCGTTTTGATTATGAGACGATTCCACGGGAAAAGGGGGCGTTTGAAGCACATGAGAAGCATCTGGACATTCATATCCTGCTTTCTGGTCGCGAGTGCATTGGGATTGGGCAGACGTCCAAGATGCAGGAAACTGGTCGGGATGAGGAAAACGACGGCATTGACCTTAAAGGGGAGGCTGAGCAGTTTTTGCTGATGGAGCCTGGAAAGGTGCTGGTTGCGTTTCCAGAGGACGCCCATATGGTAAAAATCCAGTGGGATGAGAGTTGCCAGGTGGAAAAGGCAGTGGTTAAGGTTCGTTTATAAAAAAATTGATTGATTCCGCAGGAGAACGGAAGAAAGGTGGAAGAAATGAGAGATATCACAAAGTATCAGGGAATTATTCCGGCATTTTATGCCTGCTATGACGAGGAAGGCAAGGTAAGCCGCGAGCGCACCAGGGTATTTACAGAATTTTTCCTGAAAAAGGGAGTGAAAGGCCTTTATGTGGGAGGTTCCTCCGGGGAGTGCATTTACCAGAGCGTTGAAGAGAGAAAGGAAATCCTGGAAGGCGTGATGGAAGTGGCTAAAGGAAAGATGACGATTATTGCCCATGTGGCATGTAATAATACAGCTGATAGCTGTGCACTGGCAGCTCATGCAGAGAGCTTGGGTGTGGATGCCATTGCCTCGATTCCTCCGATTTATTTCCATCTTCCTGAGCATGCGATTGCCAGGTATTGGAATGATATTTCAGATGCGGCTCCCAACACTGATTTTGTGATTTATAATATTCCTCAGCTGGCAGGAGTGGCTCTGACAATGCCTTTATTTAAGGAAATGTTGAAGAATCCCAGGGTTGCTGCGGTAAAGAACAGCTCGATGCCGGTGCAGGATATTCAGATGTTTAAGATGGAGGGCGGAGAGGATTTCGCCGTATTTAATGGGCCGGATGAGCAATTGATCGGCGGTCTGGCGATTGGTGCAGACGGTGCGATTGGCGGAACCTACGGGGTAATGCCAGAACTGTATCTTAAGATTTTTGAGCTGTGCAAGGCCGGTGATTATGCGGCTGCCAGAAAGATACAGTATGCCGCAGATGCTGTTATCTATGCAATGTGCGCATGTAAGGGGAATTTGTATGCAGTAATGAAGGAAATTATTAAGATTCGTGAAGGGCTGGATATTGGAAGCGTAAGGAAGCCTCTTCCGGCAGTGGTTCCTGAGGATATGGAGCAGGTGCAGAAGTGTGCAAACATGATTGATGAGGCGATCAGCAGCTTTTGCTGATGAAAATAATCGAAATAAGCAAAATTAACAATTAAAATCTGGCGGGTTCGGAAAAACTTGTAAAAAGTTTGGGAATGAACCCGCTATTTTTTTCTTTTTTATTTCCAAAATTAACAATAGAAAATAAAATGAAAAAAATTTCCCCGTCAAATTGACAAAAAAGAAAAAATATGCTACAATCATTGCAACGGCAAAAAGTAAATAAAAGACAGGAGGATTTTTTATGAAAAAAAGATTAGCTTTAGGTCTGGCTGCTGTGCTTGCAGTTTCCACACTGGCAGGGTGCGGCGGCGGTTCCACGAACACGACGACAGCGGCGGATTCTGCGGCAGAAACGACAGCTGCAGGTGAGCAGAAGCCGGCAGAAGAGACAGCTGCCCAGGCGGATAATGCGTCGACGGGGGGGCAGGTTGAGATTACCTGGTGGGCTTTCCCGACCTTTGCTCAGGACGGAAGTAATCCTGCGGGAACCTATGAGCAGGAAATTATTGATGCTTTCCAGGCGAAAAACCCGGATATCACGGTAAAACTGGAAACTATTGACTTCACCTCCGGCCCGGAAAAAATTACAGCAGCGATCGAGGCGGGAACCGTTTGTGATGTATTGTTTGATGCGCCGGGGCGGATTATTTCCTATGCACAGAATGGAAAGCTGGTTGCCCTGGATGATATGTTTACGGATGATTATGTAGAGGATGTAGGGAACGAAGCATTGTTAAATTCCTGTAAATCCGGTGATTCCTATTATATGTACCCGATTAGTACTGCTGCTTTCTGTATGGCAGTCAGCAAAAATGCCCTGGAAGAAGCCGGTGCGATGGACTGCATTAACCAGGAAGGCGACAGAACCTGGACGACAGCGCAGTTTGAGGAAATGATGAAGAAGCTGAATGAGGCAGGTTTTATGGGCGCAACCGTATACTGTTCCGGGCAGGGCGGCGATCAGGGCATCCGCGCATTTGTGACGAACCTTTATAAGAGTTCTGTAACGGATGATGCAGTGACCACCTACACCATTAACGACGAGGGTGGCGTTAAAGCCATGACCAAGATTAAGGAGTGGGTGGATAATGGTTATATGTTAAATGGTTCAGCCTATAACGGCGGTGAGGACGTTGACCAGTTTGTTGCCGGAAATACCGCGTTTACTACGCTTTGGTCTCCGGGACTGGCCAGCCAGAGAGCAGAGACATTGACCGAAAATGGTATCGAAGTGATTGCTCTTCCTTTCCCGTCTGAGGATGGAGTGCCGGCACTGGAATATTTGGTGAATGGTTTTTGTGTATTTGACAACGGCGACGCAGCAAGAGCAGAAGCTTCAAAGAAGTTTATTGATTTTATCTGTAATGATGAAGAATGGGGCCCGAAGAATGTAGTTAAGACCAGCGTATTCCCGGTTCGCCAGTCGATGGGCGATTTATATTCCGGTGATGCAGAGATGAATTTCTACGCTTCCCTGACTAAGTATTATTCTCCTTACTATAATACGATTCCTGGTTTTGCTGAGATGAGAACTTATTGGTTCCCGATGCTTCAGGCAGTAATTAACGGAGATTCCGAGCCAAAAGCTGCTTTGGATGATTTTGTGGCAAAGGCAAACCAGTCGATTGAAAACGCTAAATAGTTCGTTGGATAGATTTTATCCTGCATAAGTTACTGCCTGGTGCAAATAGCGGGTGTTTATCCGCAGGTTATTTACGCCAGGCAGTATATGTGTTATTTGGTGCAGAGGCGACAGTGCGGTTGCTTTCTTTTCAATAAAGGAACGGCACATGAGTAATGTTTGGGAGATAAAGGAGGCCCAATTATGAAGTCAACAAAAATCAATAAAATTCGCATGAGGGAGAGCCTTGTCTCCTATGCTTTTCTGGCTCCGGCTTTGATTTTCTTTGTTGTTTTTGTCCTCCTGCCGATGGGGATGGGGGTATTTACCAGCTTTTTTCGCTATAACATGAAGGGAATGAGCTTTACCGGGCTGGATAATTATATTACGATGTTTAAGGATGAGGTGTGGCAGAAGTCTTTAGTGAATACGCTTTTGCTTGTGGTTGGTTCGGTGCCGCTGACGGTGTTTTTTTCTTTATTTGTGGCGGCGCTGACCTATGAAAAGAATCCAGTTACACGATCGTTTTTCCGCTGTGTATTCTTCCTTCCGGTAGTTACAGGAACAGTAGCGGTCACTGTCGTGTGGAAATGGATTTACGATCCCTTAAACGGTATTTTAAACTGGATACTGAAATCTGCTCATATTATTGAGAAAAATATTATGTGGACAGGTGATAAAAAGTATGCTCTTTGGGCAATTTTAATTATCTTAATTACCACCAGCGTAGGCCAGCCCATTATTCTCTATATTGCTTCCCTGGGCAATGTCCCTAAAGACTATGTGGAGGCAGCGCAGGTGGATGGTGCCAATGATCTTCAGGTTTTCTGGAAAATTAAATGGCCCAGTCTTTTACCGACCACACTGTACATTGTTGTTATCACGACGATTAATTCTTTCCAGTGCTTTTCTTTGATTCAGCTGCTGACCTCCGGCGGTCCGAATTACCGGACAACGACGATTATGTATTACCTCTATGAAACGGCCTTTAAACGGTTTGAATATGGTTATGCAAACGCCATGGGCGTAATTTTGGCGCTGATCATTGGAGCCATCAGCTTTGTTCAGTTTAAGGCTTTGGGCGGCGATGTAGAGTATTAGAAGGGAGGGATGACCGATGAAAAAGACGAAACCGTTAGATTTGATTGGCATGTTTTTTCTGCTGTTATTAAGTATTATCTTTATTTTTCCATTTTACTGGATTTTAACCGGGGCATTTAAGTCGCAGAAGGTGACAATTAAGCTTCCGCCGGAGTGGTGGCCGATGACGCCTACGACGGAGAACTTTGTAAAATTATTCCAGAATCCAGCCCTAGCCTGGCTGATGAACAGTGTGTTTATTTCTGCATTGGCGTTGATTATTATTTGTATCACCGCTTCCATGGCTGGCTATGTACTGGCAAAGAAGAGGTTTTACGGCGATAAGCTTTTATTTAGTATCTTTGTATTTGCCATGGCCCTTCCTAAACAGGTTATTTTGGTTCCCCTGATGAAGTTGGTTTCTTTTATGGGGATACATGATACATCATGGGCGGTTATCCTTCCTCTCTGCGGCTGGCCGTTTGGTATCTTTTTGATGAAGCAGTTCAGTGAGAACGTGCCGACAGAGCTTCTGGAGGCAGCAAAGATTGACGGAAGCGGGGAATTACGGACATTTACCGGAATCGTGATGCCAATTGTAAAGCCCGGACTGGGGGCGCTGGCTATTTTTACGTTTATTAATACGTGGAATGATTACTTTATGCAGTTAGTTATGTTGAACAGCAAAAAGAACCTGACGATTTCTCTGGGTGTAGCGACCTTGCAGCAGGAATTTTCGACAAATTATGGTGTGATTATGGCAGGTGCGGCGCTGGCAGCAGTTCCAATTGTTACCGTCTTTTTACTTTTCCAGAATTACTTTACCCAGGGAATTACGATGGGTGCGGTAAAGGGCTAAAAATTGTGACTGGAATCCTCAAGAAAACGTCAGGGAATTGTAAGATTTGTAAGATCTTCATCCCTTGAAATACCTATCTATCCATGGTATATTTACTATATAAAGATACCACGGTTTCGGTGGTCTGAGTGCAGAGATTCTTCGTGTATTTGGCAGGTAGCCTGGGCATATGGTGCATCCGCGGACACAGGGAGGTTGGCTGTAGAAAATCCGATGAGTGAATAGATGAGGAGAGATAGAGATGAAAGGGCGAGTAAAGAGGATGTTAGCGCTGGGTGTGCTGCTTGGCTGTCTGGGGCAGGGCGGTATCCTGACGAGCTGGGCCTATGCTTTTACTACAGGCGGGATTGAGATTTCGATGAATCAGGATGCTTCGGAAGTGCTGACTGAACTTGGCAGGGCAGAGAACTTTTATGAGGCCCAGAGCTGTAAGCATCAGGGCAAGGAAAAAGTATTTACGTATAAAGGGTTTGAGTTGTCCACTTATCCGTCAGGAAATGCAGATTATGTAAAGTCTATCTGGTTTTTGAGTGAGGAGACGAATACCCCGGAGGGAATCCATATTGGTTCTTCTATTGAGGAGATGGTGGAAGCCTATGGGGAGGAGTACACAGAGGAGCAGGGAAGATACAGTTATACCTCTGAGAAATCCATTCTGACTTTTTATACTAAGAAGGGCTTAATCAGCGGTATCGAGTATAAGGCAGAAGGCGAATAAGGATAAGGTGAATGAGACCTGTTGGAAGCAAGTTTGTTTCCGACAGGTTTTTTTGCTTACTGTGACTTTTCATTTATGGTGGTATGACTGCTTGTGGGCGCATGAAGGTTGATAGGAAATCGCGTCCTATAAAGCAAAAACCCTCCGGGGGATGCGCACTTGGCGCCTAAGGAAAATGGTTAAACAAAAGCACTGTTTTATCCTACAAATCAAACTCCCCGAAAAGTGTCGTTTCTTTTATAATACAGGTAAAGTGCTAAATAAGGAGGAAACAGGTTATGGGAATTTTTGTTAATGAAAAAACAGGAGAGTTTCACCTTTATAATAATGAAATCAGCTATATTATAAAGGTTCTCCGCAACGGACAGCTGGGGCAGCTTTATTTTGGAAAGCGGATACCACAAAAGGATAGTTATGATTATATGGTAGAAAATGGATATCGCCCTACAGCTGCTTATGTATTTGAAGGGGACTATACGTTCTCCCTTGAACAGCAAAAGCAGGAATACCCGGCTTATGGAACAACAGATTTTCGTATGCCTGCCGTAGAAATCCTCCAGAAGAACGGGAGCAGGATTACAAACTTTACTTATGTTTCCTATAAGATTTACGGAGGAAAACCAAAGCTTGCCGGCCTCCCGGCAACGTATACGGAAAAGGATGAGGAAGCGGATACCCTGGAAATTCTCCTGCGGGATGAATTATTACAGGTGGAGCTTATCCTTCTTTATACTATATTTAATGAGGAAAATGGAATTGCCAGAAGTGCCCGTTTTGTAAATCAGGGAGAGGAATCGGTTCAGCTGACCACTGCCATGAGCTTGTCTCTGGATCTGCCGGATGCAGAGTATGCGTGGATGCAGTTTTCGGGTTACTGGGGCAGGGAGCGCCATGTTAAGGAAAGAACGCTTCAGCAGGGAATTACCGCAGTAAACAGCACAAGGGGGGATTCTGGTCATGTGCATAATCCTTTTGTTGTGCTAAAGCGTCCCACTGCCGATGAATTTCAGGGCGAGGCCTTGGGTTTTTCTCTGATTTACAGCGGAAACTTCCTTGCACAGGCAGAGGTGGATACCTTTGGCATTACCCGGATGATGATGGGAATTAATCCCTTTGGCTTTTCCTGGCTGCTGGAACATGGGGAGAGTTTCCAGACCCCGGAAGCCCTGGTTATCTATTCGGATAAGGGCTTAAATGGGATGAGCCAGGCCCTTCACCGTCTGTTCCGCCACCGCCTGGCACGGGGAGAGTGGAGGGAAAAAGAGCGTCCTGTTTTAATTAATAACTGGGAAGCAACTTACTTTAATTTTAATGAAGAAAAGCTGGTGGAGATTGCCAAAACAGCTAAGGAAGACGGTGTGGAACTATTTGTTCTCGATGATGGCTGGTTTAGCACCCGCTGCAGTGAAACCAGCGGACTTGGGGACTGGTGGGCGAATACTGATCGGCTTCCGCATGGAATAAAGGGACTAGCACAGCGGATTGAAGATTTGGGGATGAAGTTTGGTCTGTGGTTTGAACTGGAGATGGTAAATAAAGACAGCGAACTTTACCGCGCGCATCCCGACTGGATTATTCATACTCCGGGAAGAACTGCTTCGCATGGCAGAAAGCAGTATGTTTTGGATTTTTCACGTAAGGAGGTTGTAGATTATATTTATGACCTGGTGGAAAAGATTCTGTCCACATCTAAGGTTTCCTACATAAAATGGGATATGAACCGTTACATTACGGAGTGTTTTTCTGCTGGTTTTGCCCCCGAACGGCAGGGGGAAATTTTCCACCGCTACATCTTAGGGGTTTATGATTTATATGATCGCCTGACCACAAAATTCCCGCACATTCTGTTTGAATCCTGTGCCAGCGGCGGCGGGCGTTTTGATCCGGGAATGCTATATTATGCGCCGCAGGCCTGGGCAAGCGATGATTCCGATGCCGTAGAACGCCTGAAAATCCAGTATGGAAGCAGCTACGCCTATCCGGTCAGCTCCATGGGGGCCCATGTTTCGGTTGTCCCCAACCATCAGGTGTTTAGAATGACTCCGATGGAGACACGAGGTAATGTGGCCTATTTCGGCGCGTTTGGTTATGAGCTTGATTTAACTAAGCTTTCTGAAGAGGATCATGCCATTGTCCGCAGGCAGATTGCCTTTGTGAAAAGATACCGCAGCTTAATTCATAATGGGACGTTTTATCGCTTAAAAAGCCCGTTTGAGGGAAATATTACGGCCTGGATGGTGGTTTCCCCGGATAAGAAGAAGGCGGTTGTAGCGTACTTTAAGGTGCTGAGCGAGACAACCAGCCCATTCCGCAGGTTAAAGCTTCACGGCCTGGAGGAAACTGCCCGTTATCGTGAAGTGGATTTAGCTGCAGAGGGAATGGATACCAGCATGCAAAAAGGTGTGCAGCCAGGCTTTTTTTATGGCAGTGAGCTGATGAACGCCGGTCTTGTGACCAGCGACTATTCCGTAGCTGAGGTGACGAATGAAAGGCATTGCACCGATTTTTGGTCTAGGATTATTGTGCTGGAAGCAGAGGATGCAGTGAGCATATAAGGAAAAGAGGAGCAAGTCATGGAAAAGAATAAGAAGAAACGAATATTGATGGCATTCTTTGGTGTTCTGCTTTGTGGCGCCTGTGTGGGTGTTCTGCAAAAAAGCAGCCTTGGCGCCGATCCATTTACTTGTTTTGTAACTGCGTTTGCCAATCTTGCCCATTCCACTTATGGAAAAATATATCCGATCATTACCGGGGTGCTTTTAGTGGGTGTGTTTTTGGTAGAGCGCCATTACATTGGAATTGCTACGATTTTTAATCTTTTTGGAACAGGAGCGATGGCGGATCTTACAGTAAAATTGCTGGATCAGATCCTTCCGCAGCCGGGATTGGCGGTTCGTATTCTTTTGCTGATTGCCGGAGTTGTTTTTTCCAGCCTTGCAGCTTCTTTATACTTTACGGCAGATCTTGGGGTATCGGCCTATGACGCCGTTTCCCTGATTGCTGCCAATAAGTATAAGCTCTGTGCCTTCCGCATCTGCCGGATTACCACCGATTTGCTTTGTGTGATTACTGGTTTTATTTGTGCTGTGGTGATAGGGGTGGGGACAGTAATTACTGCTCTTTTTATGGGGCCGATTATTCAGTGGTTTAACACTCATCTTTCAGAGCCTTTTCTTTACGGCGAAGCGAAAAAGACACCATAATTATTAGGAATGGTGGGGAAAATTTTGCTGAATTATAGCCTTTTTTGGAAAGATAAGAAATAAAGGCTTCCAGTAATTCCATCTTCGTGTTATGATAATTGATAAGATGAAAGTCTCTAAAGAAATATGGGATTTATGAGCGCCCGATATTCGATTTGGAGGTTAAGAGATGGAAAATGCATATGTACTGAATTTATCGGAACAGAAGTTTTCTGACCTTTATTTATGTTACTGCGGATTTGCAGAATGTGAACCTTTGCACAGTTTTGGCCCAGCGGTCAGACCGAATTATATTATTCATTTTATTCTTAAAGGAAAGGGCTTTTACCGGGTTGGAGATAATCGTTATCCATTAAAGGCCGGAGATGGTTTCTTAATATTGCCGGATGTGCTGACCTACTATCAGGCAGATGAAAAAGAACCTTGGACCTATCTATGGGTTGGGTTTGGCGGGAAAAATGCCAGTCAGTATTTAGGCGATGTGGGTCTGGGGGAAGGCCGGATGATGTTTCAGTCAGACAGCGGGGAAGAATTAAAGCAGGTTGTTTTGGAAATGCTAAAACACAGACAGAGCAGTATACTTACAGATTTTAAACTTGAATCGCTGCTGTACACCTTTTTCTCCGTATTGGCTAAGACTGCTGTTGTTCCCAAGCAAAAGTACAGGGAATTAGAAAACCAGTATATACGGCGGGCTGTGGAATTTGTGCAGAATAATTATCCGCGGAAAATTAAGATTTCAGATGTTGCGGATTATGTGGGAATTACAAGGAGCTATCTTTATACGATTTTTATGAAAAGTTTTGGGGTGTCGCCGCAGGAGTATTTGAGCAATTATCGGATTACGCGGGCTTCGGAGCTTTTGACGATTACAGATTTGACAATTGAGATGGTGGCTGCTTCCTGCGGATATGATGATCCGCTGGTATTTTCTAAAGCGTTTAAAAAAATTAAGGGGCTGCCGCCCACGAAATTCCGCAAGGCGGATAGAAACAGGCAGGACAGGAAGATAGAGGATGAAGATTTAAGCGGGCTGGTATAATGCATTGCTGTACTGGTCTGGTAAGGAAAAGTGAAGAAAAAAGAACTGTGTCAGGAGTCGTCCTGCTTTCATTCGGCACCTGACACAGTTCTTTTTTGTTTTTCCGAAAAGTATACGCGTTTAACTTTTCCATAGAATATACTTTTTGGAAATTTTATGCTATGATAGTGGGCATTAGAAGTGCATAAACTGGCATAGAGAGGCGGTGCTGTTATGAAAAATATTTTTCTAATCAATCTGTTTTTTAGTATTATTATTGTATTTTTTCAGCGAAGAGATCCAAAAAGTGTCTGGACCTGGCTGTTTGCATTGAATTTTATTCCGGTGTTTGGTGTGATTTTTTATTTATTCTTTGGGCAGGATTTGCGTAAGAGCAAGATGTTTCGAATTAAGGAGGTTGAAGATCGTCTGCGGTATTCGATAAAAAATCAGGAACAGATTTTTCGGGAGTACCACCCTTCGTCGGGGGATGATCTGGTGGTGCAGGATTTTGGCAGCCTGGTGCTTTATAATCTGGAAACATCGGGGGCAGTGCTTACGGTGAATAATGATTTGGAGATTTTTACCGATGGAAGAAAGAAGTTTGAGGATTTGCGTCAGGAACTGAGGAAGGCGAAGGAGTATATTCATATCCAGTATTATATTATTAAAAATGATGAGGTATTTCAGTCGATTGTCCCGATTTTGCTGGAAAAGGTAAAGGAGGGTGTGGAAGTGCGTGTTCTGGCAGATGGAATGGGCGGGCGGTTTATGCCAAAAGGATGCTGGAAGGAGATGGAGCGGGCTGGGATTAAGATTGGGATCTTTTTTCCTCCGGTACTGGGGCGGCTGAATTTTCGTGTGAATTACCGCAACCACAGGAAAATTGTTGTGATTGACGGCAAGGTGGGATATGTGGGCGGATTTAATATTGGGAAGGAATATATTTCTAAGGTTGCCAGGTTTGGGTATTGGAGGGATACGCATTTAAAGATTAGGGGTGATGCGGTAATCAGTTTGCAGATTCGTTTTGCACTGGACTGGAATTATGCGGTGAAGGAAAATTTATTTCTTTTCAGTAAATATTTTGTTCAGGAGAGGCCAGTGTTTAAGCAGGCAGTAGGGATTCAGGTAGTGAGCAGCGGGCCAGATACAGGGACGAAAAATATTCGGGATAATTATCTGGAAATGTTTCACCGGGCAAGGAATCATATTTATATTCAGACACCGTATTTTGTTCCGGATGATGCGATTTTATCAGCATTAAAGATTGCAGCTCGTTCTGGTGTGGATGTGCGGCTGATGATTCCCTGTAAGCCGGATCATCCGTTTGTCTACTGGGCGACATATTCTTATGCAGGTGAGCTTTTGCAGGCGGGGGCCAAGTGTTATATTTATGAACATGGGTTTCTTCATGCGAAAGGAATTACCGTAGATGGGGTTGCGAGCTGTTATGGGACAGCGAATATGGATATTCGGAGTTTTGAGCTGAATTTTGAGGTTAATGCGGTGATCTATGATGAGGAAATGACAGGAAAATTAGAGCAGGCGTTTTTAGACGATTTACCATATTGTCGTGAGCTTACCTGGGAGGGTTATCGGCACCGGAAAGTGATGATTCGGGTAAAAGAACAGTTTTGCCGTCTGCTGTCGCCGCTATTGTAAGAGAGAAGCGCATATTCTTTTTTTACCCGCACATAATACGTTTATGAAGATACGAGATAAATATTATGGTCTGTGGGTGAAAAATTTTATTTTGTGCGGGATTACTGGTTGGTGTCTGGAAATTATGTTTACAGCGGTGGAGTCGATGCTTAGTCAGGATTGGAGGCTGATGGGGAAGACATCGCTGATTATGTTTCCGATTTATGGTCTTGGTATGTTTCTGGGGCCGATCTGCCGCGGGATTGACCGATGGCTGGATGAAGGATTTTGGGAGGAGGGAAGGATTCCTTTGGGGGAAAAGGCACTGCGCCATGGGATGATTGATATGGTTCTGATTTTTGTGGCGGAATATGGATTTGGCCTGCTGCTGGCAGGTCTGGGAATTTGCCCCTGGGATTATCAGGGAAAGCCTGCGAATGTGCATGGGCTGATCCGTCTGGATTTTGCTCCTCTGTGGTTTTTTACCGGACTGATATTGGAAAAAGTTACAAAAAATCAGCAAAAAAACGAACCGCTGGTCTTGTAAATACATCTAACCTCTTATATAATGATAGAAGTGTCAAAAGGTCTTTTGCCACTTCTTAGAATACCGATTGCTTCGCAGGTTGTGTTCCCGCAATCTCAAAAACATTCAAAATCTGCCCTGCCGGGCTGCTTTTTCATGTTTTTGACGGGTTTCAAGGGCAAAAATTCTCCTGAAAGCAAGCTTTTGCTGAATTATCGGCCTTTTGACCCTGGTATTATAGAATGATAGAAATTTGATTATGAGGTGTGGGAGATGATACGGTTTATTTTAGTGTTTCTGCTGCTGATGCTTTTTCTGATTTTCAGCATTCCCTGGGTAATTGTGGAAGCGTTCTGGGGAAAGAAAAACTTAGAGGCGAGAAACCGGCGGTGTCTGGCAATTGTTCAGTTTATGTTTCGGGTGATTTTAAGGATTTCCGGGACAAAGCTTGTAGTGGAGGGCAGGGAGAATTTGCCGGAAGATCAGGCTGTACTTTATGTGGGAAATCATAGGAGCTATTTTGATATTTTAATTGGTTACACGACGATTCCAGGGCTTTTGGGCTTTGTGGCAAAGAAGGAAATGACACGTTACCCGGTATTGAAAAACTGGATGGAGTATGTAAACTGTCTGTTTTTGGATCGGGAAGATACCAGAGAGGCATTAAAGACGATTCTGGAAGGGATAGAGAAGTTAAAGAAGGGGATTTCTATCTGGATTTTCCCGGAGGGAACCCGAAACGATAATCAGGAGCCCACGGCTCTTCTTCCGTTTAAGGAAGGGAGTTTAAAGATGGCGGAAAAGACGGGCTGTCCGGTGATTCCCGTGGCTATGCTGGGGAATGACGATATTTTTGAGAAGCATATTCCTTTTATTCGTCCCCGGCGAGTGTTTCTTCGGTATGGGGAGCCGATTTATTTGAAGGAACTGCCGCCGGAACAGAGGAAAAAGAGCGGGGCGTATACGCGCGATGTGATTATTTCTATGCTGAAGGAGATGGAGCATGCAAGGACAATTGGATTTACAGGAAATTAGAAACCAGCTGGATCAGGTAGACAGCCGGCTGGTGGAACTGTTTGAAGAGAGAATGAAGCTGTGCGGCGAGGTGGCGGAGTATAAGCAAAAGACAGGAAAGGCTATTTTTGACCCGGAGCGGGAGAAGCAGAAGCGTTTTGCTGTCCGTAGCCTGGCAAAAACTCCATTTAATGAGATTGCGGTGGATGAGATGTTTGCCCAGCTGATGACCATTAGCCGCCGTTATCAGTATCAGCAGCTTGGGTCAGCTGCGGGCGGGGTGAGTACAGATTTTCGTCTGGTGGAAAACCTTCCTACAGCTGGTGTGCGTGTGGTTTACCAGGGTGTGGAGGGCGCCTACAGCCATGAAGCGGCAAGGAAATTTTTTGGACATCAGGTTAACGCTTATCATGTGCCTACCTGGGAGGAGGCGATGGAGGCTGTGGCCCTGGGGCAGGCTGCATATGCGGTGCTGCCCATTGAAAATTCCTCAGCAGGGGCGATTATTGATAACTATGATTTATTGTTAAAGTATGATAATTATATCGTTGGAGAGACGGAGATCGTGGTCAACCATGCACTTTTAGGGCTGCCCCAGGCCAGTCTCTCGGATATTCAGACCGTGTATTCCCATCCTCAGGGGCTGATTCAGTGCCAGGAGTTTTTAAGCGGGCATCGGGACTGGAAGCAGGTCAGTCTGGAAAATACAGCAATAGCGGCAAAGCAGGTGGCCCAGGAGCAGGATGTGACACAGGCAGCGATTGCCAGTGAAACGGCAGGCGAACTTTATGGTCTGGTTCCTTTAGCGCGTGCAGTGAATCATAACCGGATGAATACGACCCGGTTCATTGTGCTGGCAAAGGAACCGGTATACCGTCTGGATGCAAAAAAGGTCAGCATATGCTTTGAGGCGCCGCATATCAGCGGATCGCTTTATAATATGCTGGGACATTTTATTTATAACCATGTTAATCTGGTTATGATCCAGTCTAGGCCGATTTTTGAGAGGAACTGGGAGTATCGGTTTTTTGTCGATATTGAGGGAACACTTCATGATGGCAGAGTAAAGAATGCTCTTTTGGGAATCCAGCATGAAGCAGTAAATTTAAGGATTTTGGGAAGTTATTAAAACTACATAAAAATGAGGCAAGCGATGAAAACACATGAATTAATTTTATACCGGGGGCTGCGCTATCAGCAGCTTTTTGAGGATATGGAATCCCTTCTTACCGAAAGAGGACCGGAGGATCGGCGCTTTTCCTGTATGAACCAGTTAATTGAGCTGGCGGTTACTTATGGCTTTCAGGGTAATCTCTACCACTGTTTCTTAGCTTTTTGCCTGGCAAATCATGAAAACGCTTATAGTACTTCCTGTGAGATTTCAGGCCCGGCAGGCGGGTCCTTAGATGCCCTGGCACGTCATGATTTCCAGATGATGAAAGAACTTTTTGATTATGATATCCGGGTGCTGGACAGGGAATCCGAAACAGGAATCTGGAATTTGATTGCGGACTATCGTGCTGCAAAGGAAAACAGCCGCGTCTTTAATAAGCGGATTCGCGACCGGATCGTGGAGCTGGCGATTTCTCTGGAAAGGGCAGAAGATGTCGCTGCTTTCCAGCGCGAGATTACACAGTTTTATAAGGAATTTGGCGTGGGGAAATTCGGGCTGAATAAGGCGTTTCGGATACTGGAAAAGGATGAACAGGCCTATATTGACCCGATTACCAGCATTGAGCACATTCGGCTGGAAGATCTGGTGGGGTACGAGCTGCAGAAGCAGAAGCTGGTGGAAAATACAGAGGCGTTTATCGAGGGCCGGGAGGCAAATAATGTCCTGCTCTATGGGGACGCCGGGACAGGAAAATCTTCCAGCATTAAGGCGATTTTAAACCAGTATTACGATCGGGGACTTCGGATGATTGAAGTATATAAGCACCAGTTCAGGGCGCTTTCTGATATTTTGGAGCAGGTTAAGGACAGGAATTATAAATTTATTATTTACATGGATGATTTATCTTTTGAAGAATTTGAACTGGAATATAAGTATTTAAAAGCAATTATCGAGGGCGGTTTGGGCAAGAAGCCGAAAAATGTCCTGATTTATGCCACTTCCAACCGCCGCCATCTGATAAAAGAGAGCTTCCGCGATAAACGGCAGCTTTCTGACGATGAAATCCATGCCAATGATACGGTGCAGGAAAAGCTTTCTCTGGTAGCCCGATTTGGTCAGACGATATACTTTGGGGCGCCGGAGCCGAAGGAATTTAAGGAAATCGTTAAGGTGCTGGCGGCGCGGAAAGGGATTTTGCTGCCGGAGGATGAGCTTTTATTAAGGGCAAATCAGTGGGAACTGAGCCATGGCGGGCTGTCAGGGAGGACAGCGGCACAGTTTATTACGCATCTCTTAATGAGGGAGTGAAGCAGCGAATACAGTACATAAGGAATTACCAAACATAAGGGAGAGATGAGGAGAGTATGGCAATTCAAACTTTTGCAGCAATTGATGTAGGCTCCTTTGAAGTGGAGCTGGGAATTTATGAAATTTCGAATAAGACGGGAATCCGTTCCATTGACCATGTACGTCATGTCATTGCCCTGGGCAGGGATTCTTATGGTTTGGGAAAGATTAGTTACGAGATGGTGGAGGAACTCTGCCAGGTGCTGAAGGAATTTTCGAATATTATGAAAAGTTACCGTGTATCGGCTTACACCGCCTATGCGACCAGCGCCTTGCGGGAGGCAAAAAATAATCAGATTATTTTGGATCAGATTCTGGTGCGCACTGGTTTAGAGATTAAGCTGATCAGTAATTCCGAACAGCGTTTTTTAAGTTATAAAGCGATTGCCTCTAAGGATCATGAATTTAACACCATAATTCAAAAGGGTACAGCGATTGTGGATGTGGGGTTTGGCAGTATGCAGCTGTCGCTGTTTGATAAGGATGCACTGGTGACGACGCAGAACCTTCCTCTGGGGGCCTTAAAGATCAGGGATTTGATTTCGCGGATTCCCACGAATGTCAAAATGCACCAGGCGATTATCCGGGAGCTTGTGGACAATGAGCTGTTTACCTTTCGGAAGATGTATTTAAAGGACAGGGATATTAAAAACTTAATCGGTATTGGAGATAATGCACTTTCACTTTATAAGCAGATGATAGCTGTGGACAAAAAGATGCCGGATCGGATGACAGCGGAGGATGTCAACCGGTTTTATGACGCCCTGTTCCATATGAGCTTACAGCAGATGGAGGATTTATTTGGTGTCAATGAGACCTATGCGGAGCTGATGATGCCCAGTGCTATTATTTATAAACGGATATTGGAAATTACAGGGGCGGAGCAGTTCTGGCTTCCGGGGATTCGCCTGTGCGACGGTATGGCGGCGGAGTATGCGGAAAATTCTCGCCAGGTGAAGTTCAAGCACAGCTTTGAAAATGATATTCTGGCAGCTTCAAAGAATATGGCAAAGCGCTATAAATGTCATACCAGCCATAACCAGATTTTAGAAATTCACGCGATGGATATTTTTGATGCTATACGCAGGTATCATGGCATGACATCCAGGGATCGGCTGCTTTTGCGGATTGCGGTTTTACTTCACGCCTGCGGGAAGTTTATCAGTATCCGCGATGCAAACGAATGTGCGTATAATATTATTATGTCCACAGAGATTATTGGCTTAAGTCACCTGGAGAGAGAAATTATTGCCAATGTTGTCCGCTATAATATCCGGGATTTTGATTATAACCAGATTCAGCTGGAAACGGATATTGACCGGGAAGTATCCGGGGGGTCGCTGAGTGTCAATGATATTACGATTAAGATCGCCAAGCTGACTGCAATTCTTCGTCTGGCAAATTCCATGGATCGCAGCCATCAGCAGAAACTTTCCGGGTGCAGGATGGCAGTGCGCGACGAACAGCTGGTGATTACCACGGACTATCCGGGAGAGATTCTCCTGGAGCAGATGTCTTTCCAGCAGAAATCGGATTTCTTTGAGGAGATTTTTGGAATCCGTCCGGTATTAAAGCATAAAAGGAGGAATTAGTCATGGCGGAGAGCAGTGTTAATTTTTTAGAACCGAGAAATTACGTGAACCGGGAATTAAGCTGGCTGGAATTTAATTACCGGGTATTAAGCGAGGCGCGAGATAAGAGTCTTCCTTTATTTGAACGGCTGAAGTTTTTAAGTATTACAGCCTCGAACCTGGATGAGTTTTTTATGGTTCGTGTGGCTTCGCTAAAGGATATGGTTCATGCAAAGTACGATAAGCCGGATATCGCCGGATTAAAGCCGGAAGAACAGCTGGAAAAGATTTCGCAGAAAACCCATGAACTGGTGAATCAGCAGTATTCCACCTATAACCGTTCCTTGGTGCCGGCGTTAAAGCAGCAGGGGCTAAAGATTATCGAGGACTATGAGGCATTAAATAAGGAGCAGAGAAAGTTTGTGGATCAGTACTTTGAGGAAAATGTCTATCCCGTGCTGACGCCGATGGCCTTTGATTCCTCCCGCCCATTTCCTTTAGTCAGAAATAAAACGCTGAATATTGCCGCCCTGTTAAAAAAGAAAAAGGGGGATGAAGCGCCGGAATTTGCCATGGTTCAGGTGCCTTCCGTGCTTCCGCGGTTTGTCGAACTTCCGGTTTCTGCGGGAAAGGACGGGCTGGAGATAAGGAATGTGATTCTTCTGGAGCAGATCATCGAGAAGAATATGCAGACTTTGTTCTTAAATTATGATATTCTGGCGGCAAGTCCTTTTCGGATTATGCGCAATGCAGACCTTACGATTGAGGAGGAGGCGGAGGATCTTCTGCAGGAGATCCAAAAGCAGCTGAAAAAGCGCCAGTGGGGCGAGGTTATCCGTCTGGAAGTTGAGGAAAAGGTGGATAAGCAGCTGTTAAAGATTCTTCGGAAAGAATTAGCGGTGAGCGCAGAGGATATCTTTGCGATTAACGGACCGCTGGATTTGACTTTTTTAATGAAAATGTACGGCGGGCTGACGGGATTTGATAATTTAAAGGCCGAGCGCTATACACCTCAGCCGGTTCCTGCCCTGATGAATGATGAAGATATTTTTGCCAATATCCGCAAAGGAGATATTTTACTTCACCATCCCTACCAGACCTTTGATCCAGTGGTGAATTTTGTCCGGGCTGCGTCGAAAGATCCGGAAGTATTGGCGATTAAGCAGACTTTGTACCGGGTCAGTGGAAATTCGCCGATTATCGCTGCCCTGGCTGCTGCGGCCGATAATGGAAAGCAGGTATCTGTTCTGGTCGAACTAAAGGCGCGTTTTGACGAGGAAAATAATATCCTTTGGGCCAAAAAGCTTGAGCAGGCGGGGTGTCATGTTATTTATGGCTTACTGGGTTTAAAGACCCATTCGAAGATTACCCTGGTAGTTCGGCGGGAGGAGGACGGTATCCGCCGTTATGTTCATCTGGGCACGGGAAATTATAATGATTCCACTGCCAAGCTTTACACGGACTGCGGCCTGATGACCTGTAATCCTTTAGTGGGCGAGGATGCCACGGCGGTATTTAATATGCTTTCCGGCTATTCGGAACCGTTGAGCTGGAATCGCCTGGCGGTGGCACCGATCTGGCTGCGGAATCACTTTATGCGCCTGATCCGCAGGGAAGCGGCAAACGCAAGAGAGGGAAAAAAGGCGAGAATCATTGCCAAAATGAACTCCCTCTGCGATAAGGAAATTATTGCCGCCCTCTATGAGGCTTCCTGTGCAGGGGTAAAGATTGATTTAATTATCCGGGGAATCTGCTGCTTAAAGGCGGGGGTTCCCGGATTAAGCGAAACGATTACCGTCCGCTCGATTGTGGGAAATTTCCTGGAGCACAGCAGGATTTTCTATTTTGAAAATGACGGCATGGGACAGTTGTTTATGGGAAGCGCTGACTGGATGCCAAGAAACTTGGACAAGCGTGTGGAGATCGTATTCCCGGTGGAGGATGAAAAGCTTAAGGAAGAGGTTTTTCACATTTTAGAGGTTGAATTGGAGGATAATGTCAAGGCACATGTACTTTTGCCGGATGGAAGTTACGAAAAGCCCGATAAGCGGGGCAAGGTTTTAGTTAATTCCCAGGAGCAGTTCTGCCAGGAAGCGGTGCATCTGGCGAAGGAGGCCAGGAAAAAGCTGGACCCCGACCCGATTAGCACCAGGGTCTTTATCCCGGTGGAGGGCCAGATATAATTGGCGTCTGAACCAGGTTAATGATACTATCCAATAACCTCCTATAGATTCTGGCAGGGGCAAAAGCTATACTTGGTGTAAAAGAGAAGGGAAAAGAATGAAGTCAGAACATGTTCTGGCTCGTTTAATAATAAAAAGCGAAAGAGAAGGAGGGGCAAACATGCAGGAAACCCGCATTTTAGTGGTGGATGATGAACAGGAAATTGCGGATTTAATTGAAATTTATCTGGTCAGTGATGGTTATAAGGTATTGAAGGCGAATAATGCAGAAGAAGGACTGGAAATTCTTGGAAGGGAAGAGGTTCATTTGGTTTTGCTGGATATTATGATGCCGGGAATGAATGGTTTGGAGATGTGTAAAAAGATCCGGGAAAATAATAATATTCCCATTATCATGCTCAGTGCCAAGTCCACGGATTTAGATAAAATCCTGGGGCTTGGGACAGGGGCGGATGACTATGTGACAAAGCCGTTTAATCCATTGGAGCTGACCGCCAGGGTAAAATCCCAGCTTCGCCGCTATACCCAGTTAAATCCTAACAGTAATGTCCATGATTCGGGGAAGAATGAAATCTCCATTAAGGGTCTGACGATCAACAAGGATAATCATAAGGTGACGGTTGAGGGAGAGGAAATTAAGCTTACTCCCATTGAGTTTGATATTTTATACTTGCTGGCCTCAAATCCGGGGCGGGTGTTCAGTACGGATGAAATTTTTGAAAATGTTTGGAATGAAAAAGTGTATGAAGCGAATAATACCGTTATGGTACATATCCGTCGGCTGCGGGGAAAGATGAAGGAAGATACCAGGCAAAATAAGATAATCACCACAGTATGGGGAGTAGGATATAAGATTGAAAAATAGGGATGTTAGCAGAAGCTTTTATTGGCATATGGCAGAAAATATCGGTTACAGCACCTTGATTGCCTGTATGGCGGAAATCTTTTTCCTCACCAACCTTTCCATTATTTCCCGCTACCTGCGGGAGACGGGAAGAGCAGTTTTTTTTGGAGGGGAGGGCGGTTCAGAAGAACTGATCCGTGTACTCCTTTATGTGTTTTTCGGAATTATTGTTTTTTCCATTTCCTTTCTGCTCCTTCAGCGCAGGAGTATGAAATATATGCGGGAGATTTCCAGGGCCATGCAGACGATATCGGAGGGGGATTTGAATACATCGTTAGATGTTATCGGAGATGATGAGCTTTCCGAGATGGCAGCAAACCTGAATAAGCTGGCAGAGAATATCCGGGAGCTGATGGATAAGGAGAGGGAGGCAGAACGGACAAAAAATGAGCTGATAACCAATATTGCCCATGACCTCCGCACTCCTTTAACCTCCATTATCGGCTACCTTGAACTTCTTTCCAACAGCCGGAATGGCGTGTCGACACCAGAGGTTTCGCAGAAGTACATAGACATTGCTTTTACGAAGGCAAAACGTCTGGAAAAGCTGATTGAAGATTTATTTGGCTTTACAAAGATGACCTATGGAAAGGTGTCGATGAAGGTGGCGTCAGTGGATTTAATTAAACTGCTTGGTCAGCTGTTAGAAGAGTTTTATCCCAGTTTTGCCGATAAAAACTTAACCTATGAGTTGACTTCAAATGTCCCTGTGCTGACGATTTCTGCTGATGCAAATTTGCTTGCCCGGCTGTTTGATAACCTGATTAATAATGCAATTAAATATGGAGCCGATGGAAAGCGGATCGAGGTAAGCGTTGAGGGAGGGGAAGATCTGGCTACGGTATCTATTACTAATTATGGTCATGTTATTCCCTCCGAGGAGCTTCCCCTGATTTTTAATAAATTCTACCGGGTGGAGCAGTCGCGCTCAGCCAGCACAGGCGGGACTGGCCTTGGCCTTGCGATTGCCAAAAATGTTGTCGATATGCATGGCGGAAGCATTCAGGTTTCCAGCGGGTTAAATGGAACCGTTTTTACGGTGAAGCTTAAAGTAAATTTTGATATCAACAAGGAAAATTTTGGAGAGATTGGCTGATGGAAATGAAAGGTAAGAAAAAAAGAGCCGGAAAAGGGTTGGCAAGGGCGATGGGAGTCGTTCTTGCCTTTCTTTGCTTTGCCGGGGCGATGATGAGCGGGGGTTTTTGCGCCTGGGCAACAGACGCACAAGAGGTAAATGCTGCCTATGGCTATAAAAACGCTCCGGTGGCGATGGAGGCCAGCTACGGCTATGATAATATGGCAAAGGGCGGGCGTTACCTTCCTGTGTATATTACTCTGACGAATCAGCGGGAGGAAGGGTTTTCGGGTAAAGTGGCGGTGATCTCCATGGAGGCGGACGATAAAATTTTCGAATATGCTTATCCAGTCATTCTTTCCGGGGAGGAGACAAGGCAAATTAATTTAAACATTCCCCTGGGGCTGCGCTCCGATCAGCTCTATGTTCAGCTGTATGACGAAGAGGAAAACAGTATTGTAAAAAAGCGGCTAAAGGTGAATATCCGGCAGGATACGCCGGAGCTTTTGATTGGTACCCTGAGCGATTCGCAGGATAAATTAGAGTACTTAAACGGTGTGGGGATTCACTACAGCACCCTTCTCACCCGAACCTGCACCATGGTTGCCGGAAGTATTTCCGAGCAGGCGGCAGGGCTGGATCAGCTGGATGTGCTTTTAATCACAAATTATGATATTCGCCGTCTTTCCATTGCCCAGATCGAAACGATTAAGGAGTGGGTGAGCCGGGGGGGAATCCTTCTTCTGGGAACTGGCGCAGGCGGGCAGGAGGCAGTGGAGACTTTTCTGGAAAATGAGATTAAGGGTGAATTGCCGGACCCTGAAGAGAGAATTTTGGATATGGGGCAGGAGTTTGCTATTTACGGGCCGGAGGATGTCAGACTTCCTCTGATGACGACCAAGGTGGAAATTACCGATGGAATCGATGTGCTGTCCAGCCAGGGCCTTCCTGTTCTCACTGCAGTTAACCGGGAAAAGGGAATGGTGGCTGTGGCAGTTTATGATTTTTCGGATATCAGCAGCTTTTGTACAGAACATGCCTACGTCGATAAGTTATTTACCAGCCTCTTGGGTGAGGCGCGTATCCAGGAACTTTCCAATTACCTTTTTGACAATGGCTATAATACTTACTGGGAAGTCCAGGGGGTTATGAATGCCGGAGCAATTGATAAGCTTCCGCAGATTTCTTTATATGTTGTGGTGATTTTTGCCTATATTCTTCTGGCTGGGCCAGGCCTGTACTTTTTCCTGAAGCAGAGGGGCCTGCGCGCCTACTATCATCGTCTGGTTATTTTGCTCTCCCTGCTTTGCAGCGGGCTGATTTATCTGATGAGCAGCAGAACCAGATTTGAGGATACGTTTTTTCATTATGCTTCGATTCAGGATTACACCAAGGATACGATTGTCGAGTCCACCTATCTTAATATACAGACACCCTATAACCGCCCGTTTTCTGTCTGGCTGGACCCTTCATATGATATTCGCCCCATTACCCGGATGCAGGGAAATACTTCTTCTGTTTCCCGGTTCACCGGGGAGGAATCGCCAAATATCCGCATTGCCTATAAGGAAGAGGGAATACGCTTTACGGCAAGGGATGTGGGAGCCTTTTCTCCGAATTATTTTCATCTGGAAAAGCGATCGGAAAATCATGAGCATCGGGGATTAAAGGGAAAGGTGTACAGTTTTGACGGAAAATTGTCCGGCGAGATAACGAATGATTTGGAAATTGACCTGGAGCAGGCGGCAGTTCTGTGTTCCGGAGCCATGGTGGTGATTGATGAAATAAAGGCTGGGGAAACGGTAAAGCTTGAGGAATTGCCCGTGTTATACTATCCCAAGGCAAGTTCTTATATTACGGCTGACCGGATAAGTGGAGGGTATCAGTTTACCCAGGCTGATGTGGATTCCGAGGAATACAGGACGGCAGTCAATCGATCGAATGTGCTCAGATTTTATCTGGATAATCTTTTAACTGGTTATCAGAACGGGGCAAGGGTGATTGCCTTTCCTGTTAAGGAGAAGAAAGAGGGCCTTTTTCTTAGTGAGGACAATGATGTCAGAGGCTTTTCCCTTTATACTGCGACCTTAGAAACGGATCGCCGGGAGGGAAATCAGGTCTATCATACTTCCTTAGAGCGCCAGCCCAGGGTGATTCACGGTGCTTACAGTGCAGAAAAGAATACTATGGATGGTATGTCGCCTTTGACTCTGGAATACGATTTAGGCAGGGGGATAACGGTGAAAAAACTCAGTTTTCTTTCGGTATCAGAGGAGTTTTTGGAAAATCCCAAGTACGGGAGTTTCCCCTTGTTTGACGGTGAAATGTATTTTTATAATTACCGCACCGGAAACTATGACCAGATGGAGAGCGGACAGAAGGATTTTCTGGGCTGGCAGCTGGAAAATTATCTTTCCGATGAAAATAAGCTGACCGTAAAATACGCCTATGATAAAGAATACCTCCCTGATATTTCCCTTCCTGTGCTTGCCGTGGTGGGGATAGAAGGCAGACCGTAAGGAGGGCTTATGTTAAAAATTGAACAACTAAAAAAATCTTATGGAAATTTCCGCGCATTGGATGGCCTGGATATGGAAATTAGGAGAGGGGCGCTCTATGGCTTTGTGGGGCCAAACGGCGCAGGAAAAACAACGACCATTAAAATTTTGGCGGGTCTTTTATCGCCAGATGAGGGAAGAATTACCATTGACGGTCAGGATGCCTCCGGTGCAGACTGGAGTTTAAAGGGGAAGATTGGCTATGTGCCGGACAGCTTTGGCGTGTATGATAATCTTACCACCTGGGAGTATATGGAATTTTTTGCGGCCTGTTATGGTATCGAAGGGCTGACGGCAAGAAAGCGATGTTCCTTTCTTTTGGATCAGGCAGGACTTGGGGGGCGGCGGGATTTTTATGTGGATGGGCTTTCCAGGGGAATGAAGCAGCGTCTTTGTCTGGCCCGCGCCCTGATTCACGAACCTGCCCTGTTAATCCTGGACGAACCCTCCTCTGGCCTGGACCCAAAATCCCGAAGGGAATTTATGGAACTGATTATGGAGATTAATGAGCAGGGAACCACTATCTTAATTAGTTCGCATGTGCTTTCGGAGCTGTCGCAGATCTGCACGGACATTGGTATTATCGAGCAGGGAAGAATGGTTTTGGGCGGAAGTATGAAGGAAATTCTGGAGCGGGTGGATCATTCCAATCCCCTGTTAATCACGGTCTACCGCAACGCTGATCGCGCCATGGGTATCCTGCGCAGCCATAGCTGTGTTCGGACCATATCCATTAAGGATAATTGTTTTGCTGTGGGTTTTACCGGAGATACCCAGGACGAAGCCCTTCTGCTTCAGCAGCTGGTGGATGCCGAGGTGCTGGTCAATGGTTTTTCCCGGCAGCAGGGAAATCTGGAATCTTTGTTTATGCAGATAACTGAACACGAGGAAGCGCCTGCAATCCACTATGAAGGGAGGCCGGGAACATGATTAAGAAAAATTTTCTGCCTGATATGAAAAGAAATCCTGTCTATCAGCGGGAAATGACCATCAGCAGCAGGAGCGCCCGTCTCCCGGTGATTATCCTGTTGTTTAATAGTATCCTTGCGCTGGTGGCTTTTCTGGATATGTATTCTGCGGTCTCACAGGTCAGGATAACCGCAGAAATCCAGTATTCACGCTTTTTGGAGCTGTATATTTTTGTTGCCTTGATAGAATTTATTCTTCTTCTTGGCCTGATGCCGGCATTAACGGCAGGAAGCATCAGCGGAGAAAGGGAAAGGCAGACCCTGGATCTATTGCTCTCTACCCAGGCCACGCCGGCGCAAATTGTGATGGGAAAGCTGTTCTCTTCTTTAAGCCGCGCCGCCCTTTTGGTCATTTCCAGCTTTCCGGTGATGGCGCTGGTATTTGTTTACGGAGGAATCCGCATGGTGGATCTGGGCCTTTTGATGGTGCTGTATACCGTAGTTGCCCTGTTCTCTGCCAGTCTGGGTCTTTGCTGTTCTGCCCTCTGCAAAAAATCGACCATTGCAACAGCACTCTCCTATGGAATCCTTTTGTTTTTACTTTTGGGAACCTATGTTGTTAACTGGTTTGTGGCTTCCATGGCAAGAACCGGAGCGGCGGGCTATGTCAACCAGGTCGGCGGCATCAGCGCCCAGGTCAACTCAGGACAGTTTTTCTACCTTCTTTTACTTAACCCGGCAATTGCTTTTTATCGGATTATCAGCAACCAGGCGGGCAATGGAGATGCTGCAGAAAACGTTATACAATGGTTTGGCGCCCGATCTTCCAACTTTGTGCTGGATGCCTGGATACCGGTCAGTATTACCTTACAGACCATACTCGCTGTTCTTCTTTTGGCTGGAGCGGTCAGACATCTTGACCCGGTTTCGCGCAGGAAAGAAAAGAGAAGGAAAAAATAAAAAAAGAAGTGAATCAGGAACCCATCGGCATTGTCCACATATGATATAGTACAACCATATAAAAAAAGGAGTTAATCATATGTGTAATCTTTGCTTTGGATGGAATAATCATTTTTGCTGCCGCAGGAGATGCTGCAAATGCGGACGGTGGTGCTGCAATGGAAATTGTAACTGCGGGAATAATTCCGGCTGTGACTGCAATTGCAACAGCCGCCCTGGCTGCAATTGTGACTGCAACATCAACAGCCGCCCTGGCTGTGACTGTGACTGCAACATCAACAGCCGTCCTGGCTGCGACTGTGACTGCAACATCAACAGCCGCCCTGGCTGCGATTGTGACTGCAACTGCAACAGCCGTCCTGGATGTGATTGTGACTGCAACATCAACAGCCGCCCTGGGTGCGATTGCGAATGTAATTGCAACAATCGTCCCGGCTGCGGATGCATCGTTCGTCCCGGCTGCGGAAATAATTCCTGTTCCTGCTGTGAAGTGGGTTCCCGCTGCGATTAAGGGGAAGGAATAAGGCAGAGCGGATAATGCGCTTTGTAATACGATTTGTGAAAGATAATTAAAGAGTAAAGCTGCTGTATTCAGGAAAGAATCCTGGGTGCGGCAGCTTTTTTGCCTTATGTTCAGGAGGGAGATGCATATTTATGAAAATTTTTATAATAAGATGGAGAAATTGCAAAAAAGCGGGAAGCATGGTATAATTTCGGCAGAGATGAAGATTTTTGCAATGGAGATTATTTTGGCAGAAATGAAAATTTTGCCAGGGCTTATGGCATAGGATGAATTAACCGATAAGGAGGAGCAGGCAATGGGAATCATTAAAGCGGCAGCAGGCGCAATTGGCGGCGCGCTGGCGGATCAGTGGCTTGAGGTATTTGAACCGGCAGAGATGGGCGCACAGACGGTATTTGCTTCCGGCGTGCGCACAAGGAAAGGGGCAAATGTTAAGGGAACAGATAATACGGTATCGAACGGTTCCGTGATCCATGTTTATCCCAACCAGTTTATGATGCTGGTCGATGGGGGCAGGGTTGTGGACTATACGGCGGAGGAAGGGTACTATACGGTAAACCATTCTTCGATGCCTTCGCTGTTTAACGGGCAGTTTGGCGACGCACTTTCGGAGTCATTTAACCGGATTCGTTTCGGAGGCGTTACGCCGTTGGCACAGAAGGTATTTTACATCAATCTTCAGGAAATTAAGGGATTAAAATTCGGCACAAGGACGCCGATTAATTATTTTGACAGCTTTTATAATGCAGAACTGTTCCTGCGCGCGCATGGAACCTATTCAGTGAAAATTACTGATCCGCTTCGGTTTTATGCGGAAGTTATTCCTAAAAATGAAGATTATGTGGAGATGGATTCCATCAATGAACAGTATCTGGCAGAATTTTTAGAGGCATTGCAGACGTCGATTAACCAGATGTCGGCGGACAGGCAGAGGATTTCTTTTGTGGCGTCTAAGGGCCGGGAACTGGGAAAATATATGGCAGATGTCTTAGATGAAGAGTGGAAGAAGCTTAGGGGAATAGAGATCCAGTCTGTGGGTATCGCCAGCATTTCCTACGATGCTGATTCCCAGAAGCTGATTAATCTGCGGAACCAGGGTGCAATGCTCAGCGACCCGACGATCCGCGAAGGCTTTGTCCAGGGGGCAATTGCTGAAGGACTCAGGAATGCAGGTTCGAATGCAAACGGTGCCATGGCTGGCTTTATGGGGATGGGAATGGGAATGCAGGCTGGTGGCGGCTTTATGGGTGCAGCATCTGCCACCAACCTTTCGCAGATGCAGATGAACCAGATTTACGGAAATCCGGGTGATGTCTTGGGGAATAGCGCAGCGCCTGGCAATCGTGTCCCTGCCAGTACAGCGCCGGGAAGTACTGCTGCACCAGCAGCAGGGAATGCGGTTAAGGCTGGTGTTTGGACCTGCAGCTGCGGGACGCTGAATCAGGGAAAGTTTTGCAGTGAATGCGGAAACCCCAGGCCGACGGACGGGCCGTGGACCTGCAGCTGCGGGACAGTAAATAAAGGAAAATTCTGCAGTGAATGCGGGAAGCCCAGGCTGTAAGACCGAGGCAGGCCAGATGTTTTTTGCAGCAAAAAAGTATGATAGAGTAGTATAAGGGTAAGTTAAAGTTTACAAAAAAGCATAGTGGAAAGTAAAGGATGAGAATAAACGATGGCTGCAATTACCTATAAGTGTCCTAATTGCGGAGGCGGGCTGGTGTTTGAACCGGAAACACAGCGTTATTTTTGTGCATACTGTCTGTCAAGGTTTGCGCAGACAGAGCTGGGCGATGTGATATCAGAAGAGAACAGCGCAGTAGTGTATTCCTGTCCCAGCTGCGGGGCAGAGATTGTGACTGAGCCTACAACAGCAGCTACGTTTTGCTATTACTGCCATAATCCGGTGATTTTATCCGGGAGGCTGGATGGGGAGTTTTTGCCGGATTGCGTGGTGCCTTTTTCCATTGATCGGAAGAAGGCAGAAGAAATATTTGGCGAATGGATAAGGAGAAAGCGGTATGTGCCCAGGGATTTTTATTCCAGACATCAGGTGGAAACGCTGACAGGGGTGTATTTTCCGTATTGGATTTTCCGATGTCAGATGGATGGGCAGATCTGTGCACAGGGGGCAAAACTGCGCTCGTGGACGTCGGGAAATTTGCGGTATACCGAGAAGAAAACCTATCAGGTGGAGCGCCAGGGGCAGATAAAGATTGATTTTGTGGCGAGAAATGCACTGCATAAGGCAAATGCCCAGCTTTGTGAGGGAGTACTTCCCTTTGCCAGGGAAGGCATCCGTCCGTTTTCCATGGGCTGTCTGTCCGGGTTTTTGGCGGAGAAGCGGGACAGGGGTAAAGAAGAGTTTATTCCTGAAGTGTACCAGGAGGTTAAGCATTTTATGCTGAACCGCCTGCAGGAGAGTGCGGTTGGTTATTCGGAGCTTCGGGTGGTGCAGCAGAGGGCCGATATTCAGGATGCCCGATGGGATTATGGCCTGTTTCCTGTGTGGACGCTGACGTATCAGGGGCCAAAGGATGGAAAAATGTATTATTTTGCCTTAAACGGTCAGACGGGAAAGATTTGTGGGGAACTTCCTGTGGATGGGGGGAGATTGTTTGTGCTGTTTCTCTCTGTATTTTTGCCGTTGCTGGTGGTTTTGTTGGTGGCGGGATATTTTCTGCCGTTTTAGCTGGAGGGATGTTAGGAGCGTCATGCGGGAAAGACGGGATCGCAGAGTGTGTGATAAAATAGGACGATGGATAAGGAAGCTCTTTTGGGTGGCTGTACTTGTGGTGCCGGTGATGGCTGCAGCGGCAAATCGGGCCGAAGCCGGCAAAGGGGCTGATGAGCGTGATTTTGAAGCCTCCAGGGTGTTTGATTATGCCAATCTGTTCCGTCAGGAAGAGGCAGAAAGACTACAGAAGGAGGCGGTGAGGCTTCGTGAGGAATTAAAGGCGGAGTTTATCGTTTTAACGATTGAGGATGCGAAAGGCCTGACGGCGAAAGAAAATGCGGATGAATTTTATTTTTCGCAGGGTTTTGGACAAAGCTTTGATGAGAGCGGCGCTGTGGTATTGCTTGATATGGATAACCGGGAAATTTATCTTGGAACCTATGGGATAATGATTCGGGTGATTACCGATCAAAGGCTGGAGACGGTACTGAACGCTGCCTGGTCGGATGCTGCAGATGGAGATTATGCTTCGGCGGCGTTAGTGATGCTTGGGGAATGTGAGCGTTATGTTCATCAGGGGATTGTTGCCGGACAGTATAATTATAATCAGGAAACCGGAAGAATCGAGGTCTATCACACCATACGCTGGTATGAGGCCTGTGTGGCTGCAGCTGTCAGCGCGCTTATTGCTGGTATGGTTTGTCTTGGGGTGTGTCGGAGATACCGGATGCAGGGAAGAGACAAAAGAGAGGATCGCCTTGCCTATCAGGACAGCAACTATGTGCAGATTCAGTCCTCCTCTGATCAACTGCTCCACACGGCGGTGCATCACACCGTTATTCCCCGGAATCATCATTCCAGCGGTCGGAGCTCAGGAGGAAGTTCTTCCAGAAGAAGTACTACACATAGTCACAACGGGCATCGGGCAGGTGGGGGAGGCCGCAGGTTTTAGCCGGAGAAGAAAAGGAATAGTAAGCTCCCCCAAGTCCTCTGTATTCCGGCAGTAATGATCCTTTTCTGTACCCAGTGCAGCAGTTTGAAAAGTCCCAGGGACGGCGCTGCGGGCCCGATGAAAAAAAGCCAGATCAGAAAGAGGAGAAGAGAAAGGATGAAGCAGGCGAGGTTGAGGCGCTCTTTCAGGGAAGGGGCGGGCGGAATTTGCCAGGTGGTTGCCTCAGCCGCCAGCTTTTTCGGTGAAAAATCCAGACATTCATAGGAAAACAGGCGGCTCCACACAGCGGAGACGGCTGTTTTTATATCGTCCAGAGAGGTTGCAGAAGATGGATAAAAAGGGAGCACTGGAATCTGCAATACATCTTCCAGCAAATCAAAATCGATATTTAACCCCATGGCGATTGCTTTTTTATCGAAGCTGATACAGAGTACGACAGGAGTGGCAGTTTCTTTAACCTGAGGGAGTTTAAGAAGCTGAGAAAGGAGCTTTAGTCCATCTTCCAGGTAACGTGCATGACAGGAAACAAGGAATACATCCGCCCGTCCAGAAAAAAGAAGCTGGGTCGTAAAGTTGTTCTGGCAGGAACGGGAAGGGAGAGAGGTTGTTTCTTCAAGATTAAGTAAGAGATATTCATCGTCCCGGTAGCGGTAGGTGGCGCGGGGGATGGGAAAACGGGAAAGACTGACAAAAAACAATGGATAATCCGGGTGATGGGTAAGACCGTAAAAAAGCGCATTTTTCTCTGCAGCGGAATTTCCGAGTAATGCAATAGTGATGGTATTTCCCTCCATAAAAACCTGCCTGAGTGTTTGCATTTACCCTAATTTATGGCAAAGGACAGTGGGCGGTGCGTGATTGCCAGTATCTTTTTTGGGAAAATTGTGGTATGATAGCAGGCAGAGATTACTTGAACGGAGAAAGTACAGGAATGACAGAAGCAGAAAGCTATTTAGCGGATTTTTATGTGAATTTATTTTTTGGCAGTACAAATAAGCGCTACCGTGCCATGACCTTTGTCGAGATGCAAAAGCGCTGTAAAAAGTTGAACCAGGGAATGCTAAAGCATGTTGGAAAGCCAAATGAACTCAGTGATATTCATGCCATGTTGTCCAAGGTTTGTGCTTATCTGATGCGGAAAGAGACGACTGCACCCAGGGAACAGCGGGCGGAAATTAAAGAGTGGACAAGGAAAATGAAGGAGTTTTGCCGTTTCCTGGCAGTTAAGGACCTGGAGTTTTTGCCGGAGCTTGCGTTAGAGGAGTTGGAGCGCGTTTTGCGGATGCAGGGCATCAGGCGTTACCTTTTATCCAATTCGCTGGAGCGCGGCTATGAACTGTTTTATATACCCAAGGCGATTCAGAAGGGGATTCGGGAATCCATTAAGCAGCGCCCGGAGGAGGAATACCCGGAGGCCCGGCAGATGAAGCGGAAATTTATCCTTCATGTAGGCCCGACGAACAGCGGAAAGACCCACGATGCCCTTGAACGTTTAAAGCAGTGCAGCCATGGCGCATATTTTGGCCCTCTGCGTCTCCTTGCCCTGGAGGTGTATGATAAGTGTAATATGGAAGGGCTGCCGTGTTCGATGGTTACGGGGGAAGAGACGATAGAAGTGCCAGGGGCCTTATGCCAGTCCTGTACGGTGGAGATGCTTAATGATCACGAATACTTTGATATTGTGGTTGTGGATGAGTGCCAGATGGTGGGAGACCCTTACCGCGGTCATAACTGGACTAGGGCGATTTTGGGGATTCGGGCAGAAGAAATTCATTTATGCATGGCACCGGAGGCAGAGTCAATTATTACGCAGATGATTAAGAGGTGCGGCGATCAGTACCGCGTTATCCGCCATAAGCGGAATACCAGGCTGACGGTGGAAAGAAAGCTATTTTCCCTGATCAGTGATTTAAAGAAGGGCGACGCCCTGATTGTATTTTCGAAAAAGTCCGTGCTTGCTTTAGCGGCGCATCTGGAGGGACAGGGGGTGCGCTGCAGTGTGATCTACGGAAGCCTGCCGCCGGCTACCCGGAGAGAGCAGGTCCGGCGTTTTCTGGAGAAGGAGACGGAGGTGGTGGTCAGCACGGATGCCATTGGGATGGGGCTGAACCTGCCTATCCGACGGATTGTCTTTGTGGAAACACAGAAGTTTGACGGGGTGAGCAAGCGAGATTTGGAACCGGGGGAGATTAAGCAGATAGCCGGAAGGGCCGGACGATTTGGATTGTATGAGGAAGGTTTTGTGGCAGCAGTGGAAAATATTGAACTGATTGAGGACGGACTTGGCAGGCTGCCGATTCCTCTGCTGAAGGCCTATATCGGATTTCCTGAACAGCTTCTTCCACTGCCGGCGGATATTGACAGTTTAATTAAAATATGGGCAGATATGGAAGCCCCTGCTATTTATCAAAAAATGGAAGTGGACGAGCTTCTTTCTCTGTATCAGGGGTTTTTGTCCGTCCACAGCGGACATATGGAGGAGTTTGCCAAAGAAGAAATTTATAAGCTGATTACCTGTGCTGTGGATATTAATAATAAGCTGGTTATGGATTTATGGAGGGATTACTGCCTGGAATACCGGGAGGCAGATGAACTGGAATTTCCCTACAGTCCGGGCGATGATTTGTATGCATTGGAGAGCTATTATAAGATGCTGGATTTATATTTCCAGTTTTCCCGCAAGGTAAAGCTGCCGATTCAGCTGGAAAATCTGACCGAGGAGCGGCGGCAGACGGAAGAGGAAATCAGCCGGATTTTAAAGATGGAATGTACCAGCTATTCCCGCAAATGCAGCATATGCAACCGCGAACTTCCATGGAATTATGGGTTTTCCATTTGCGAGAGGTGTTTTGAGCGGGGAAGGAACGGCAGTGCACGATATTCTTCCCGCCTTTCCCATGCGGGGCGGCTGCGGCGGCATGTCTGATTTTAGGGTCGGAGATGCCATGTAGGTTTGTCTTTTTCTATCTGTTTTTTAGGTTGCATACAGAAATAAAATATGTTAAACTTTGTTCAGTAATCTTCATGTGCCCACAAGCGGTCGTACCACCGCAAATAAACGTCTGCTGGGCACACTTGGAATACCTGAACTTAAACCGCCTGATCGGCGGTGAACTTTTACAGTAACCTTCATGTGCCCACAAGCGGTCGTACCACCGCAAATAAACGTCTGCTGGGCACACTTGGAATACCTGAATTTAAACCGCCTGATCGGCGGTGAACTTTTACAGTAAAGCTGAGGCTATTTGTATATGGGAAACAGACTTAAAAGGTTTGAAGAAAATGCTTGGAAAAGCGTGCAAAAGAAAGAAGGAAAAGTATATGGAATTATTATATCAAAGCAGCCGGGGAGGGCAGCATAATATTACGGCATCCCAGGCAATTTTGCAGGGGCTGGCAGAGGACGGCGGTCTGTTTATGCCGGAGAGAATCCCTGAATTTGATAAAAAACTGGAAGAGTTTGCTGCGATGAATTATCAGGAGACAGCGTATGAGGTGATGAAGCTCTTTCTTACCGATTACACAGAAGAGGAATTAAAAACCTGTATTGCCAGGGCGTATGACAGCAAGTTTGAATCTGAAGAGATAGCACCGCTGGCGAAGGTTGGCGACGCCTATTTCCTGGAACTTTTTCATGGAAGCACGATTGCCTTTAAGGACATGGCGCTTTCTATCCTGCCACACCTGATGACTGTGGCAGCAAAGAAAAATCATGTGGATAAAGAGATTGTGATTTTAACGGCAACCTCCGGCGATACCGGGAAGGCAGCGATGGCAGGGTTTGCCGATGTTGCGGGGACGAGGATTATTGTTTTTTACCCCAAGGATGGGGTAAGCCGTATTCAGGAACTGCAGATGAGGACACAAAAGGGAGAAAATACCTGTGTTGTGGCAATCCACGGAAATTTTGATGATGCGCAGACCGGGGTGAAAAAGCTGTTTAATGACCAGGAACTGAAAGAAGAACTTGCTGCAGAGGGATTCCAGTTTTCCTCGGCAAATTCCATTAATATCGGTCGTCTGGTTCCCCAGGTGGTTTACTATGTCTATGCTTATGCAAAACTTCTGGCAAATGAAGAGATTGCTGCCGGGGAGAACATCAATGTGGTTGTTCCTACCGGAAATTTCGGCAATATCCTTGCTGCCTATTTTGCCAAGAAGATGGGCCTTCCGATTGGAAAGCTAATCTGTGCGTCAAACGACAATAAAGTGTTATATGACTTTTTCCGCACAGGAATCTATGACCGGAACCGTGAATTTATGCTGACTTCATCTCCTTCGATGGATATTTTAATTTCCAGCAACTTAGAGCGCTTGATTTATTTAAGTGCGGGCTGTGATGCCCAGGCGAATAAAGCTTTAATGGCAGAACTTTCCCAGAAGGGAAGTTATACAGTTACACCCAGGATGCGCGAAGCAATGGCGGATTTCTGGGGAAATTTTGCTTCCCAGGAGGAAAATGCAGAAGAAATCAAGCGGGTGTTTACCGATATGGGGTATTTGATGGATACCCACACCAGCGTGGCCTCTGCGGTTTATCAGAAATATGTGAAGGAAACCGGGGACAGGACGAAAACCGTGATTGTTTCTACGGCAAGCCCCTATAAGTTCTCCCACAGTGTTATGGAAGCCATTGCAGGCACGCAGGAAGGGAAGGAAGAATTTGCCCTGATTGACGAGATGAGCGCACTTTCCAGAACCGATATACCCAAGGCAGTAGAAGAAATCCGCACTGCCCCCATCCGCCATAGCCGGGAATGTGAAGTTGAGGGGATGAAAGCGGAAGTTATGGATATTTTAAAAGGATAACAATTTCGTCAATTTCACGAAAAAAGAACCCAAAAAAACGCTTTCCATTTTGAAGAAAATAAGCTATAATGAAGGGCAGGGACATTATTTACTGAATAATGAATAAATTTTTTTAACAGGAGGAATTGACATGTTAGTTTCCGCAAAAGAAATGCTTCAGAAGGCAAGAGAAGGAAAGTATGCCGTAGGTCAGTTTAATATCAACAACCTGGAGTGGACGAAGGCTGTTCTTCTGACGGCAGAAGAATTGAAATCTCCGGTTATCTTAGGCGTATCCGAGGGTGCAGGCAAGTATATGACCGGTTTCGGAACGGTTGCTGCTATGGTTAAGGCGATGATCAGCGAGCTGAATATTACGGTTCCGGTAGCGCTTCACCTGGATCACGGTACCTATGACGGCTGCTATAAGTGCATCAAGGCAGGTTTCTCCTCCATTATGTTTGACGGCTCTCATTATCCAATCGCTGAGAACGTAGAAAAGACCACGGAACTGGTTCATGTGGCTCATCAGCTGGGCCTGTCCATCGAGGCAGAGGTTGGCTCTATCGGCGGCGAGGAAGACGGCGTGGTAGGTCTTGGCGAGTGTGCAGATCCTAACGAGTGCAAGCAGATTGCTGATCTTGGAGTAGATATGCTGGCAGCAGGCATTGGCAATATCCATGGAAAATATCCTGAGAACTGGCCTGGTTTAAGCTTTGAAACCCTGGCAGCTGTTAATGAAAAGGTTGGCGATATGCCGTTAGTACTTCACGGCGGAACCGGAATCCCGGAAGATATGATTAAGAAGGCCATCAGCCTTGGCGTAGCAAAGATTAATGTAAATACCGAGTGCCAGCTTTCCTTTGCAGCAGCTACCCGTGCATATGTTGAGGCAGGGAAGGATCAGCAGGGCAAGGGATTTGACCCAAGAAAGCTTCTGGCTCCTGGCACCGAAGCTATCAAGGCAACGGTAAAAGAGAAGATGGAATTGTTTGGTTCGGTTGGCAAGGCATAAGAAGTTGCGGCTGTCTGCAGCCGAAATCAGCATGATAAAACAGGAAAAGGCGTTTCCCTGAAAAGGGGGCGCTTTTTTTACTGTGAAAGTCCACCGCCGATTTGGCGGTCTTAGTTCAGGTATTCCAAGTGCGCCCAGCAGACTTTTATTTATGGTGGTGGCATAAGCGGGGCATATCAAAAAGTTTATAGGGGAACTGGTTTGGAAAAGGACTTTACAATTTCTCGCAAAGCGAGTAGAATAGGTTGAAACTTCCATCAAAAAGAGAGGATAAAACGTTCATGAGCGAAAAGGTAAATGTGGCGGAGATCTTCGGCGCGAATGTGTTTAATGACGCAGTGATGCGGGAACGTCTGCCAAAAAGTGTTTATAAGAAACTAAGAAAAACCATCGTAGAGGGGACAGAACTGGAACCTGGGATTGCAGATTCTGTTGCCCAGGCGATGAAGGAGTGGGCGATTGAGCATGGGGCGACCCATTATACGCACTGGTTTCAGCCATTGACTGGAGTTACCGCAGAAAAGCATGATTCCTTTATTTCGGCGCCGGATTCCACCGGGAAAATTATGCTGGAATTTTCGGGAAAGGAACTGATTAAGGGGGAATCCGATGCATCATCCTTCCCTTCCGGGGGGCTTAGGGCTACTTTTGAAGCCAGGGGTTATACCACCTGGGACTGCACTTCGCCGGCGTTTTTAAAGGAAGATGCCGCCGGTGTTACCTTATGTATTCCGACCGCATTCTGCTCTTATACCGGGGAAGCCCTGGATAAAAAGACGCCGCTGCTTCGCTCGATGCAGGCGCTCGATCAGCAGTCGCTTCGGATTCTTCGGCTGTTTGGCAATACGACATCGAAAAAAGTCATCCCTTCCGTGGGTGCAGAACAGGAATATTTCCTGGTGGATCGGGAGAAATACCGCCAGCGGAAGGACTTAATCTATACGGGAAGAACCTTATTCGGTGCGATGCCACCCAAGGGACAGGAAATGGGGGATCATTACTTTGGTACGATCCGTGAGCGCGTAGGCGCGTTTATGCGGGAGGTCAATCAGGAACTGTGGAAGCTAGGTGTGTCCGCAAAAACGCAGCATAATGAAGCTGCCCCCGCACAGCATGAGCTTGCGCCGATTTATGCGGAAGCGAACCTGGCTGTCGATCATAACCAGATGGTGATGGAAACCCTAAAAAAGGTTGCCGAGCGCCGTGGCCTGACCTGCCTTCTCCACGAAAAGCCCTTTGCCGGGGTGAATGGTTCCGGTAAGCATAACAACTGGTCGATTATTACCGATGATGGTATTAATATGCTTAATCCCGGAGAAACTCCCCATGAAAATATTCAGTTTCTTCTGGTGCTGGCCTGTATCTTAAAGGCAGTGGATATCCACGCCGATCTCCTGCGCCAGTCTGCTGCCGACGTGGGCAATGACCACCGTCTGGGGGCAAATGAGGCGCCGCCTGCCATTATCTCGATCTTCCTGGGCGAACAGCTGGAGGATGTTATTGACCAGCTCTGCAGTACAGGGGAGGCGACACACTCCATCCAGGGCGGCAAACTGATGACGGGTGTGGCGACATTGCCGGATTTGGATAAGGATGCCACCGACAGAAACCGCACCTCACCCTTTGCCTTTACCGGGAATAAATTTGAATTTCGCATGGTTGGCTCCGCGGATTCCATTTCCTCGCCCAATGTGGTGCTGAATACCATTGTGGCGGAAGCGTTTAAGGAAGCAGCCGATGTTCTGGAAAAGGCAGAAAACTTTGAACTGGCTGTCCATGATTTAATTAAAGAAATGCTTGCCAAACACAGGCGGATTATCTTTAATGGCAATGGTTATTCAGATGCATGGGTGGAGGAAGCCAAAGAAAAAGGCCTTCCCAATATCCGCGCCATGGTGGATTCCATCCCTGCACTGACGACTGAAAAGGCAGTAAAGCTCTTTGAAGAATTTAATGTATTTACTCGTGCTGAACTGGAATCCCGCGCTGAAATTGAATATGAAACCTATGCCAAAATTATTAATATTGAAGCAAGGACAATGATTGATATGGCAAGCAAACAGTTTATCCCCGCGGTGATTCAGTATGTGACCAAGCTGGCAAAATCCCTTACCGCCGTAGTTTCTGCGTGTCCGGCAGCAGATGTGAGTGTACAGAATGAAATGATTATGGAAGCATCCGAACTTCTCTGTGCAACAAAGGCTGCGCTGGCAAAGCTGATTGAACTGGATGATTTGGCATGTACGATGGAACAGGGACGTGAACAGGCGCTCTTTTACCACCGCCAGGTTGTTCCCGCTATGGAAGCTCTGCGTGCCCCGGTAGATCGCCTGGAGATGATTGTCGATAAAGAATTGTGGCCGATGCCAAGCTATGGGGATTTGATTTTTGAAGTTTAATATGGTTTTGCGATAATGGTTAACCTATCAAAGAAGTCCCCCGTTTCTAAGTCATAAAGACAAAAGTGGTGCGTTGGGAGATTTGCCCCAGTCAGGTTGGGTTGGGTGCTCCATCAGATAAGCTGCGGAAGCAGCATAGGGGATATGAGGAAGTAGCGGAGCGGACATTGTGCCCTTTGAGTATTCCGAATTTCCTGTAACATTGTTGTAGGAGGGACATTTTTTAAATAGAGTGTCCCTCCTACTGTGTTTTAGAATATATTCTGATTTTTATTTAACATAAGCGACAGCTTCGATCTCAACCAGTGCATCCTTTGGCAGGCGCGCTACTTCCACAGCAGCTCTTGCCGGGTAATCGCCTTCGAAAAATTCACCGTATACTGCATTCATATCAGCAAACATGTTCATATCTTTTAAGAAAACACCTGTGCGGAGAATCTGGCTCATCTCGATACCTTCGCTGGCAAGGATGTTCTTAATATTGGTTAAGGACTGACGGGTCTGGGATTTGATATCATCCCCGGCAAAGTTTCCGGTTGCCGGATCGATGGGAAGCTGACCGGATACAAATACTACGTTTCCTGCCTGTACTGCCTGGGAATATGGTCCGATAGCGCCTGGTGCATTGGTGGTTGCAAAAATTTTCTTCATGTTTTGTTCCTCCTGAATTAAAAATAAATAATGAATAAAATGCCAATAAAACTAAGAAGATAAAAGAACTACACGTGATGCATGATGCATTTATTATAACGTACATTTACAGAAAAAGCAATACCCATTTACTGAATCCAGATACTGCCGGTATTTGCCTGATAGCCGTTTGGGGCCGTCGGCTTGATAAGCGTATAACCGTGTGACTTCATGTAATAGCATGTATCCCTATGCTGCTGCAGCTTGTCAATTATCCTGATTGCATAGAACATTATCCCCGTGCGATTCCTTCTTCAACGGCAGTTTTTGCTACCGCTTCAGCCACGATGTCAGCCACGGCTTTATTCAGCGCTGAAGGAATAATATTTTCCGCCGACAATTCATCTTCGGAAATCATCCCGGCAATGGCATAAGCTGCCCGTTCCTTCATTAATTCCGTAATTCCCTTTGCCCGCACTGACAAAGCTCCTTTAAAGATTCCGGGGAATACCAGTACATTATTAATCTGATTGGGATAATCCGAACGCCCGGTTCCCACGACGGCAGCGCCCCCGGCTTTTGCTTCATCCGGCATAATTTCCGGCACAGGATTAGCCATGGCAAAGACAATTCCCTGGTTCATGGAGGAAATCATCGCTTTGGTCACCAGATTAGGACGCGACACGCCCACAAAGGCGTCAGCTCCCTTAAGGGCATCAGCTAACTGTCCATGCTGCTTATTTTTGTTGCTGATGTGCGAAATTTCTTCCTGCCCTGCATTTAACCCTTCATCGCCCTCACAGATAATGCCATGAATATCGCACATTATCACGTTGCCAAAGCCCATGCGGATAAGGAGTTTTCCGATGGCAATGCCGGCTGCCCCGGCTCCGTTAATCACAATCTGCATCTCACCCATATTCTTTCCGGTTACTTTCATTGCATTCAGCATTGCTGCGGCAACTACGATAGCCGTTCCGTGCTGGTCGTCATGGAAAACAGGTATATCACAGATTTCTTTTAGCCGCCGCTCAATCTCAAAACATCTGGGTGCAGCAATATCTTCCAGATTAATTCCCCCAAAGCTTTTGGAAATCAATGCAATGGTATTGACGATGGTGTCCGTATCCTTGGAATCGATGCACAGCGGAAAGGCATCCACGTCGGCAAATTCTTTGAACAGCGCACACTTCCCTTCCATTACCGGCATACCGGCGGCGGGTCCGATATCGCCAAGCCCCAGGACAGCTGTTCCGTCTGTGATGACTGCAACTAAATTGGAACGGCGGGTAAGCAGGAAGGATTTTTCGTAATCGGCAGCAATCTGTCTGCACGGTTCGGCTACGCCCGGCGTATAAAGCAGGGATAAGTCTTCCCGGTTTTCAATGGATTTTCGGGAAATCACCTCGATTTTCCCTTTCATTTCATAGTGAAGCTTTAAGGCTTTTTCATTGATATCCATGATAGTTCTCCTTTGCAAAGAGGTTTTGATAGCTCATTTTATCACAGAAAAGACAGGGTTACAATGGCTATTTAATGTCTGAACTGCATAAGTTCACTCATTTTCCAGGCAAGATCTGTTTGGCAATTTAATGAAGGGTGCATTAAATCAGCGCTTTTTTGCTTACTGTTCACTTCGCGTTTAAGGAAAATGTATTCTGACGCAGATGCGCTCTGGCTTTATTTTTTTGTAAAAAATGTTGATTTAGGGATTGACAATTTTCGGCAATTATAGTAGTATATGACTACGGATATTCGTAATAAAGAACAACATTCTTATATAAGAACAAAAGCGCGCAAAGTACAAAAGAAAAAGAACAAAACAAGGAACCAAAGATAAAGGGCGATATAATACACGAAAGAGGAAAGGAGTAAAGCACCAGAGAACATCAAAAATCTGCAAAAAATCAGTAAAGAGATACCAGAGAAAAAAGGAAAAGAATACCGAAGAAAAAAGAAAAAAAGATACCAAAGATAAATAGTAAGAAGATACCAAAGATAAATTTAAAAAGATACTAAAGATAAATTTAAAAAGATACTAAAGATAAAATAAAAGTTTTAACCATGGCAGGAGAGAATGTCAAAAGAAAAAACAAAGGAATAATACAAAAAATAATATACGATAAGAAAAAGCCTTTAGGAGGGGTTGCGTTATGATTATGGATTTTTTGAAGAAGGTGCCGGCGGGAATGATGATTGTCCCCATGTTTTTATCGGCGATTGTCAATACCTTTTTTGCAGAGGCGCTTCAGATCGGGTCGTTTACCACTGCAGTATTTACCAGTGCAGGTTCGGCGGCGATCCTGGGGGTTCAGCTGGTGTGTCTGGGGACACAGCTGCATTTTAAATCAATGGGAAGGGTAATTAAACGGGGAGGAATCCTTCTGGTTTCCAAGTTTATTATCGGGGCGGTGATTGGAATTGTTATCGGAAAGATATTTGGGCCGGCTGGTTTTGTCGGCATTACTACATTGGCAATTATCAGTTCAGTAACCAACAGCAACGGAAGCCTTTATATGTCACTGATGGCAAGCTTCGGCGACGAAACGGATGTTGCAGCAATGAGCGTTTTAACGATTAATGACGGGCCGTTTTTAACACTGGTTGCGCTGGGCGCATCGGGACTGGCAGATATTCCGCTAATGTCTCTGGTTGCTGTGATTGTTCCTCTTTTATTTGGAATGATACTGGGAAATATAGATATTAAAGTAAAAGAATTTTTTGAACCGGGAATTGGTCTTTTAATTCCGTTTGTGGGAATTACCCTGGGTGGAAGCATAAACTTATTAAATATTGTAAAGGGTGGCGCTTCCGGTATTGTCCTGGGATTAATTGCTGTATTTATCGGCGGGCCTTTTATCGTGCTATGCGACCGTCTGATTGGGAAGCGTCCGGGTTATGCAGGATGGGCTGTGGCGTCTGCCGCGGGAAACTCTATCGCTACACCGGCAGCCGTTGCCCTGGTTGATCCAAGCTGGGCACCCTTTGTCGGGGATGCGACCACGCAGATAGCCGCAGCTGTTGTTGTCACGGCTATCCTGGTTCCGATTATTACCGGATGGTGGGCGAAGAAGTACGGCTGTCCACAGATTCCTCTGGAAACAGCAAAATAAATATTACTGTTTATGTAGGCCTGTGTACCTGCTGCACTAACCATATGTGAACAATAACTAATAAATAAATGTTACTGAATTTGTTCATTTTGTTCCAGAAGCTTTTCTAATTTGGGTTTTGCCCTGAGCAGCAGCGTTTCAATTTGTTCCCTTTTTTCCGGTGTAAAGCGAAAGGTGGGAACGCTGACACTGATGGAAGCAGCCACCTGCTGGTTTCTGAGCAGAGGAACGGCGATACAGGAGATATCCGGGTGGGTTTCTCCCTGTTCAAGGGCAATGGAAGTTTCACGGACGTTTAAAAGCTGTTGGTACAGTTCTTCAAGATTTTTTACAGTATTTTCGGTAAAGGGAGCCAGCGGTTTAGGGTAAAGTTCCCGAAGGTCTTCCATGCTCAGACGGCTTAACAGTGCTTTTCCCAGACTGGTGCAGTAGGCAGGGAGCCGTTTGCCAATGTCGGAGGCAAGGCGCACAGGTTCCGGGGAATCAACCTTTGCCAGGTAGAGGACAAGATCGTGCTCTAGGATACCGAACTGGCAGATTTCTGAACACTGCTGCACGATGGTTTTCATTTCATCCTTGATGCGTTCAAAAACATTGTGTCTGTTCATGTAGGAAATTCCAACCAGGTAGGAATTTAAGCCAATCGTGTACTTCTGGGCTGTTTCATTGTAAAAAATAAAGTTTTGGTCAGCCATTGTATGGACAATGGGGAAGAGGCTGCTTTTAGGAGCTTGTAAGCGTTGGGAAAGTTCAGCCAGGGTCAGCCCTTCCTTTTCCGAAGAAAGCGTACTGAGAATGGAAAGAACCCGTGCAGTAGAGCGGTGTTCATCTTTGGTCATAGAAAATCTCCTTTTGTTTTGGTTTGTATCGCTATCATAGGTGAATTTGTATCATCTGTCAAGTGGAGGTCGAAGTAAATGAGAAATGCAATGATAATAAACGAAAAAGATAATGTAATTGTAGCCATTGAGCCAATTGCCGAGGGAAGCGAAGCTGTATATATGTTTAAGGGTGAATACCATAAGCTGCCGGTTGTGGAAGATATTCCAATGTATCATAAGCTGGCAAGGACGGATATTGCCCAGGGGGAACAAGTGATTAAATATGGAGAATATATCGGAGAAGCAGGCTGTGCAATTGCAGCCGGAAGCCATGTGCATACCCATAATGTATTGAGCGTCCGGGAGAGAGTAACCGATTAAAGAAAAGAAAAAACAAAAACGAAAAAAATTAAGGATGAAAGACAAAAACCAAAAGAAAAGCAAAAACCAAAAGAATATGGATGAAAACCAAAGAATTGATAAATAGAGAATTCAAGTGGCAAAAGATAAAAACCAAAAAAATAAAAAAGTAAAGAGATAAAATTAAAAAGATAGAAATAAAGAGATAGAAATAAAAATAAAGAAATAAAAATAAAAAGATAAGATTAAAAAGATAAAAAGGATACAAGAAAGGAAAAAATCATGAAATTTTGGGGTTATCGCCGACCAGATGGAAAGGTCGGTATTCGGAATCATGTATTAATTTTGCCGGCAAGCGTGTGTGCTTCAGATACTACAAGGATTATTGCCTCGCAGGTAAGCGGTGCAATTACCTTTAATAATCAAAACGGCTGTTCGCAGGTGCCGCCGGATATGAAGCTGACGATGGATATTTTAGCCGGTTATGCGGCAAATCCAAATATCTATGGGACAGTGGTAGTGTCCTTAGGCTGCGAGGGCTGCCAGATGGATCTGGTGGTGGATGCCATCCGTCAGAGAACGAATAAGCCGCTAAAAACTCTGATTATCCAGCAGGAGGGCGGAACGATTAAGACGGTGGAAAAGGGTGTTCGCTATGCCCAGGAGATGGTGCAGGAGGCAGCACTTCTTCGGAGAGAAGAGTTCCCGGTTTCCGAATTAATTCTTGGCACCAACTGCGGCGGAAGCGATCCCTCATCCGGCCTTGGCTCGAATCCGCTAGTTGGCTCGCTGAGTGACCGCTTGGTCGGCATGGGTGCAACCTCCGTGCTCTGCGAAACCACCGAGTTTTTGGGTGCTGAACACATTCTGGCCCGCCGTGCAGTGAATAAGCAGGTTCACGACAAGATTTATGATATTGTCTACCGCTATGAAGAATCTCTGAAAATGATTGGGCAGGAAATTCGTAGCGGTAATCCTTCTCCAGGCAATATCGCCGGCGGTTTAACAACCCTGGAGGAGAAGTCATTAGGCTGTATCCATAAGGGTGGTGAAAGTCCCATCAATGCCGTTTATGAGTATGCCGAGCCGATGAAAACCGGTCACGGTCTGGTTATTATGGACACGCCAAGCAACGATGCCGCTTCGGTAGCCGGGTTAATTGCCGGCGGATGTCAGCTGGTTGTCTTTACCACCGGACTGGGAACGCCCACAGGAAATGCCGTTGCCCCAGTTATGAAGATTACTGCAAATAAAAACACCTACCAGACCATGAGGGATAACCTGGATTTCGATGCCAGCCATGTGATTTACGGGCCGGAAAGCCTTGCAGAAATTACAGAGGACTTCCTGCACGATGTTATTGAAATTTGCAATGGAAAGCTGGTTAAGGCAGAAGCTCTTGGCTATATTGAAACCGCCATTTCCAGGGCGTGCAATTATATGTAAAAGATACTTCTATCACATCAATTTCTATAACATTAATTAAGGAGAAAAGAAAATGAGTGCAGAATACATATGCCCCGTGCTTACCGCTTTTAACCAAGACGGAAGTGTGGATATGGAGGCAATGAAGACTTTATTCGATCATCTGATTGAGGGCGGCTTGGACGGTATTGCCATTATGGGAAGTTCAGGGGAATTTTACAGCATGACGCTTGAGGATGCCAAAAGCTTTGTTAAAGCTTCTCTTGCTTATTTAAAGGGACGCATCCCCGTTTATGTCGGCACAGGCCGTCTGATCCCGGAGGAAACAATTGAACTCTCCTCCTTTGCTTTAAACTGCGGTGCAGATGCAGTAATGATTGTCGGACCATATTACATAGGAACGGACAGTGAAGGTATTTTTGCTTACTACGATCAGGTGGCAGAGAAAATTTCCGGCGATATTCTTCTCTATAATTATCCTGACCGCACGGGTTTTGATATTACGCCGGATATTGTACTGCGGCTTTTGGAAAAACATAGAAATATTGTCGGTTACAAGGACACAATGGCAGCGCCTTCTCATACCAGGGAGCTGATCCGCAGCATTAAAATAAAGTATCCTGCATTCAGGATTTATTCCGGGTATGATGATAACTTTACGCATGTGCTGTTAAGCGGGGGCAATGGCTGCATTGCTGCACTTTCTAATCTTAAGCCTGATTTGTGCGCACAGTGGAGAGAGGCATGGAACCAGGGGGATTTGGGAAAGGTGGCTGAAATTCAGCGCATGATTGACGGGTTAATGGATTTTTATAAGATTTCCACACCATTTATGCCTGCCATGAAATATGCCCTTCAAAAAATGGGGCTGCCCATCGTAGCCGACTGCAAGCTTCCGGCTCTTTCAGCTAGTCCGGCACAGAGGCAGGAAGCAGACAGACTTCTTGAAAAAATAAATGGGTAATGATAATAGGTTAAAAACAGGGTACAAGTTTTGTATACCCTGTTTTTTTTCTACTGAAAATGGTGCAGGGCTGTTTCTGGCGGGAAATTTTTTTTAAAAATAAAGAAAATTCCTTGACAGAATAGGAAAGGATGGATATAATCATAGCGGTGTGCAAAAATATACCATTATTTTTGTGTCCAAAAGCTGAAACACAGCAACCAACAGTCAATATCATTAGGAGGTGAAAGGAATGCCAACATTCAACCAGTTAGTGAGAAAGGGAAGACAGACCAGCGTAAAGAAATCTACCGCTCCGGCTCTGCAGAGAGGATTTAACTCTTTACAGAAGAGAGCAACCAGTACTTCTTCCCCGCAGAAAAGAGGGGTTTGTACCGCAGTAAAGACAGCTACCCCGAAAAAGCCGAATTCCGCGCTTCGTAAGATTGCCAGAGTTCGTCTTTCCAATGGAATCGAAGTTACCAGCTACATTCCAGGTGAGGGCCACAACTTACAGGAGCACAGTGTTGTATTGATCCGCGGCGGCAGAGTAAAAGACCTTCCCGGTACGAGATACCACATCGTCAGAGGTGTATTGGATACCGCAGGCGTAGCCAACAGAAAGCAGGCCCGCTCCAAATACGGCGCCAAGAGACCGAAAGAGAAAAAATAAGTAAACGATTGCAGTAATGATTGTAGGATAATGCCGGAAATGATATTGAACCTGTAGGTTGCAGGAGATAGAGAATACCATCACCGAGAAGGTGATTCCGAGCATGAACATGCGGCCTTTAGAGGGTGTCAGCATGAGTACCGAAGATCTAATGCATACGGAAGGAATTTCCGTACCATAATTAAGGAGGGAAGTAACGTGCCACGTAAAGGACATACGCAGAAAAGAGATGTATTGGCAGACCCGATTTACAATAATAAAGTCGTTACCAAGCTGATCAATAACATCATGCTGGACGGCAAAAGAGGTGTTGCCCAGAAAATCGTATACGGTGCATTTGGCCGTGTAGCAGATAAGACCGGTAAGGATGCCGTAGAAGTATTTGAAGAAGCAATGAATAACATCATGCCGGTGCTGGAAGTTAAGGCAAAACGTATCGGCGGCGCTACCTATCAGGTGCCGATCGAAGTTAAGGCTGAGAGAAGACAGGCTTTAGCACTTCGCTGGCTGACACTCTACTCCCGCAAGAGAGGCGAGAAAACCCAGGAAGAAAGGCTGGCAAATGAAATTATGGACGCAGCAAATAATACTGGCGCATCCGTAAAGAAAAAAGAAGATATGCACAAGATGGCAGAGGCAAACAAAGCATTTTCTCATTACCGTTTCTAATTTTGTTGTTTACCTGTTGCCTGTATTGGCAGATTGCAGCGCTTCCTATGCTTGAAGAACTGTGGGGGAAACACAAAAACACGTAATATTAAGGAGGAAAAAGCCTTGGCTGGACGAGAATATCCGTTGGAAAGAACCAGGAATATTGGGATTATGGCTCATATCGATGC
>CAJUDX010000004.1 GCA_910584785.1 uncultured Lachnospiraceae bacterium | reverse complement strand
GAAGCAGCGATGCCAGCCCGCAGGCCCCCACAATATGCCCTGCCTCCCGAATCCCTGCCACACTCCACATCGTCGCATACATCCGCAAAAGGAAAAACACAACAAGCGTGGCAGCCACATAAAATGGCAGATATGCCAGCACTGCCTTTGCATAGGCTTCAGGAATCCTTACGGTATTCATATCAAACCGGATAAATAATCCCAAAAAAGAAGCCAGACAAATAACGCCGATATCCACCATCATCAGCACCAACATTCTGACCCGCTTATTTCTGGGCAGGTATTTTTCTAACCGGCTTTTGCTCATTCTACGCCATCTCCTCTGTCAAAACTTCGCTTTAAACCTTCAATTTCTATATCCATTGCTGCATTATCTGCCCTTTCTGCAATCAGCCTGTTCTTTCCATCCTTATACAAAAGCTTAGACCCCCTGTCTTCATTTAATAAAATCCCCAAGACAAGCACCTTTTCCTCTCCCCATAACCGGTGACGGACCATGGCATACCTCTTCTTAAACTGCATCCGCTCAATCTCTGCGCGGCAGCCATTCAACGGCTCCGATAGTCTGCCGATATTTCCCGCTTCATCCTTCTGTACAAAGGAAAGCTTTACCAGGTGTTCTTTCCCGGATATTTTTTCCAAAAACTGTGCGTCCTCCTCCATCACCGGCAAAATCGGCAGTCCCCCGTAAGCAGATTCACAATCCGTCCCATAAACAGGCTCACCGGTAAGAAAAACACACCCAGGAAACAGCGGTTCTACATGAACAATACTCTTTTGCTGTTTTCTCCAGATGCGTTCCTGATAAATCACAAAACATTCCTGATAGGCAGACGCAGGAACCGTCCGGCGAATTTTTTGCACCAATTCCTCTTCCCTTCCAGCCCATGTTTTTAACAAATACCACTGCACCAACCTTTCCTCCTCACCTTTCCCCTTCAAATCTTCTTTACCCAATCCACGCCGTAGCTCTCTGGAAACCTCATAGGTGCCTCTACCCTGCCATATTTAATTTCCTGGCCGACATCTTCCTTCAGCATAATTCCCAAAAGAATTTCCTTCTCCTTTCCAAGAAGTTTTATCCGAACAATCACATACCGTTTTCCAAACCGTAAACGCACAATTTCTGATACGCAGGATCTTAATGGTCCCAAGACCTGAAGAATATTCCCTTCCCCGTTTGTCTCCAAATAAGAAAGACCAATCACATGCTGTTTATTTGTCATCCGCTGCAAAAATGCAGATTCCTGCAGTTCAAGGGAAAGAAAAAACTTCTCTTCATCCACCATCATTTTTGTCATTGCCGGAAGCTTTTTCAGACAAAAAAATAAAGCCTCCGGTTCCCTGGATGTAATAAATACATATCCGGGAAAGGCTCTTTTTACATGGATAAATGTCTGCTGCTGTCTCCGCCAAAGCTGTTCATGGTAAATGACAAAACATTCCCCATAGAGATCCGCGGGAACCATCCTGTGGATCATCTCCACCAGCTTTTCTTCCCCGCCGGTCTTTGTCTGTAGCACATACCACAGCATGTCTCTTCCTCCCTATTTTCAAATTTTCAAAACATCTCTTACTCATATCACAAAAAGCCAAAATCCGCCAAAAAGGCGTGCTTCGCCATATCCGGCCTTATGGTAAAAATTTTTAAGACAAACCATCTTTACCAAATTCTTCCGAAGGATTCATTCTGTGCAAGCCCTGCCCATCTGTCACCGCAAAGCCCCACAGTTCCTTATAACCCCTTTCCAGGGAATGCAGCCTCCAGACTCACCCTTCCCTTTCCCGGTTTTGTATTACTTATTCGTACATCTTGTTAGCACTAATGTAAACACAAAGCGTCCAGTGTAACATAATGTAGAATTGTGTTACACTCAAACTGAAATAAAATAATTGATAAAACAAGGGTTTTCAGGAAAACAAGGAATCTTGTAGAAAAAACGAATAACTATGCACTAAGCCTTTTTAAAGGGACAGAATCCCAAGATTTGTCAGCTTGAACTAAATTTATCATACAAAGAATTTATTAAGGAAATTTCTGCTGTTTTTCCAGAAAATCTTAATTCTTTCTTCAGAAAACAGCTTGCAAGATGAATAGATTAATGCTATCATAACAAAGAAGTTTGAGTGTAACACAATTCTACATTATGTTACACTCAAACCCATTCCCCTCCATTTTTTATTCATTTTTATGCATATTTATACTCTTTCACAGGAATTGTTTTTGATGTTAAGTCCGTCCGCTCCCCCCGCGCTCTCCTTCTCCACCAATCTCCCCGAAATAATCGCCATTTCCTGCGGATTACCATTTTCCGGCTGGATCTGACTAAGCACTAAATCCAGTGCTGTTTTCACCATTTCTTTTATATTTACTTCATAAGTCGTAATAGAAATATCGCATAACCCCTCATACAAATAGTTGTCAAATCCAGTAACCGAAATATCCTCTGGTATCCTAAATCCCTTATTTTTCAGCGTTTTAACCACCTCGCTGGCTGTCAGATCACTATTACAGGCAAATGCCGTCGGCATTTTTTTCGGAAGCTTTATCTCCATCATCTTCCCCTCCAGGGTACGATCATCCAGTACCCAATCCGGGTTGATTGCCATTCCTGCCTCCATCAGCGCCTTACAATAGCCAAAATAGCGGTCCATAATACTCGTATTGGCCTGAACTGTCCCCACATAAGCGATATCCCGATGCCCCAGTTCAATTAAGTGGCTGACAATTTGATACATTCCATAAAAATTATTTGTCATTACACAGCTGACCGGAAACTCTTTTTTCATAAAGTCCACATAAATCTGAGGAAGGCTTGTCCCTTCCAATAATGTCTCCAAATATGCACTTCCAATTTCCCCAATCACCAAAATCCCCTCGATTTTTGAATTATGGGCAAACAGCGGCAGGGTTTTCGTCCTTTCTGCCTCGTGCGTCAGCATTTCAAAAAGCAACACACAGTTTTTCTCCCTGGCAGCAATCGTCAATTCCTGATAAACCTTCCAGTAAAACGAGGGATAATCGCCCAGATACTTTTCTGATATAATCACGCCAAGATTTAAAATCTCCCTGACTGTCACCCCAGCAGCAGAGCGGGACTGATAGCCCATCTCTGCTGCTGTCTGTTTAATCTTCTCCCTCAGCTCATCGCTGACCCCCTTCTGGTTCGCCAACGCATTTGACACCGTCACCGTACTGACATTTAACCGTTCTGCGATATCTGCCAGACGGACTTCTTTTCTCATTCCATTTTCCCCCTTATCAGTTTCTATCCTAATATCCTTTTATGCGCAGGAATATATCATCCTATTCTTCATCAACCCGTACAAAATGGTAGATCCGGCTGATAAAATCCCCTTCATACCGCGGAATAAGCAGTCCGCCTTCCATCCACAGTTTTCCCGTTCCCACCTGCCCTGTCTCTTCCAGTCGATACTGGGAATCTTCTGCCAGTCCCTTCACATGGATTCTGCGGCTGCGCATGGCAGCCTGGGCCACAACCTGAACAACCGTGACTAACGCTTCTGATTTATCTTTTGCCACAACCTCCCAGGCATCATAGTGATGATTCTCCCGCCACGAAGCAAGCCGGTAATAATCCCCCTCACGCACTAAGGGCTGTATTTTATGATAAAGGGCTACCTGCCCGGAAATCTCCGCCTGCTGTGCAGCAGAAATCCTGGTAATATCCAGTTCATAGCCAAAGGTTCCTGCCAGGGCAACATGGCCCCTCGTTGCAAATGGGGTCGTTCTTCCTACGATGTGATTGGGGCAGTCACTGACATGTGCCCCCATCGTACTCAGCGGGTAGAGAAGTGCCGTTCCTTCCTGGATAGTCAGCCGTTCAATCGCATCTGTATCATCAGAGCACCAGATCTGCGGGCTGTAGTAAAGCATCCCCGGATCGAAACGCCCGCCGCCGCTGGCGCAGTTTTCTAAAAGAAGATCGGGAAATTCCGTAATTAATCGCTCCTGCATTTCATATAATCCCAAAACATAGCGGTGGAATAATTCTCCCTGGTATTTTCCCTCCAAATGCAGACTTCCCACATCCGTAAGCGGACGGTTCATATCCCATTTAACATAGGAAATATCCGCGCTCCGCAAAATCTTTGCCACCGACTGATAAGCATAGTCCACAACCTCTGGCTGCGATAAATCCAGTACATACTGTGCGCGTCCCTGCGTCGCCGGACGTCCGGGAATCTGAAGTGCCCAGTCGGAATGCAGCCGGTAAAGCTCAGAATTTGGCGAAACCATTTCCGGTTCAAACCAAATGCCAAACTTCAGCCCTTCCGCCTTCACCTGTTCAACCAGATAATTCAGACCACCTTTTAACTTTCTTGAATTAACCACCCAGTCTCCCAGGGAACATTGATCATTATCCCGTTGACCAAACCACCCGTCATCCATCACCAGCATTTCAATCCCATGCTTTTTCGCTTCCCTGGCAATGGAGATCAGCTTCTCCGTATCAAAATCAAAATATGTTGCTTCCCAATTATTAATCAAAACCGGACGCTCCTGGTGCAAATATGGGCTGCGGATTAAATGACTGCGGTACAAATCATGGAAATTATGGCTCATCTTCCCCAGGCCTTCGCTGCTGTACATGCAAACCACCTCAGGCGCTGTAAAGGAAGCCCCAGGCGCAAGCACCCAGGTAAATCCCTCAGGGTGAATCCCCATGACCATGCGCAGAGAATCAAACTGATTTTTCTCCACCTGTGCCAGAAAATTCCCGGAGTATACAAAATGCATTGCATAAACTGCCCCTCGATCCTGATCTCCCTTCCGATCCATTACTGCAATAAAGGGATGCTCCTGATGGCTGGAAATCCCGCGCCCGGAATCAACCCCCTGCTTCCCATAGGAAACCGGGCTCTTTTCGATATGGCGCTCCCTGGCCCAGGAACCATTTAACGTCAAATAATCGTAATCCTCATCTTCCAAAGTCAGGCAGGCACTCAGCACCTTTTCCAGATACAGCTCCTTTGCCCCCTCATTCACAATTTCTGCGCTTCGTACAACGGCATCATTATCATCAAAAACACTGTAACGCAGCACTACCTTTACATTTAAAAAAGGATCACGGCAGGTAATCTCCAAGGTCTGCCCTCCGGCATTTAACCCTGATTCGCCAGCCCCCGCTCTGTCACTCTTACAGAATGTCGCCGGAAGCCCCTTAAGTCCCGGCTTTCCGTCAAAAATTTCATGGCTCTCATAAAACAGCTCACATCCCCGGTATCCCTTGGCATTTCGGATACTTAAACAACTCTCGCGGAAATCTCCCGTCCCCCAGGTAGGGTATTCAAAAGGAAAACTATCCGCAAACGAACATTTATCCCTTCTGTTCTTTGAGGGAACAAACGGCCTTTCCTCCGTGCGCAGCAAATAAACGCAATGTGCATCGCCAATCTTCTTCCCATAATAAATATGTCCCAGATACGCCCCGTCCACTATGCCTATCCAATACTCTGTATTTGGTGTCTCAATCTGAAAAACCTGTTCCTCTTCATGAAAAATAATTCCCATCTGCTGTTATTCTCCTTCCCAGTTATCAACAAATCCAACATTCCTTCCCGCAGATTTCCCGCCAAAGCTTTTGCGAATTTAGGTTAATCATAACATTAAATACTTAAAAAAACAATCTTTTTTAGAAAGTTTAGTTTAAATTTTAAGCTTAATTTTTAAGTTAATTTTTTAAGCGCCGGATCTGGTTAATCTGAAATAACCATCCCCGGCGCTTATCCTTTTCTTTTTTATTTACATTCCAAAAATATCCAGACTTCTCTCTAAAATCCCATGCATATAGGCAATCAATATCCCATAATTCGTTATCGGAACCCCCTGGTCAGCCGCACAGCTTATGCGGTAACGCATCTCCTTTTCATTTAACATACAGGCCCCGCAGTGCACGATCATCTGGTAGTTTTCCAATTCTTCTGGAAATTCTGTACCTGAGCTGAAGCAAAATTCGAAAGTCTTTTTTGTGTATTCACGAATCCACCCTGGAAGCTTCACCGTCCCGATATCCCCGCACTGGCGATGATGGGTACACCCTTCGCTAATCAGCACCCTATCTCCGTCCCGAAGCTTTTCCAACGCCCTGGCTCCTGCCACTGCCGGGAAAAGAAGTCCCTTATAGCGGGCAAATACGATAGAAAATGAAGTCAGCGGCACATCCACCGGGGTTTCTGCGGATACCCTGGCAAACACCTGACTGTCCGTAATCACCAGATCCGGCTTCTTTCCCAGTTTTTCCAGAGTATCCTTATACTCAAGATCCCTGACCACAACTGCGGTTGCCCCATTGTCCAAAATATCTCTTATTGTCTGCTGCTGCGGAAGAATCAATCTCCCCTTTGGCGACGCCTTATCAATCGGAACCACCAAAACAACCATATTTCCCGGCTGAATTAAATCCCCCACAAGCTGACGGGAATTTTTCTCCTGCACAAGCAAATGCGCCATCTTCTCCTTTAATTCCTCAATTCCCGTCCCCTTCCCTGCGCTGATCCAAATCATGGGTTCTCTGCATCCCCTTTGATCTTCAAAACCTCTGCCTTCATCTTTGAAAAAAAGAGCCTCTGTCTCCCGTTTTTTCTCCTCTAAGCCTTCTTTCGTCTGTTCGGCAAGCAAATCTTCTTTATTCCAGATAATCAGATAAGGAATCTCTTTTTTTTGTATTCGGGAAAGTAAAGAAAAATCTTCTTTAGAAGGCCCTTCCACAGCATCAATCACCACAAGGGCAATGTCCGCCTTATTCAACGCCTGGTACGCCTTCTTCACCCTAAGTTCGCCAAGCGCACCCTCATCATCCAGGCCAGGCGTATCCATCAGCATAACCGGCCCTAAGGGCAACAATTCCATGGTCTTATAAACCGGATCGGTGGTCGTCCCCTTCTGCTCTGACACAATCGCCAAATCCTGCCCGGTAACAGCATTCATCACACTGGACTTCCCCGCATTGCGCTTCCCGAAAAACCCAATATGAATCCTCTCCGCTGCCGGTGTTGCATTCAATGCCATCTTTCCCCCTCCCTTCTCTCTGTCTTTCAAAACCTGAAATCCCGGTTTCCCTTCTCAATCTCGACTAATCTCTCCTTCACAATCTCCCGCACCTTTTCTTTGGGAATATTGCTCATCTCCTTTTCAATCAGCTTCAGCCCAATCTTTCGGGTATCCTCCGAAGCATAGTCCATTAAATACTCCTTTAACGTCATCAGAGCATTCGGCAGACAGCAGTTTTGAATCTGTCCCGACTTACACAGGGACATAAACCGATCTCCCGTTCTGCCCTCCCGGTAGCACGCCGTACAAAAGCTTGGAATATAATCCATTTTCATCAGCCAATGCACCACCTCATCCAGGGAACGCTTGTCGCTGACTTCAAACTGCTCTGAGGATTCCTCTTTGGCCTCTGCATCCACATAGCCCCCAACACTGGTACGCGAGCCGCCGGAGATTTGGGAAATTCCAAGATGAAGCACCCTTTCCCTGCACGTTTGGCTCTCCCTGGTTGAGATAATCATTCCCGTATAAGGTACAGAGATTCGTATACAGGCCACCAGCTTGGCAAAGGTATCATCATCAATTCCATTGTCAAAGACATTCGGATCAATATCATCTGCCCGCCGAATCCTCGGCACACTGATCGTATGCGGCCCCACGCCATAAACCGCCTCCAAATGCTCCGCATGCATCAAAAGCCCAGTAAATTCATAGCGGTACAGCTCCAGTCCAAATAAAACACCGCAGCCCACATCGTCGATTCCACCCTCCATGGCCCGATCCATCGCCTCCGTATGGTAACAATAGTCATGCTTTGGCCCGGTGGGATGTAACTTCAGATAACTTTCCTTATGATAAGTTTCCTGGAATAAAATATAGGTTCCAATCCCGGCATCCTTTAACTTCCGGTAATTTTCCACCGTAGTTGCCGCAATATTTACATTTACCCGCCGAATCGCCCCGTTCTTATGTTTAATATTATAAATCGTGTTAATACTTTTCAGCACATACTCAATCGGACAATTCACCGGATCTTCTCCTGTTTCCAGCGCCAGCCGCTTATGCCCCATATCCTGTAAGGCAATCACTTCCCGCCGAATCTCCTCCTGGGTCAGCTTTTTTCTGGGAATATGCTTATTCTTTGCATGGTAAGGGCAATACACGCACCCATTTACACAGTAATTCGAGAGATACAGCGGAGCAAACATAACAATGCGGTTTCCATAAAAATCCTTTTTCATCTGTTCAGCCAGAGCAAAAATTTCCTGGTTCTTATCCTCTAACGCACAGTCTAATAAAACTGCCGCCTCCCTGTGGCTTAACCCCTTTCTTTCCCTGGCTTTTGCCAAAATCTGCTCAATCAGTTCCCGATTCTCCCGATTCTCCTGCGCATAGGCAAGAGTCGCCGTAATCTCCTCATGGTTAATAAAGTCATCTGCACACTTTGATTTTGGATCGTACATCACACATCTTCCTTTCTACCTCAGGTCAGAGTACATGGCTGTCCATGTAGCAATCACTTCCCCTTCAGGATTTAAATGATTCTATTGATTTACAATAATCTCCCCGGTCCACCGCGACCAAATAGCCCAGCGCTCCCAAACTCTCCTTCAGCGCTTCAAGCCCTTCCGCCGCTTCCTTTCCCGTAAAGAGTTTATTATCGTATAACTGGTAATTCTCCCTGGCCCTCTTCGGCGAGAGATTAGGCATTACTACATTGGCTCCTGCGCAAATCCCAGCCTCCCGGCCTCTATTTGCCGCCGTCCCCAGCGCCGTTGTCGCCGGAAGAAGTACATAGGGAAGCAAAAGCCGCACCAGACTTAAAAGATACAGCGTAAGCCTGACATCCCCCTCTGCCTTATCCCCAAACGGCGTATCCTTATGTGGAATAAATGGTCCTATCCCCACCATTTCCGGCTGAAACTCCGCCAAAAACAGCAAATCATCAATCAAATTCTCCGCCGTCTGCCCCGGCGATCCGACCATAAATCCCGCCCCTGTCTGAAATCCAAGTTCCTTTAATGACATCAGGCACTCCATGCGATGTCCCAGAGAAAGTTCCGGCGGATGCAGCCTGGCATAATGCTTGCGGTTCGCCGTCTCATGCCGCAGCAAATACCGATCCGCCCCCGCCTCCCTAAGCCTCCGATAATCTTCCCTTCCCATCTCCCCCACAGAAAGCGTAAGCGCACACTGGGGAAACTCTTCCTTTATTCCCCGAACCAATTTCTCCAGCCTGTCCACCGTAAAATACAAATCCTCTCCCCCCTGCAAAACAAAGGTTCGAAACCCCAAATCATACCCCATCCTGCAGCAGGAAAAAATCTCCTCTTCCGTCAGCCGAAACCGTTTCACACAGGAATTACCACGCCGTATCCCGCAGTAATAACAATTATTCTTACAATAATTCGTAAACTCAATTAACCCCCGGATAAACACCCGCTTCCCATACACCCTGTCCCTGACCGCCGAAGCCTCTCTCGCCAGCCAATCCTGTCTTTCCCTCGTCCTTCCCTCCAGCAAAACCCTCCACTGCTCCCGCGAAAGCTCCTCCCCCTCTTTAAGTGCCTTGACGCACCCCGCAAACACCTTATCTTCAACCATCCTAAGCCCCTCCCATTTTGGAATACAACGCCTTGGAACTAACCCCTTTAAGTCTCCCCAGCTTCCCGGACAAAGCACTGATTACGTCCATAGGCGCATCCAAAACCACGCTGATAATATTCACCTGCTTCTCCTTATAGGGAAGCCCCATTCGCCCAATGATATAACGCCCAAACTGATGCAGCAAAGCATTCACCTGTTCCGCCTGCCGCACATCCTCTATAATAATACCAATCACAGCAATTCGCTTTTCTTCTTTTTTGACATCTGTTCTTGTTTCCTGATCCATTGTTTCCTCCATTCTGTGTATGTCCCAAAGCAAATCCTGTCCTTTGGGGTTTCTCCTTTACCATATCCTTCATTCTATCAGCCATAGCCTGGATAAAGGAACATCAGCCGCATTTTGTAACAGCTCCTTGCGCGGAGCGCATCTGTGTCAGCAGACAATTTCCTGTAAAACAAAAAGAGAATCCCGAAAGATTCTCTGCTTATACCTCAAATCCTGTCAAACCCATGCCTTACAGCACAAAAAAACCTTGCTGCAGCACGTATTCAGCAAAACTATCCGCTTCCCATCAGCATCTCTTCCGGTCAGTCCATCTTCTGTTTTCCCGCTTTACTGCAAGCCCAATTCATCCTCACAGCGCAGCTGTTCTCTTTCTGCTATTGTATCTAATAAACGCAGTGAAGTCAATCCTGATTTTACTCATCCCAGTTATGATAAACTGCCTGCACATCATCATCCCCGTCCAAAAGATCTAACGTGCGGTTCAGCTTCTTAATATCTTCCTCATTCGTCAGCTCCACCCAGGTCTGAGGAATCATCGTAATATCTGCCTCCATCATCGGAATCCCTTCTTTTTCCAGCGCTTCTCTCACCTGGCTGAAGCTGTCGGGGTCCGTATACACCTCGTAACTGTCCTCTTCTTCGGCAAAATCCTCTGCTCCGGCATCTAAGGCAAGCATCATTAAATCGTCCGGGTCCATCTCACATTCTTCCTTATCAATAATAATCTGGCCCTTTTTATCAAACATATAGGACACGCTCCCCGGTGTTCCTACATTTCCGCCGCCCTTAGTAAAAGCGCTTCTTACATTTGCCGCTGTGCGGTTTTTGTTATCGGTCAGCGTATCCACGATAATCGCCACACCGCTCGGCCCGTAGCCCTCGTAAGTCAACACCTCATAATTTACTGAATTAGCATCCCCTGCTGCTTTCTTAATTCCGCGGTCAATGGTATCATTAGGCATATTGTTCGCCTTTGCCTTGGCAATGACATCCCTGAGCTTACTGTTATTTGCCGGGTCTGCCCCGCCTTCTTTTACCGCTACAGCAATTTCACGCCCGATAACGGTAAAAATCTTTCCCTTCGCCGCATCATTTTTTTCTTTTTTGTGCTTAATGTTTGCAAATTTTGAATGTCCTGACATAATCCTTAATCTCCTTTTTCTATTAAACTACCTTTGTATGTTTAAGCTTATCCATTCGATACACTATCCGGCACCATTTTACCATTCTTTTTTCTGACTTGCAATACTTTAATCATGCATTAAGACATGTTACATTAAGGCAAACTGCATTAAGATAAGCCTTACAAATCCACATTTAAGTTTCTCAGCCATTTCCGCTGCCGGTATCTCCAGTAGCCCAGAACCATCTTATAGACTTCCTCCAGCATCACCAGCGCATATACCTGGCAAATCGTAAGCTTCCATACCAGGCCACCCAAGAAGGCCAGCGGCACACCGATGCACCAGACACCGCTGGTATCCAAAAAAAGACACATTTTCGTATCACCGCCGCTTCGCAGCACGCCCACCACATTGATATAATTAAACATTTTCGCCGGCATATACAGGGCAAAAATAAGGATCAGGGTATGGACATTTGCCTCAACTTCAGGTGTTATGGAATAGCAGGAAATAATCAGCCCCCGCCCCAGAACAATAAGCACTGCCCCGGCTATGGTAACGATAAATTGAAGAATGAAAAAATAACGCGCATATAGTTCTGCCCGTTTTAATTTCCCCGCTCCCATCTCATTGCCCAGAATAACGGCGGTAGCCGCACTTAAGCCCTGGAAGAGCACAACCACAATATCCTGGATCGTCGTGGCAATAGTAATCGCCGCCACCGCCTCATCCCCCATGCGTCCATACGCCAGGGAATACATTGTTGTCCCCAGCCCCCACATAAATTCATTCATAATTACCGGGCTGGCAGTGTGCAGAAATTGGGCGATAAATGCCCGCGAATAGCCAAACATCTCCGAAATTCCCGCTGCCACCGGCCAACGCCTAAGATAAATCATCGAAACCAGCACCAGCATTTCCAGTACACGGGCAGTCAGCGTAGCCAGCGCCGCACCCACAACGCCCAGGCCCAGACCGGGAATCACAAAGCTTGTCCCCGATATGGCAACTGTCCTTGGCGAGAAGATAAAAAAGAAATTAAGTATAATGTTAATGACAATTGCCATACAGCTGGTCAGCACAGGAAGTTTTACCTGCCCCACCGCCCGAAGCATAGCAACATAGACATTGGTAACGGCGGTAAAAGGATAGCTGAACGCAGCCACCACCAGATAGGAAGCCCCCAGCCGAATGCTTGCGCTGCTTTCAGTAAAAACAGACATAACGCCCTCAGGCCAGAAAAAACCAGCCCCGGCAAAGAGAAGGGAACCGACCAAAGCAATGGTCAGCGAAAGCCCCAGCACCCGGCGAATATTTTTAATATCCATATTTCCCCAATACTGAGCAGCTAAAATCCCTCCGCCGCTGACCACGCCAAAAACCAAAAGATTAAAAACAAAAAAATATTTATTTGCCAGACCCACTGAGGCAATCGCTGTCTCTCCCAGCGTACCAATCATCATCGTATCTGCCAGATTGACAATGGTATTCAGCATGCCCTGCATCGCCACCGGACAGGCAATCCGCAGAGCCTTCCCCAGAAACGTCCGATCCCTGAGCATATCCCGTGTATCCTGTAAAATTGCTGTCAAAATTTATGCCTCTTTTCTTGATATTCTTTTTTCGCTGTACTTCTCTCGTTATTCTACGGGTTTCTTAACAGCCTCCGGCTGACGGCAGAGCTGATACCCGCACCGAATGAATAATCTTATTTTTCACCTTTAAAATCCGAAATTCATACCCCTCATAATCCACCCAAAGTGATTCTCCCTCCTTGGGAATGCGGTTTAAGCGGGAAACTAAGAATCCATTTAAGGTATCATACATATTCAAATCCTCTTCTGCAAAGGTGATCCCCAGCGCAGCCTCCACTTCTTTTAACGGCGTCAATCCCTCAAAAACAAAGCTTCCGTCTGGATTTTGGATAATAAATTCCTCTTCCTCATCGTATTCGTCCATAATATTGCCGACGATCTCCTCTAAAATATCCTCCATCGTCACAATACCTGCCGTCTGCCCATATTCATCCACAACAATCTCCATGTGGATTTTTTCTGCCTGCATTTCCTTAAATAAGGTATCAATGCTCCGGGTTTCCGGGATAAAGTGTGCATCCCGCAAAAGCCCTGGAATTTCCCCGATCTCTCTGCTGCGGTTTTCCTCATTTTCCGCAAACAGCAGGGCATCCTTCATATGTAGCAGGCCGATAATATCGTCCATATCCTCCTCATAAACCGGATAGCGGGAATTGTTCCCCTCCTTCAGGATAAATTCCACAGCATCGCCAAGCAACATGTGACTGTCCATAGCAGCAATATTCTTCCGGTGGATCATAATATCGCGGGCTTCTTTATCATTAAGCTGAAAGATATTGGTAATCATCTCCGCCTCGTCGGCTTCCACAACCCCCTGTTCATGTCCCTCATTGACCATGGACATAATATCCTCCTCCGTCACATTCTCCCCTTCGCCGTTCATATCAATGCGGATAAGCGCCAGCACCACGCGGCATACACCGTTAATAAAAAGAATCAGCGGCAGAAACAGCCGGGTAATAAAGATAATCACAGGAAGCAGATGGTAGCCCCAGCTTTCCGGGGATCTGGCGGCACAGCGCTTGGGAATAATTACCCCAAAGCTTATCATCAGGACTAGAAGAATCAGGGCAATAACTGCCAGTAAAAGCATCTGGCGGATTTGTTCCTGGCTCTGCATCCATAATTGGTTTTCTGCTAAAATTTTTTCCAGGTAAAAGCGGAAGGCCGAGACAACGTAGGCTCCCGTAATCATTCCTACCAGATGGGTAATAATCTGAATTGCATTGACAAAACGCGTAGGTCGGTTGACAATTCGAAGGAGACGGGCTGCTTTTATATTTCCTGCCTCCATCTCCTGTTCTAATTTACCTGTATTTACATTTTGTATCGCTGCGCCAAAACCGTACAGACAGGCTTCCAATAAAATAAAGCCAATCAATAAGCCAAAACTCATCGGCAAATAACCATCCTCCATGTAACTTTATCTACTCCTTTTCTTTCTGTGAAATTCCATCGCCGATTAGGCGATTCAATTCAGGTATTCCAAGTGCGCCCAGCAGACGTTTATTTATGGTGGTACAACTGCTTGTGGGCGCATAAAGGTTTCTGTGAAATTCCATCGCCGATTAGGCGATTCAATTCAGGTATTGTTTTTTCATCATAGCATTTAGTTTTCTTTTCGTCAAGGTTTGTCTATGTACCCAGCTCAAGACTTACCATTAACGCAGCATTTACCCTCTCCAGCAGACCATCATCGATATGACAGATCTTTTCCTTTAAGCGCATCTTATCAATCGTCCGCAGCTGTTCTAAAAGGATAACCGAATCTTTAATCATATCGCATCTGCGTGTATCAAGTTCCACATGGGTTGGCAATTTTGCTTTATTCATTTTCGAGGTAATGGCTGCACAGATAACCGTGGGACTGTGCCGGTTTCCCACATCATTTTGAATAATCAGCACGGGCCGTATCCCGCCCTGTTCTGAGCCAACCACAGGCCTTAAATCGGCATAAAATACATCGCCTCTTCGGATTGTCACAGTTTTCACTCTCCATCTCATGGTTTGGGCAATGGCAGCCGAAGGATTAACCTTGTTCTGGTCCATACCCTACTTCTATCATTCCCTGGTTTTTTCAATTTATACCTTTATTTTATGTAGAGAACATGAAAACTCTTCATGAAATCCTAATTCCCGCGGTTAAGATTATCGTACTAATTTTCGATAAAGTCCGTATAACAATCTTTGGCGTAGTCCTGTTTTCCCACAACTTTTCCCTGAGCAATATATACCCTGGGAATCCTTTTTCCTAAATTACAGAGCATCTCATAGGTGAAACCGCCACAGGCCGATGCAAGCTCATTCAGGGAAAGCATTTCCCCTCCGTCCCGACCAATTAAGGTTACTTCATCCCCCTCATTCACGCCCTCGATCCGGCTGACATCCACCATCATCTGATCCATGCAAATCCGTCCTAAAATCGGCACGCGCTTTCCATGAATCAGAACATGGCCTTTGCCGGAAAGCGCCCTGGGATAACCGTCTCCATAGCCCACCGGAACGGTTGCCACCCTCAGCGACCTTTCTGCCCGATATGTCCCGCCATAGCTGATTTCTGTCCCAGGCTCAACCGTTTTTACATAGGTGACACAGCTTTTCAGGGACAGTGCCGGCTTTAGTCTTACCCGTTTCTGATCCACCTCATCCGACGGATAAATCCCATACATGGCAATCCCCGCGCGCACCTGAGAAAACTCTGTCCCAAGGCCTTCGATAATCCCCGCACTGTTTGCACAGTGGGTAATGGGAATCTCCACGCCGCGCTCCGTTAAAAGCGCCAAAAAATCCTGATAATGTTTAAGCTGACGCTTTGTTTTTTCCTTATCTTCCTCATCCGCTGTGGCAAAATGCGTAAAAATCCCCTCCAGCACGATACCGGGAAGCTCTGCCGCCTCCTGCACCATATCCGCTGAAGCTTTATCCGGCATCATGCCGATTCTGCTCATTCCCGTATCCAGCGCGAGATGGACCACGGCCCGTTTTCCCAACTTTTGCGCCACTTCAGCAAAGCGCCAAATCGCCCTTCGGGTAAAGACAACCGGTCGGATTTCTTCCATTATCAGCGCCTGATACCAGTCCTCATGAACCGGACCTAAGATAAGCACCGGCTGATTTATCCCATGGCGGCGAAGAAGCATCGCCTCCTGCGCTGTTGCCACAGCATAGCCTGACACCTCAGGCGCAATGGCTTTTGCCACCGGCACTGCTCCATGTCCGTAACCGTCCGCTTTCACCACGCCAATGACTCCCGTATCGCTTGGCAGATTCCTTTTCATTTCCTGAAGATTTTCCCGGACAGCATCTAAATCCACCAGGGCATACACCCGATGGAAACCGCCCGTCATTTTTTCCTCTGCTTCCCCTGCCTTATTCATGCCACACACCTTCCTCTATGATTAACCCCACATGATCCGCCAGTTCACTTGCCAGCAGCCCATAGCTTCCTTTTTCTTTTACATAATGATCCCCGGCTGCCCCATGCAGGTAAACGCCCAGCACCGTTCCCTCCATCTCGTCCATCCCCTGGGCCAGCAGTCCGGCAATGACTCCCGTCAGTACATCCCCCGATCCGGCCTTAGCCATTGCACTGTTTCCACTGGTATTCAGGTAAAGCCTCCCGTCCCGCAAGGCAACAGCAGTCACAGCGTCCTTTAGTACACAGGTAATTCCATAGTGCGCCGCATATTCCATCGCCGTTCCTGGAATATCCTCCTGGATTTCCCGGATGGTCTTTCCTGTCAGCCGCGCCATCTCCCCAAGGTGCGGTGTCAGAATAATATTTTCTGTGAAATACCCGCACATATAGGGATGGGCAGCAATCATATTCAGACCGTCGGCGTCCACTACAATCGGCGTGCAGGCAATGGTCAGCACCATCTCCGTCAGAGCTTCCACATAGGGTTCTTTTCCCAGACCAGGACCCAGCACTACAGCGTCCGCCCATTCGCAGTTTTCCTCCAGCACAGAGCGGTAATCCTCAGGGTTAGCATGGAATAACTCTCCGCTGTAGGTCATAAGAACAGCCTCCGGTAGCCTGGACTGCAAGCATTCCCGGTTCTCCTCCACCGTCAGCACCTTCACTAATCCGGCCCCCGCCCGGTAGGCTGCCAACGCCGAAAGATAAGCTGCCCCGCCCATATGTTTTGAACCAGCCACAATCAGCACCCGACCAAAACTCCCTTTATTGGCATACGCCGGTCGAAGGGGGAGCCGACTTAAATCTTCGGAACCATAGGTATAAGCATAGCGGTTTTCCATCATAGACAATGGAGGAAAGCCAATATCCGCCACCACAACTTTTCCGCTGTAATCCCTTCCCGGATATAAAACCGTTCCCCATTTCTCCCAGCCGAAGGTTACCGTCACCTGGGCCTTTAATGCTGCCCCCAGCAGCTGTCCGTTGTCGCTACTAATGCCGGAGGGCAAGTCCACTGCCACTGTAAGCCGCGGAGCCGCTTCTTTTAGCATGGCAAAAAAGGAAAGCATCTCTCCCTCAACCGGGCGCGACAGGCCTACGCCAAAAATAGCATCCACCAGCACATCGCATCTTCCGGGAATAAAATCCTGGTAAGCAATGATACTGACACCAAGACATTCGGCAATGTCTACCTGACAATGAAACTCCTCACTCGCCTTTTCCCTGTTTCCCATATAAATAACCACCACCGGATAACCAGCCAGATGCAGCATCCGGGCAGCCGCCACACCGTCGGCGCCATTGTTCCCGCAGCCGCAGGCGCACCAGATTTTCTCCGTTTTTTTTACCCGGCGCTTAACTTCCTCAGCCACCGCCATCGCCGCCCTTTCCATTAAAACCAGAGAGGGAATCCCAATTTCATGAATCGTTCTGTGATCCACTTCCTTCATCTGTTTTCCTGTAAGTAATGCTCTCATCTGCTATCCATCCTTTCCCTGACCCCGGCGAGAAGCTTTTTTTACCGCCCCAGGTCTTATTCTATCCAAAGCATAGCACACACCATTCTTCAGGACAAGCGTAAACCTTAAAAATAAATCCTAATCCAAAGATTCCAGGCAGGAAAAAAGCCGGCAGCAGCGCCCGTCTGCTGGCCGACCTTTCTTTTTACACCTGAACGATTAACTCATCCTATTACTTTTCTTCGCCTTTTAGCTTCTCCTGCTGATCCTGCATACTGCATACCCGGTAGGAAAGACGCATCAAACTTTCAGAAAGATGGACATTTTCCACCACAACATCGTCGGGAACCACTAAATCGGTGTGAGCAAAATTCCAAATCGCCTTTACTCCGGCTTTAACCAGGCGGTCTGCGATTTCCGGTGCCTTGGTTTTAGGGATGGTCAATGCGGCAATCTGGACTTCATTTTCCACAATAAAATTCTCCAAATCTTCCACGCCGCGTATCTCTATCCCGCGGACCACCAGCCCAATCAGGCGGGGATTAATATCAAACATTCCCTTAATCATAAATCCCCGTTTTTCAAAATTTGCATAATTTGCAATCGCCTGTCCCAGGTTTCCCGCTCCGATAATAATAATATTATGCTGTCGGTCAATCCCCAGTATTTTTGCAATTTCTGTGTACAGATACTTTACATTATATCCATATCCCTGCTGTCCAAAACCACCAAAATTATTCAAATCCTGACGGATCTGGGATGCTGTTACCTTCATCCGGGCGCTTAAATCATTGGAAGAAATCCGTTCTACTCCATCTTCCAGCAGTTCTCCCAGATACCGATAATAGCGTGGCAGTCTGGAAATGACAGCTTTCGAAATTTCTTTATGTTCCACGTATTTCACTCCTTTTGTTTTATCTGTTTTCTATTATAGGGGGTCGTGAAATCATTGTCAAACGAATTTTCATCTCTTGCAAAAAAATAAGGTCTATATTATACTGGAATAGGTTTGAATTATCAGGTTTAATAAGACTCTACAATTTACATCGGTATTTTCTATAGATTTCAAAAATCAAAACGTAAAAAAGTATACTTTATCATGTATACATTATTATTTATACTTATCTTTTCAGGAGGATTTTCATGATTTTATCATGTAATGCAATAGCCAAAGCTTTTGGCAGTGAAGTGATTTTAGAAAACGTTTCTTTTCATATCGAAGAGCACGAAAAAGCAGCTATTGTCGGTATTAACGGTGCGGGAAAAACGACGTTATTAAAAATAATCATTGGGGAACTTCCGGCAGATTCCGGCGAAGTTGTTATTGCACGGGGAAAAAGCATAGGGTATTTAGCGCAGCATCAGGATTTGGAAAGCGACCGCACCATTTATGAGGAAGTTCTGGAAATTAAACGCCCGGTTATTCAGATGGAGGAGCGCATTCGACAGCTGGAAAAGGAAATGAAACATGCGCAGGGCGAAACGCTGGAGTCGATGTTTTCCGAGTACAGCCGGTTAAATCATCAGTTTGAGCTGGAAAATGGCTATGCTTATCAAAGTGAAGTAACTGGCGTATTAAAGGGTCTGGGCTTTACTGAAGATGAGTTTACCAAGAAGGTAAATACCCTTTCCGGCGGACAGAAAACCAGGGTTTCGCTGGGGCGTCTCCTTCTCTCCAATCCGGATATCATTCTGCTGGACGAACCGACGAACCATTTGGATATGGAATCTATTGCCTGGCTGGAAAATTATTTGCTGAATTATAAGGGAAGCGTAATTATCGTCGCTCACGACCGCTATTTTTTAAATCGCGTGGTGAAAAAAGTCGTGGAACTGGATCGGGGAAAGAGCCAGGTTTATCTGGGCAATTATGACGCCTACAGCCATAAACGCTCCATGCTGCGCCAGGCCCAGATGAAGGCTTATCTTAATCAGCAGCAGGTAATTAAACACCAGCAGGAAGTAATTTCCAAATTAAAATCTTTTAACCGTGAAAAATCCATCAAACGGGCAGAAAGCAGAGAAAAACTCCTGGCAAAAATCGAAGTATTGGACAAGCCCACAGAGGTCAATGACGCCATGCACATTGCCCTGGAGCCACGGATAGAAAGCGGAAATGATGTACTTTCTGTCCGCGGTCTTGGAAAATCCTTCGGTTCGCTCACGCTGTTCTCGGATGTGGATATGGAGATTAAGCGGGGAGAAAGGGTTGCCATTATCGGGAATAACGGTACGGGAAAGTCCACCCTTTTAAAGATTATTATGGATATGCTTCCCGCTGATGCCGGAGAAATCCGCCCAGGGGCAAAGGTTCATGTGGGCTATTATGACCAGGAACAGCAGGTACTTCACCAAGAGAAAACGATTTTTAATGAAATCCAGGATGAATACCCGGACATGGACAATACCCGCGTGCGCAGTGTTCTTGCCGCCTTTTTGTTTACCGGAGATGATGTATTTAAACAGATTTCCGATTTAAGCGGCGGCGAGCGGGGGCGGGTTTCCTTAGCTAAACTTATGCTTTCCGAAGCTAATTTTTTAATTCTTGACGAGCCGACCAACCACTTAGATATTACCTCCAAGGAAATCCTTGAGGACGCCTTAAACCGCTATACAGGAACCGTTCTCTATGTTTCCCATGACCGGTATTTCATCAACCGAACGGCTACACGGATTTTAGAATTGACAGGACAGACTTTTATTCAATATTTAGGAAATTATGACTACTATTTGGAGAAAAAGGATGAACTGACCAGGGTGTTTACCGGGCAGGAAACCACGGGAACCGATAAATTTTCAGGAAAATCTTCCGATCCCCTTGTGGGGCTGACGGTTAAACCTGCTGGACGCTTATCGGGCGTTGAGAAAGAAGAAACCTCTGTTTTAGAAAACAAAGGCAAGGTGGACTGGAAGGCACAAAAAGAGGAACAGTCAAGACTGCGCAAGCGCCAAAATGACTTAAAGAAAACGGAAGATACCATTCATCAGCTGGAAACGCGGGACGGGGAAATCGACGAATTGCTGGGCCAGGAAGAGATTTATACCGATGTGGCAAGGCTGATGGAATTAAATCAGGAAAAAGAAAGGATTGCCCAAAAGCTGGAAGAACTGTATGCCGTATGGGAAGAACTTGCGGAATAAGAATAACCAAAAGCACGGAATATGCAATGCATCAAAAGCCCCTTAACTTCTTAAGCCTGAAAATAAAAAGTCAAGGCGAAATTAAAGAAAGGAACCAAAGATTATGGAACGATTTAAACGTCCCCTTGCCATCCTCAGTCTGATTCTTATGGGAACTCTGATTTTTGGCGCTCTGATCCTGGCGGTTATCGGCACCGAAGATGCTCTGCGCCTTTTAATGGCTGACTTATTCTGCCTGATGGTGGTTCCTGCTGCCTTTTACGGCTATCTTCTGGTTTTGAAATTAAAAAAACAAAAAGAGGAAGAAAGCCAAGAACTTTCCTGACCAGATAAACGGTTTTTACAATATTTATTTGTTTTTGCTATAAATACTTATAAGTTTATCTAATAAAACAAAGTTAACTTAGAATAAATAATTCCTTTACTTATGGAAGATTTTGTTGTAAATTAATAGAGGAGTGCTTCAGCACCTTGTTCAATGGAAACACAAGCGACAGGGACAGGCACACCATGCAGTAAAAGAACATGGGATAATCCCAAAGGAGGAATACTTATGGTTAGAGCTATCGTGGGTGCCAACTGGGGTGACGAGGGCAAAGGAAAGATTACGGATATGCTGGCAAAAGAGTCGGATATTATTATCCGCTTCCAGGGCGGAAGCAATGCCGGACATACGATTATTAATCATTACGGCAAGTTTGCTCTCCACCTCCTTCCGTCCGGTGTATTTTACCAGCACACCACCAGTATTATCGGAAATGGAGTGGCACTGAACATTCCCTACTTAATTAATGAAATTAACACCTTAATCGAGCGCGGTGTTCCTAAACCAAAGATTTTGGTTTCCGACCGTGCACAGGTTATGATGCCATATCATGTGCTGTTTGATACCTATGAAGAGGCACGGCTGGCTGGAAAGTCCTTCGGCTCCACCAAATCAGGCATTGCTCCTTTCTATTCGGATAAATTTGCAAAGATCGGTATCCAGGTCAGCGAGCTTTTTGACGAAGAGGTGATCCGGGAAAAGATTCAAAGAATCTGTGACCTTAAAAATGTGCTTTTGGAGCATTTATACCATCAGCCGCTGTTAAATCCCGAAGAACTTTTGGACACCTGCCATCAGTACAGGGATGAGATTGCCCCCTATGTCTGTGATGTATCGGCTTACCTTCAGGAAGCATTAAAAGAAGGGAAAACGATTTTATTAGAGGGACAGCTTGGTTCGCTAAAAGATCCGGATCACGGCATTTACCCGATGGTTACTTCGTCCTCTACCTTAGCCGCTTACGGCGCTATCGGCGCGGGTATCCCACCGTATGAAATTAAGGATATTATTACTGTAGTTAAGGCTTATTCCAGCGCCGTGGGCGCAGGGGCCTTTGTCAGTGAGATTTTTGGTGATGAAGCCGATGAACTTCGTCGCAGAGGCGGAGACGGAGGCGAATTTGGCGCCACTACAGGCCGACCAAGAAGAATGGGATGGTTTGACGCCGTTGCCACCCGCTACGGTTGCCGGATTCAGGGCGCTACCGAAGTTGCCTTTACCGTACTTGATGTATTAGGCTATCTGGATGAGCTTCCGATTTGTATTGGCTATGAAATCGACGGAAAGGTCATCAAAGACTTCCCAACCACCGCAAAGCTCGCCAAGGCAAAACCGGTTTACACAACCCTGCCGGGCTGGAAGTGCGATATCCGCGGAATTAAAAACTATGAAGAACTGCCGGAAAATTGCCGGAAATATATTGAATTTATAGAAAAAGAAATCCAGGTTCCGATCACCATGGTATCAAACGGACCGGGAAGAGATGATATTATTCATCGGAAAACAAAATAGATAATATAGTGAATAAAAAAATGTCAGGGCATTTGTCAGAGCATTTCCTGTAAAACAAAATTTCCTGTAAAACAAATAAAGAAGAGGTGTCCGGTTATACCTGTGGAATACCTCTTCTTTTTATCTGTCTTTTTATTTCAATCTACCATGTGCTGACCTGCAGCAGCCCGCTATACCAAAATCTCCGCTTTCATCCCCAATATTTCTTTATTTTCCTTCAGTATAGGAGCGATAACCTCATCTAAGAACTCTTCCACCTGCTCAGGCGCACGACCCACATATTTTTTTGGGTCCATCGTCTTTTGCAATTCTTCTAAGGTCAGGTTAAAGGCCGGATCGGCTGCAATCAGTGCTAAAAGATTATTCTCCTGCCCGTTTACCTTTACATTCTTTCCGGCTTCCATGGAAAGGGTGCGGATTTTTTCGTGAAGTTCCTGACGATCTCCGCCGGCTTTGACAGCGTCCATCATAATATTTTCCGTCGACATAAAGGGAAGCTCTGCCAGCATGTGTTTTTCAATGACCTTGGGATAAACCACCAGGCCATCCACAACATTCATATATAAATCTAAAATTCCATCCACCGCCAAAAAGCCTTCGGGCACAGAAAGCCGCTTATTTGCTGAGTCATCCAACGTACGCTCAAACCACTGCGTAGAGGCAACCAGCATGGGGTTCATCACATCTGCCATTACATAATTTGCCAGGGAAGCAATTCTCTCACTGCGCATGGGATTCCGCTTATAAGCCATCGCCGAGGAACCAATCTGATTTTTCTCAAATGGCTCTTCCACTTCTTTTAAATGCTGAAGCAGGCGTACATCGTTGGAAAACTTATGTGCGCTCTGGGCAATCCCTGCCAAAACGGAGAGCACACGGCTGTCGATTTTGCGGGAATAGGTCTGCCCGGATACGGCATAGCAGCCGGAAAAACCCATCTTTTCAGCAATCCTCTGATCAGCCCTGCGGCATTTTTCATGATCATTGTCAAACAGCTCCAAAAAGCTTGCCTGTGTCCCAGTCGTTCCTTTAGAACCAAGCAGCTTCATCGAGGACAAAACATGCTCCAAATCTTCCAGATCCAGGGTCAGATCCATCATCCATAGCGTCGCCCTCTTCCCCACTGTCGTCGGCTGGGCGGGCTGGAAATGGGTGAAGGCAAGAGTTGGCTGCTCCTTATAGCGGTCAGCAAACGCTGCCAGTTCTGCGATAACATTAAGCAGCTTTTTCTTCACCAGCGAAAGCGCCTCTGTCATAATAATAATATCGGTATTATCTCCCACATAGCAGGAAGTTGCCCCCAAATGAATAATTCCTTTTGCCTTGGGACACTGCACACCATACGCATACACATGAGACATCACATCATGGCGGACCAGGCGCTCACGCTCCTTTGCCACATCGTAATTAATCTCCTCCGCATGTGCCTTTAATTCCCCGATCTGCTCGTCGGTAATCGGAAGCCCCAGTTCCTGTTCCGTTTCTGCCAGCGCAATCCACAGCTTTCTCCAGGTCTTAAATTTTTTATCCGGGGAAAAAATATACTGCATCTCCCGGCTGGCATAGCGCTCAGACAGGGGACTTACGTATCTGTCGTTCATAAAACCTCCACCTTCGTTTTTTCTCTGCCGTTTATCTTATACAATGCCCAAACGGCGGAATACTTCCTGATAAGCATCCTCGACATTACCCAAATCGCGGCGGAAACGGTCTTTATCCAGCTTTTCATGTGTATCCTTATCCCACAGGCGGCAGGTATCCGGGGAAACCTCGTCTGCCAAGATAATCTGACCATGGTAACGACCAAATTCAATCTTAAAATCGATTAATTCAATATTCAGAGAGGCAAAGTACTCCTGCATTACCTCGTTAACCAGGAAAGCGTACTTCGTGATCGCCTCAATCTCCTCTTCCGTCGCCAGCCCCAGTGCCAGGGCATAGTACTTATTAATAAAGGGATCGCCTAAATCATCATTTTTATAGCTAAACTCAAGCGTAGGCTGGATAAACTTCACACCCTCTTCCATCCCCATCTTCTTTGCAAAGCTCCCGGCAGAGAAATTGCGGATAATAACCTCTAACGGAACAATCTCCACCTTCTTTACCGCAGTATCCCGGTCGCTTAATTCCTCAACCAAATGCGTGGGAACGCCCTTCGCTTCCAGCTTCTTAAAAATATGATTCGTCATCCGGTTATTAATCGCACCTTTTCCGACGATCGTCCCCTTCTTTAAGCCGTTAAATGCTGTGGCATCATCCTTATAAGAAACAATTAATACATCAGGATTTTCTGTCGTATAGACTTTTTTTGCTTTACCTTCGTACAATAATTCCTTTTTCTCCATGGTTCTTTGTCCTTTCTTTTCCCATATTTAAGTTGCCTTGTGAATTACATTTATCCATCGTTAATTCTTTTTCTCTGTGATGTTTCAAATTATAATGCAAAGCATAGCTAATTACAAGTGCTTTATCTATTAATTTATCTAATGAATAGGCAAGTGGTAAAGAATCACTTAAGCTTTATTTTGTACATGCCAGATAAATTCTCTTCTTTTTCCCTGAAAAAAACAATCTTCCCGTCCTGAATCCGCAATTCAATCCCAAATCTTTCTCCATCCCCTGTTTCACTTCCCTGCCTTACCCATGTTTTCTGTTTAACCACTTTTTTCTCTCCGGCTTCTTTCCTTTCCAATCCTTCAACTCTTTCCATCCTATCAGCTATTTTTTCGTTTGCCGTTTCCCCCTTACTAAGCAGAGCGCCGGAAACCGAGGCCTCTCCCATCCGCCAAAACAGTTCCCAGCTGACGACCAGCATAAACACACCCAGTCCCATCCATAAACAAAATGAGCACACACTTCGCATGGTCTGCTTCCATCGCCTGGGTTCACGGGCTGCTTTTCTTTTCAAAGCGGAAGAAAACCATCGTAATTTCTGCCTCCTCGCCCGCCATTTCCATTTTACCAGCCTTATCTTATTTATTCGGCTTATCGTACCTATCTGACTTATGTTACTTATCTGATTTATCTGACTTATGTTACTTTTCTGATTTATTTTACTTATCTGATTTATCCGCCGGATTTCCTCCCTTGCGCTCCATCTTCCTTTCCTATTCATCATCTATCACTGACTCTTTCCAATGTAGTTTGATTTTAAATTTCCATATATTACCAATTATCATAACACAGTTCAAAACATTGCGCAAGCGAAATTTCCAAAATATGGTTATTACAGCCAGTATAGTAAGATGTAGATTCTGAAAACAAATGCAGAAACAGCACAAAAAAGCAGGCATACAGCCAGTCCAATGAAAGGAAACAAAAAGCTTTATGCCTGCTTTGTTCTAAAACTGCATTAAAGTATATTCATCTTTAATGTTCATTTGTCGTATCGTTCATCATATCATCCACGCCGTTCTCCACATCATCAATCAGACCGTCAATTACTCCTGTTTCGCCTTCGGTGCTTCCTGTGCTTCCGGCTCCAGCTTCATTTTCTGTGCGGTTTGTCTCATCATTATTGTTATTTAAGCCGTCCTCTGTCGTGGTTTCTTCCATTCCTTCGGTATCCTGCGCTGCTGTACCGGAGCCGGACTCGCCGGCTGTGGTGCTTCCCGCCGCAGAAGAATTTGGGGTCGTCGTGTTGGTATCTCTTCGGCTGGAACAGCCTGTCAGTCCTGCCATCAGCATAGCCGCCGCCAGGCAAATCAACAAAACTTTTACCTTTTTCATAATTTCCATCTCCTTTCTACCTCTCTTGCGCTATTAGTATAATCAGAATACAGAAAATTAATCATCCATTATTTACCAATTTTTTGCACCAGCAAACTTTTGTGCATAAACAAACCCAGCTGACTGAACTACTGCTTAATCTGCCTGGGATATCACATCCGCCATCGTATACCGCCCTGCGCCCTTCCCAGCCAGAAATTTTGCCGCTGCCACTGCGCCCTTGGCAAAGATTGCCTTAGAATACGCTGTATGGCTGATGGTTACTACCTCATCCTTCCCTGCAAAAATCACATCATGCTCCCCGACAATTGAACCTCCGCGAACCGCACTGATCCCGATTTCCTTTATATCCCGCTTTTCTCTTCTCTGGCTTCGGTCGTACGTATAATGATAGGTATTCTCCATCGCCTCGTTAATCGCGTCCGCCAGGGCAAGCGCCGTGCCGCTGGGGGCATCCATCTTTTGATTATGGTGCTTTTCCACAATCTCCATATCAAAACCTGACGCAGCTAAAACTTTTGCCGCCTCCGCCACCAGCGTAAATAAAAGGTTCACGCCAAGGGACATATTCGCTGAGCGCAGTACTGCTGTTTCCTCTGCTGCCTCCTCCACTGCCTCAAGCTGTTCCCCGCTCAGTCCTGTTGTGCATAATACCACCGGAACCTTCCTTTTCCTGCAAAAATCCAGCAAACCGTCCACTGCCTTTGCCGAAGCAAAATCAATGATCACATCCACCTCTTCCTTCACTTCCTCAAGTGAGGCAAAAACGGGAAAGTTATTTCTTTTTTGTGTATTAATATCCACACCTGCTGTAATTTCGATGTCCTTATCCTGTTCAGCAATCTGTGCAATCACCTGTCCCATCGCCCCATTACAGCCGTGCATCAGCATTCTTATCATCAGTAGCGCCTCCCTTATTCCGCTGATAAAATCCCATAATCCTTCATCGCCTGCTCAAGCAATGCCTGATTTTGTACTTCCATTTCACTCAGCGGCGGACGAAGGCTGCCGACTTCCTTACCCATCAGATTCATCGCCGCCTTCACCGGAATCGGGTTAACCTCGCGGAAAAGCTCGGTAATCAGGGGAATCGCCGCCAATTGCATTTCCATGCTCTTTTTTACCTCTCCTGCAAAATAGGAAGCACAGATATCATGGGTCTGTTTTGGCGCCACATTGGAAAGAACAGAAATCACACCCTTGCCGCCCATGGATAATACCGGGATAATCTGGTCATCATTGCCCGAATATAAATCCACGCAGCCCTCTGCCATACTCATCAGCGAAGCAATATGGGAAAAGTCTCCGCTGGCTTCCTTTACACCCACAATGTTTTCCACGGTCTTACAGAGAGTGACAATAGTTTTTGGCTGGATATTTACCCCTGTTCTTCCTGGAATATTATATAAAATCACCGGAATAGAAAGGGAATCGGCAACCGCCTTAAAATGCGCAATCAGGCCATTCTGTGTCGCCTTATTATAATACGGCGATACCACTAAAACCCCGTCTGCCCCGGCCTTTTCAGCCTCCTGGGACAAATAAATCGCCGTCTGCGTACAATTTGAACCTGTACCGGCAACCACAGGTATCCTCTTCTTCACCACCTGACAGGTATAGCGGATAACATCCAAATGCTCTTCATGGGTCAGCGTAGATGCCTCCCCTGTCGTACCACAGGCCACAATCGCATCGGTTCCCTCTGCAATCTGCTCCTCTAAAATTTCCTCCAGCTTGGCATAATTTACGTCTCCATTTGCCATCATCGGCGTAACCAGAGCCACGCCTGCACCTTCAAAAACTGCCATAACCGTTTCCTCCTTATCCTCATAACAATCAATAAACTAAAATCCAGAACAAAGAATCAAAAAAACAGGACCGACGCCGCATGGTCAGCCCTGAATCATAAACACATTCGTTCCCTGTTTCTTCTTCAGTAGCTCTCCATCCGCCTGGATGACAGTCATATGGCTATTTACCACATGCCCAGGTTGGAAATCCCGGTTTTCCTCCCTTCGGCGCTTCTTCCTTTCCACTGCCTTCCCCTGCGTCCGGCACATCCGACAGTATACTTTTAATCAGCGCGACCTCTACTTTTATTTTTACTAATCCTATCATGTTTCCTTCTGGTTGTCAATGCCCGATTTTTCTTAAACCGCGGCTAACCTTTACTCTGTATCGTCGTCATTCCGTCCACATAATTTTCCAGCTCGTCAGGGAATACCAGTCCGGTCAGGATAACCGACATTTCCTTTTCCCTGGCATCCAAAGCCTGAATCAATTCCGCACAAGTCATAATCCCGCAGTCAATAATCCCCAGAATTTCATCCAGAATTAAGACATCGCATTCCCCTGTCGCCATCACCTTCTTGGCAAAATTCAGGCCATTGTGAATGTTGCGTTCCTCTTCTTTTTTCTCCTCCTCAGAAAGGTGTTCGAAAAATGCCGGCGACTTTTCAAAACGGAACACCTTCAGCTCCGGCTCTAAACGCTTAAGCACCTCCATCCGCTCCGGCTCCAGACTGCCTTTTAAAAACTGAATCATAATCACCCGTTTCTGTTCCGCTAACGCACTGATGGCAAGACCCAGAGCCATGCTGGTCTTCCCTTTTCCCGAACCACAGATTACCTGAACTGTCCCGTTTTTCATCTAATTGCACCTCTTAATCAAGCGGATAGGTTCTCCGCTGCCTTTATCAACGAACCCCATCATATCATAGAATTGACGGTTTGGCAAACATTTATTTACATTTTTCTTACTTTTCTTACTTTTTTCTATCCTTTTGCCACCCTTCACCGGATTTTGCCAGGGCAAAACTGTCCTATTCGCCAAACTCCAGCTTGCTGACGGAAACCTCGTAGGCCACTCTCTTTTCACACTCAGTTTCACTGAGTTTTTTCGTATATTCGCGGCTTTGCACCCGTCCCCATACCTTAACCCGCGCCCCTACTTCAAAGCTGGAAGCAAAACGGGCATTTCTTCCCCAGGCAATGCAGGGAATGTAATCCGATTTGCCATACGGGCGGTTTACTGCCAGTAAAAGGTCTGCGATTTCCCGTCCTAACGGCGTTTTCCGGTAAACCGGAAGCTTACATATGTATCCGTCCAAAAAGATCTGATTTGTCTTTGTATAATCGGTAAATTCTTCCATAAAATGAATTTCCCGGACAAATACGGAAAGAACAAGCTTGTTTTTCGCCCCTTCATGGCGGTTATAGGAACGGAACTGCCCGACAGCCTCCACCGTGCATCCCCGGTAGTCCTCTTCCACCTTAATCAGCCGCTCGGAAATCATCAGGGGAATAATATCCGCCTGTTCACTGAGACGGTTTACTTCCAGGTCCACCATATAAAACCCTTCACCAAAAACCTCATGGCTGAATGTAAACCCAGATACAATCTTACCAATCACGCTTACCTTGTTGTTTTCAATCATTTTTTCTGACATTGTATTTCTCTCCTCTTTCCTTTCAATTGGCTACCGCCTAATCCGGGCAGCTTTTCTTTTGCTGCACATAACGATCTTATGAAAGAATACACCAAAATATGAAGAAAAGAAAGAGGAAAACGACGAAAAATTTCGACAAATTTTTTATTGGGAACTAATGTTGCAAACGATAGCCCCTCCTATTTATTTTTAAACGAAGCTCTTTTCCTCAATGTCGGGTCCAAAATTTTCTTGCGAATCCTCAGCGATTTTGGTGTAATTTCCAGCAATTCATCCGTATCGATAAATTCCAGGCATTGCTCTAAGCTCATTACCCTGGGCGGAACCAAGCGCAGTGCTTCATCCGCACTGGAAGAACGGGTATTCGTTAATTTCTTTGTCTTGCAGACATTAACCTCGATATCCTCCGCCTTGGGATTCTGACCAATCACCATGCCGGCATACACTTTAACCCCCGGTCCGATAAACAAACTGCCTCTCTCCTGTGCGTTAAATAATCCATACGTAATCGACTCGCCTGATTCATAGGCAATCAGTGAACCCGTAGGCCGGTAAGACAAATCCCCCTTATATGGCCCATAACCGTCAAATATTGTATTTAAAATCCCGTTTCCCTTAGTATCTGTCATAAACTCGCCGCGGTAGCCGATAAGACCGCGGGACGGGATGTTAAACTCCAGGCGGGTATAACCCCTGGCAATAGGGGACATGCCCATCAGTTCACCCTTTCTTGCAGTCAGCTTCTGGATAACGGAACCGCTAAACTCCTCCGGCACATCCACATAGGCAATTTCCATCGGCTCCTGCTTCTGGTTGCGCTCATTGTATTTATAAATAACCTCTGCCTTACTGACAGCAAATTCAAAGCCCTCACGACGCATATTCTCAATTAAGACAGACAGGTGCAGTTCGCCCCGCCCGGACACCTTAAAGCAGTCCGCTGACTCGGTCTCTTCCACCCTGAGGCTGACATCCGTGTTTAACTCCCGAAACAGCCGGTCACGGATGTGGCGGGAGGTAATATACTTGCCCTCCTGCCCGGCAAGAGGACTGTCATTGACCATAAAATACATTGAAATCGTAGGCTCGGAAATCTTCTGAAAGGGAATCGGTTCAGGATTATCCGCAGAACAGATGGTATCTCCAATATGAATTTCAGGAATCCCTGAAATCGCCACAATCGAACCAATCTTTGCTTCCACAACCTCCGCCCGCTTCAATCCATCAAACTCGTAAAGCTTTCCAATCTTAATCTTCTTATGTTTATCCGGGTCGTGGTGATTGACCAGAACACACTCCTGGTTCACCTTAAGCAGCCCAGATTCCACTTTTCCGATACCGATACGACCCACATATTCATTATAATCAATGGTGCTGATTAAAACCTGGGCTGCCGCATCTGGGTCGCCCTGGGGCGCAGGAATATAGTCCACAATCGTTTCAAACAGCGGAACCATGTTTTCCTCAGGATCACCTAATTCCTTTTTGGCAAATCCTGCCTTTGCCGAGGCATAGACAAAGGGGCAGTCCAGCTGTTCATCCGAAGCATCCAAGTCCATCAAAAGCTCTAAAACCTCGTCCACCACCTCGTCTGGCCTTGCCTCCGGGCGGTCAATTTTATTAATACAGCAGATCACCGGAAGATCCATCTCCAACGCCTTCTGCAGCACAAAGCGCGTCTGAGGCATCGCCCCTTCATAGGCATCCACCACCAGAACCACACCATCCACCATCTTTAACACCCGTTCAACTTCGCCGCCAAAATCCGCGTGTCCAGGTGTGTCCACAATATTAATCTTCGTTCCCTTATAGACGACTGCTGTATTTTTTGCCAGGATGGTAATTCCCCGCTCCCGCTCGATATCATTGGAATCCATTACCCGCTCAACCACCTCCTGGTTGGCCCTGAACACACCGCTCTGCTTTAACAGCTCATCCACCAGCGTTGTTTTCCCATGATCAACGTGGGCAATAATGGCAATATTTCTTATATCTTCTCTTTTCATTCTCATACGTGCCGACTCTTCTTTCCATTTCCAAATTTTTCTGTATTTCGCGTTTTTCTTTTTGCTCTCTTATCCTGATGCAACACTAAAACGTTATTTTTCTCTATCCGCTGCACAGGCACGTCCTACAGTATAGCACCAGAAAAAGCGGATTTCAAGGAAAACTTAAAAGATAACCTTATCCTTTCCGTCCTCTCCAAAATAAAATGGATCAGAACATTCCATCAGCGCCTTTCCGTTCGTTGCCTCTGTCAGTTTATTTTTGACCGCTCCCGCCTGCTCATCTGGCACCAGCAAAATAAACATTACTTTGTCCGAATACTGCGTCTCCAGTATGGTCACTCCCATTTGCCCTGCCAAATACTGGATTTTTCCCACTGCTGTATACTCGGTCTTTAACATAAGCTTTCTTCCCAGATGCAGTTCCATCAAACGGCAGTTGAAAAGGCCTTCCTTTACCGCCTGGGAATAGGCCCTGACCAGCCCCCCGGTTCCTAACAGCGTACCGCCAAAATACCTTGTCACAACCACACAGACATTGTGAAGATTTTCTCCCAAAAGCACATCCAGCATCGGCCTTCCTGCGGTCTGGCTGGGCTCCCCGTCATCACTGCATTTCATCTGCTCGTTCTTTTCCCCGCACACATAAGCGTAACAGTTATGCCGCGCATCCCAATATTTCCTGCGCATCTCCTCCACAAACTTCATCGCTTCCTCTTCCGTCTTTACCGGGCGGACAGTCGCAATAAACCTCGACTTCTTCTCAACAATCTCTCCCTCTCCCCCCTGATAGCAAATACGATAGCCTTCTGTCATTAAGATTCCCCCTTCTTCTGCTTTTTTATTCCTGCACCTTTCCTCTCCCCAGTCTAACAAATCCTTAAAAAAATGTAAATCCTCCAACGATAATCTTACAAATTTTAGAATGAATTGAATTAACTGCGAAATTTTGGTATACTACCACATAAAGAAATAAATAGCATTCACTTTGCCGGCTTGTCAAACATAAATCAACCATCGGCAAACGCAATCGCAGCACTGATATAACCTAAGTACCGGAGGCTTTTATGAATCATTCCTATCATTACGGAAATTCAGCCACAACGCAGAAAATTAAATCTTCCTACTCAAGGAAGCCAAAGTATGCCAGCCGGCTGTTTTTAACTATTTTTAAATTTATTTTCATCATCCTCTTATTCACCGTCCTAATCGGTGCTTCTATCGGCGTGGGCATGATTAAGGGGATTATTGACAATGCACCCGATGTAGACCCCTTAAGCTTCGGTCCCAGCGGCTTCGCCACCAAGGTCTATGACAGCAGGGGCAACCAGACAGATACTCTGGTCATGTCCGGCGCCAACCGCGAAGCGGCTACTTTTGAGGAATTGCCAGATGATCTGATTAACGCCTTTATCGCTATCGAGGATGCCCGGTTCTGGAGTCATAAGGGCATTGATCCAAAATCCATTATGCGGGCAGTTGTCGGCGTTTTAACCCACGATTACGCGGGCGGAGGTTCCACATTAACCCAGCAGCTGATTAAAAATAATGTCTTTGAAGGCGGACGGGAAACCAGCAACGGCGCCCGCCTGGAACGGAAAATTCAGGAACAGTACCTGGCCCTTTCCCTGGAAAAAACGCTGACAGCTATGACCGGAAGTGAAAAAGAGGCAAAAAAAAGAATTATCACTGACTACTTAAATACCATTAACCTGGGCAATAACACCTTAGGCGTAAAGGTTGCTGCCCGCCGCTACTTTAACAAAGAAGTTTCCGAACTCACCCTGTCGGAATGTACGGTAATTGCCGGAATTACGCAAAACCCGGCGCATTTAAACCCTATTTCCAACCCGGAAAATAATGCTGATAAGCGCAAAATCATTCTTCAGTACATGGTGGATCAGGATCTTATCACCAAGGCCCAGCAGGAAGAAGCCCTGGCGGATGATGTCTATTCCCGCATCCAAAACGTGGATTTAATCACGCGGGAGACGGCCTCCTCCCCTTATAGTTATTTTACAGATGAGCTGATCGAACAGGTAATTGAAGCCCTGATGAACCAGTTAGGCTACACGGAAACCCAGGCCAGCAACCTTCTTTACAGCGGCGGCCTTTCCATCACCACCACGCAGGACCCGGATATTCAGGCGATTGTGGATGAGGAGGTTAATAACCCGGATAACTACGATACAGCAAAGTACTCCCTGGAATACCGCCTTTCCGTGACCCATGCCGATGGCAATACCGAACATTTTTCTGAGAAAGATCTGGAAGCCTACCACAAAAATGAGCTTCACGATAATTTTGACGGCCTCTACCTCTCCGAAGAGGAGGCAATGGCGGATATCGAGCGCTTTAAGGTCTATTGTCTGACGGAAACCGATACCATCCTAGCGGAGCGCAGCCACACAACGCTTCAGCCGCAGACCTCTTTTGTGATTATGGATCAAACGACCGGCGAGGTAAAAGCTATCTGCGGCGGGCGGGGAAAAAAGACAGCTAACCGGACCCTAAACCGCGCCACCAATACCCCCCGCCAGCCAGGTTCAACCTTTAAGGTAGTCAGCGCCTTTGCCCCCGCCCTTGACGCCTGCGGCGCTACCCTGGGCACGGTCTATTACGACACGCCTTATACAATAAGAAATAAAACTTTCCGCAACTGGTACGGGGAAAGCTACCTTGGTTATTCCAGTATCCGGGACGGTATTATCTATTCCATGAATATTGTCGCCGTCCGCTGCATGATGGAAACCGGCTCGCCGCAACTCGGCGTGGAATATGCCCAAAACCTGGGAATTACCACATTAAGCAATAAAGACCTGAATCCGGCGACCTCCCTGGGCGGCTTAAACCTTGGCGTAACTAATCTGGACTTGACCACCGCTTTTGCAACCATAGCAAACGGCGGGAACTACATTAAGCCCAAGTTTTTCACCAAGATCCTGGACCACAACGGCAAGGTGTTAATCCAGGCAGAAACCGAAAGCCGGCGGGTATTAAAGGATTCCACCGCCTTTTTACTCACCGATGCCATGGCAGCTTCCATGCAGAGCAACCGAAAGTTCTCCCGCTCCGGTGTCAATGTCAACTCCACCAGTACCAGCGCCGCCCTTCCCAATATGTCCTGTGCAGGAAAAAGCGGCACCACCACCGCCTACAATGATATCTGGTTTGTCGGCTACACCCCCTACTACACCGCAGGCGTGTGGGGCGGCTGCGATAATAACCAGAAGCTTCGCGGCGGAAGTTCCTATAATGGGGGAACCTCGTTCCACAAAACCATCTGGAAAAATATCATGACTCGTGTTCATGAAAACCTTCCTGATCCAGGCTTTGCCATCCCGGAAAGCATAGAAACCTCCGTAATTTGCCGAAAATCAGGAAAACTTGCTGTAAACGGCGTGTGTGATCATGATCCGCGGGGCAATGCGACCTATACCGAATACTTTGCCAAAGGGACTGTCCCCATGGAAGTCTGTGATAAGCACGTCGTCGTCACAGTATGCTCTGCCTCCGGGCAGCGCCCGAACGAATTTTGCCCTGATAAACGGACAGAGGTCTGTCTTGCCCTGCCGCAGGACGAAACAGGAGAAACCGACGATTCCGTCTTTGGCATCCCCGGAATTTGCACGGTGCACAACAGTATTTCTACCATAATTGACGAGGACGAAGAAGATAATGAAGATGGGGAAAATGGTTCTGACGATGAAGAAAATAACGAGGACAGCCGCCCCAGCGGACCTAAACAGCCCTCCGACAACCGCTTGGGGCCGGGCTACACTCCAACCGTCCCGCAGCCGCCCAAAACGGAGGTAAACCGCAAACCAGGGGCAGCACGGTAATGGCGGCAATACAGAGACAGTACGGTAATAGCGGTAATACAGAGACAGCACAATAAGAACAGCAAAACAGGGTTCTGCCGTTCTTAATCAACAGGCAGAACCCTATCGGACTTAGAAAATAGCTTTAGGCAGAGAATAGTTTAACTTTACGCAGAGAATAGTTTTTCTATGGTTTCTCTTAATCTTTCTTTTTCCATTTCAGGCAAAAAAGCGGCTTCCACCCCATGTTTAAGAAGCAGCTTTTCTTCCTGCGCCGTCATGCCCATCGCCCTGAGTGCGGCATATTCATGGGCAATTGTCGTCCCGGATACCGTCATGTTATCTGTATTTACTGTTACCACGGCACCTCTGCGAAGCAGATACAGCAGAGGATAGTCCGTTGACTGGGGCAATGCCTTCGTCTGCAGATTGCTGGTCATACACAGTTCCAGCGGGATTTGTTTTTCAATAATTTCTTCCAGAAGTTCAGGGCGTTCTATCACCCGCACACCGTGCCCCAAGCGCCTGGCGCCAAAGGAAAGGGCGGCTTCTATGCTTTCAGCCCCGGCGGCCTCCCCGGCGTGGATGGTAAACGGCACATCAAGCTCTCTGGCGAAGGCAAAAAGATCGGAAAAGCTCCTGGTTGGAAACAGGGCTTCTGCCCCTGCCAGATCGACGGCGCAAACCTTTGCACAAACATGATCATTGAAAAACTCTGCCGCCAGCCGGATCGTTTCCCTGTTGGCTTTTTCATTGTCCGCACCACGCATACAGCAAAGAATCAGGTTTGTTTTCAGAGAGGGAACTTCCTTACCTGCCTTACCAAGCCCGTTAAGTACAGCTTCGATAACCTGCTTCTGTGTCAGCCCTTTTTGCTGGTGAAGCTGCGGGGCAAAGCGGATTTCGGCATAGATTAGACCCTGGTCAGCCAGTTCATGCGCCAGTCCCCTTGCCGCTTCAGTTAACGTCGCTGCGGATTGCATACAAGATACAGGAAGGGAAAACTTTTCCAGGTATTCATTTAAGTCCTGACAGTCTCTGGGCGCGGTTAAAAAAGGCATCAACTCCTCTTCTGTCCGCCCTGGAAGGACAATCCCTTCTTCTTCTGCCAGCTTTATCAGCAGGGCGGGCGGCAGGGAACCATCCAAATGAAGGTGAAGATCAATCATCTTGTATTCTCCTTTTCCAAATTTCCAGGTCCGAATCCCATAGGCAAAAGCTCCTGTAACGTATACTCCTGATACTCATCCGCTGATTTTGCCAGAATTATCCGAAACGTTTCCGGGCAGCAAAATTCCATCATCACCTGACGGCAGACTCCGCAGGGTGCGCAAAAATCCAGCTCCTCTGCCTCCTCCGGTCCGCCCACAATTGCGATGGTCAGAAATTCATAAACCCCCTCGCTGACCGCCTTAAAAAATGCCGTCCTCTCCGCACAATTTGATGGGCCATAGGCGGCATTTTCAATGTTGCATCCTGAAAACACCTGACCATTCCCTGCTAAAAGTGCTGCTCCCACCTGAAAATGCGAATACGGACAATATGCATTTTTTCTTGCTTCAAGAGCTTTTTGAATTAATTCTTTATCACGCACCATGGTTCTTTTATCTCCTTTCCCTTTTTTGCTTTCCTTATTTTCTCTTAACTTCAATGCAAGCCTGGATTCTGGCAAATCCCGATAAAGAACCAAGCGCCGCTGTGCACATCCTGGATTCCATAGATAAACGGGCGGTCACAGATCATCTCGGCAACTTCTTCTTCCCTGGGCATCCCTGCGCCGCTAACTGCCAGCATAGTATAGGCCGCGCCCTCTATTCCCTCTTCATCGACCCCGATATGGCTCTCCTGGATAACCTGCGATACCCATAATGTTTCATCAGAAATCCCGGAAAAATCTGCATTTTCTTCATCAAACATCTTTTCCAGTCCCATTTTACTCAAGCTTTCAATTAAATCATAGCTGCTTCCAAAGGAAAATTTCGGCAACTTCCAAATCACTTTTCCGCTCGTCCACACATCCTCCCCGAATTTTCCGACATTTCCCAGGCTCTTTTCCAGCGCATCTTTTGACTGTAAAAACTCTTGTGCTGTCCGATCCCGATCCGGCAGAAGAATAACCATCCGGCAGTCATTATTCGTATACAATAAAGACAGCGTATAACCGTCTCCCCGGTAAAACATCCCCATTTCCTCTTCCCGGTTCATCATCGGACACTCCACCTTAGTCTTATCTGCCAATGTAAATTCATCGGTTTTCGTCCGTTCTTCAGAGAATTTTGTATTCCAGCTTCCGTAAAAATATAAGGTATTGATCATCGATAATGCCGTCCTTGGATTGACAGAAATCGAAGGCGCCAGCACACCATTTGTCTGGTCAGAGATCCACTGTCCCATAGCTTCTCCCGCTTCCGGCTGCGTAAAATCCACCGGATGGAGAGAGGCATAAAAATCCCTCGCTGCCCTTTCCTGGTAAGACGGATGGAAGGTAAACGCATCGCTTAACCAAAGAGAATTTCTCAGTTTTATCGTACTTTGAAAATCCCCGCCGCCATATTGCTTATATTCTTCCTTCAGTCTCTGCTCCCGGTAATACATCTGCCGGTAAAGCTTTCCGCACTCTTCTGCCAGCGCATCGGTATCCTCCATCCCCAAAACGTCCAGCAGTTCTTGTGCTGTCTCGTTCTCTGCCCCATTTTCCGCAAGAGCCAGTACATAATAAAGACTTAACGGGCTGAAATTTCCATTCCCTTCCCCGCCTGCTAAAACCTTACTTGCACTCTCATACGAAAACTGCAAAAGCGCCTGGTTAAACTCCTGCGAGCACGTATTTTCTTTAAGCAATTCTCTCCATGCATCATAATCATCGAGCGGAATATTTACCGCCTCTGGTTCAGGTTCCTTATTTCCCAATCCCTCAGTTTCCGATTTTTCACTTCCCGATCCCTCAGTTTCAAATCCTTTTTTCTCATCTCCCGGCGCCGTCGCCATAGCCTTTATCTCCTCTTTAGCATCCTGCAGCAATTCCTTTGAAAAATCTTCAGGACTTCCCTCTTTTCTTTTGCAGCCAGTCAGAAAAACAGCACCGGCAAATACACTGACAAACACACTTAACCGAAATATTTTTTTCCATAACCCTAACCTTTTTTTCATTGCATTTCCTCCCAGATATTTTACTTCCAATCGTTTATCCGTTCAACCTATACCCGTGTTTCTTATCCATAGTTTACCATATTTTCTGCCAAAAATCCTTACTAAAAACTTAACTATTCCACAATCTGCAATACAATAATGTCACTGTTTTCCTAGCACAACGCTTCCTGCAAACCTGACATTCTGACACGTTTGCATTTCTCCAAATAACCTGCCTGAATTTCTTCTGAAAAATAAAGATAGAATAATAAGCATAGAAAGAAGCAGACAAACCCTCGTCTGCCTGCTCCCCTCATCAATAGAACCGCGAATAACCTCTCTACTCTGCCCGGTATTTTTCCCTCAGTTCTTTGTCCAAAGCCACAAAGTCCCTGACCACAAACTCCGGTACTTCTTTGATTCTAAAGTTTCCGCTGACCTGATTTCTTCCTTTTCCTTTAACTCTAATCACAAGATTATACTGTCCATCAATTCCGGTCATACCATTGCGCCATCCCTTTTCATCGATAACACATGCCGAAAGAATCTTTTCAATATCCTCGATTTGGTCATAGGTTTTCTGACATAATAAGTCGTCATCGTCTTCATAGACAGGTTTTGTCCACTCTGCTGCGGCAAAATCACCTTCCTCATCTTCCTCGTCAAACGGCCCATAACCGGAAATCGTGATATCTTCTACATCCTCTGCACTAACCAATTCCTTCATTTCCACGCCGCAGTCCTCTAACGCCTGGATGGTTTTTACAAAGGAAGGATAAATCGGATAAAAATAACCATCATACCATCCCCACTGGTAATGAATCGGTTCCTTGTCATCCGTATCGCGCAGCTCCTCTATCTTTTGAATATTTTCAGTCGAAATTAACATCAGGTCGCCAAACGGGTTTTCCTTAATCCTCCGCGAAAAACTCATCGCTGCCATTTCTTCCTGGTACACCTTCAGCACAGCCGCCCACTGCTGCTGGCTCCCGTCTAAATGCTGAATATTATCATTCCATCCCCGGTAAACGATATTTTCCGCCGCGGATTCATCTAAGCAGAGCCCCGGATACAGTGCCTGTTTATAGGCTGCATCCGTATAAATCCTATCCGCAGTTTCCATCACCGGGTCCATATACAGCGCATAAGAACGATACACCTTTCGATGATTCTTCAGCGTATAGCACACATCCATCCTGAACCGGTGCCTATACTCTCCCTCCAATCGCTTCCTTCCTGTATCGCCCTCCTGCTCTTCCACCTCCATCTGCCGGAGGGCTTCATTAACCAGAGCCAGTACATCTGCAGAGTCTTCCAGCCGGGCCTGTTGCAGAATGGAGTCAGGCGTGTACATTTCTCTGTCAAAGTTCCTGGAGTACACCCAGCTGTCCTTATTAAAATCAACGGAAGCATAAGCAATCTGACTTTCCTCAGGTACATAGGCGTCAAACTTAAACAGGTCAAAATAAAAACTCAAAAGCACAGCCAAAGATACCGCCAGACATGCCGCCAGGGTCTTTTCATGAGAAAACAGCTTTTTAAAATCACCCCAGTAAATCACTTCGATAATACAGTGTGAAAGGACAACGCCCACAATATTTCCAAAAATTGTCCATCCAAGGCTTGGCTCAATCGAATAAAAGAACATTGCCCCGGCTGTTCCAAACACCAGCACCAGCGGCACTTTGATTATCACTTTAGATGTATTAAATGCCATGGTTTTTCCTGCCGCCTCCGAAGGACGCTTCTGATAGAGGAAAAACGCAAACATTCCTAAAAGCAAAATCGCTGCTGTCACCGAGATAATCCGCATCGGATTAAGTTCTTCCATCGCCAGGGCAATCGCTGCAATCGGTGAAAGCTTTAACAATGTCCGGGACAGAATATCCGGCGTCCCCGAATAATAGGTCTGGAAAAATGCCGAATAATAAGTTTGGCTAAGCACACTCACTGCCGGAAAAAAGCAGAAAAACACTGCGCTTCCCAAAATAGCTGCAATCTTCGTCCCCGTAAGCATCATGGCAAGAACCACAGTAATATAGGTCAGTGTATAGTAAAGCATGTTCAGCAAAAAGCCGGAAGCCGCCGTTTTCAGAACCAGTCCGGGAAGCACGCCGTTTACCGCGCCCACAATCAGGGAAAGAACGATGGTCACAAGGTAAATCGCCGCCGGAAGGAAAACTCCGGTGGAAAGATTAACCAGAAACCAAAGACTGCGCTTTACCGGCAGACTGTGGTAAAAGTCAATCTGCTTTTTGTTGTGCAGATAGGAAAACGTAGCAATCCCCATCACTGCCGCAGCAAAAAACATCAGCACAACTACCATCGGATAGCCCTCATTAAAGCCAAGCATCATCCGCACATTATTCGTCCGGCGAAGAATAATCTGTGCCAGGGTAACATATTCGGTAACTTGATAGGAGGGAAGCACCATCGCCAGCGGCACGGGAAGGCTAAAGAAAAAGGCCAGTCCAAGAAGAGCTGCCGCCCAGAGTTTCCGCTTTGCATCTTCCCTAAGAAGTTTAAAGTATAAGTGCTTTGATGTCATAACCCGCCACCTCCGTCTCACTGATAAAAATTTCTTCCAGGGATAAAGGAATTAACTCATAAAATACCGGTTCAACCAGTTCCATCGAACGCATAATCTCCTCCTGGTTTCCACGCACCGTCAGGGTGTACAGACTTCCCACCTGCTCCTGCTTGACGATATCCAGCTCTACAATATCCTTTGGCGTAATCCCTGGTTTTAACACGCACTGGATCTTGTGAATATTTAATTTCATATCGTCAAGTTCACGGGAAAGCAGGATTCCGCCCCGGTGCAGAAGCCCCACATGGTCACAGATATCTTCAAGTTCCCGCAAATTGTGGGAGGCAATAATCGGCGTCAGATTCCGCTCCTCCATATCTCTTGCAAACAGACTCTTTACTGTCTGGCGCATCACCGGGTCCAGGCCGTCAAAGGTTTCGTCACAGAAAATATAATCCGTTCCCGCGCAGATCCCGCAGATAACCGAAACCTGCTTTTTCATGCCTTTAGAAAAGGTATTAATCTTCCGATCCTTTTTCAGTCCGAAATTCTCCAAAAGCGAATAAAACCTTTTCTCGTCAAAAGCAGGATAGATACAGCGGTAAAACTGCATTAACTCTTGGGGAGTGCTGTTGGGAAAGAAATGCTGGTCGTCCGAAATATAAAAATACCTCGCCTTCACCGAAGGATTTTCCCATATCTCCTCCCCGTCAATCGTAATCGAGCCTTCATCCGGTTTTAAAATCCCGCTCGCCATCCGAAGAAAGGTACTCTTTCCCGAACCGTTCGTCCCAATCAGACCAAATACACAGCCTTCCTTAATCTCCGCCGTAATATGATCCACGGCAACAATATCATCAAAACGTTTCGTCAGCTTTTCTGCCTTAATCATAACTTATCCATCCCCCTTTCCTCCTGTCCTTCACTCTGCTGCTGTCTTTTCTTTTGTTCTTCCTGCTGCTGTCCTTTGCTCTGTTCGCTATTTGGCCCATTCTTCTGTCCTGCAATATGCTGCATCTCCCCGCCTGCCACCATCTCTTCCATCTCTTTCCGGGAAATGCCTATGGCATAGCCTTCCAGAATCATGCTGTTCATGCCCTGCCGCCACTGTTCTTTCTTCCCATCCAAAAAACTGCCGATATTCGCCACAAAACTCCCCTTTCCCTTAACCGAATAGATAAATCCCTGCCTCTCTAATTCACTGTAAGCCCGCTGTATCGTATTCGGGTTAATGGAAAGCTGCATCGCCTGATTTCGGACAGAAGGCATCTGCATATCCTCGGGCAGAATACCTTTGATAATCAGCTCCTTAAACCGCTCCACCACCTGTTCATACAAAGGCCGCCGGTCTTTATAATCCAGAACAATCATTTCAAACATTCCTCCTTTCCTTGTTCTTTTTTGAAGTGTATTGTACAACTGTACTAACCAAGCTAACCGTATCAATACTATTAATACAGTTAGAATAACAAAAAAGAAACCGGATGTCAATATCTGGTTTCTTACGAATTTTTTAACATATTTTAAAACAAATTAAGTTCAACCTTCCTTCCATAACTTTCTTATTATGCATCTGTCAACGATAAAATCACATACAAAAAGACGCCGGGAAACCCCAGCGCCCTTTTTTCTTTACTCTATCTTTTCCAGCACTTGTCCAGCAGTATTTCCAATGAAATCCTGTTCTGGATCATTTCAAAATTAATCTGCCTTATACAGATCCACCAGCTTCTTCAGATAAGCATATCTTGCCTTGGATTCTGCCTCGTTCTTTGCGAACAGGGTAGCTGCTCTTTCAGGATTCTTCATGGACAGGGACAGGTAACGAACCTCACCCTTCAGGTAATCCTGGTAGCCTTCCATCTTCGGCTCTTTGCTGTCTAAGGAGAACTTGTTCTCTGCAGCCGGATTGAACCGGAACAGATGCCAGTAACCGCACTCAACAGCCAGCTTTTCTTCGGTCTGTGCCTTAGCCATGCCCTTCTTAATACCATGGTTGATACATGGAGCGTAAGCAATGATTAAGGATGGTCCCGGATAAGCCTCTGCCTCTGCGATAGCCTTAACGGTCTGTGCATAGTCAGCACCCATGGAAATCTGTGCCACATAAACATAGCCGTAGCTCATAGCGATGGAAGCCAAGTCTTTCTTCTTTACATCCTTGCCGCCTGCAGCAAACTGTGCCACAGCACCGGTTGGGGTAGCCTTGGAGGACTGACCGCCGGTATTGGAATAAACTTCCGTATCATAAACCATTACGTTGATATCCTTGCCGGATGCCAGAACATGGTCTACGCCGCCAAAACCGATATCATATGCCCATCCGTCACCGCCGAATACCCACTGGGACTTCTTTGCTAAGAAATCTTTGCTCTTAACGATTTCCTGGCAGGTCGGGCAGTCACAGCCGTCTAATGCAGCAACTAACTTATCGGTAGCGTCGCCGTTGGTTGCGCCGCAGCCAAAGGTATCCAGCCATTCCTTGCATGCTGCCTTCACTTCATCGGAAGCCTTGTCGGAAGCAGCTACAGCCTCAACCTTAGCCTTTAAGCCGTCACGGATAGCGTTCTGTGCAAGAAGCATACCATAACCAAACTCAGCATTGTCCTCGAATAAGGAGTTACACCATGCCGGGCCCTGTCCCTTTGCGTTTACGGTGTAAGGCGTGGACGGTGAGGAGTTGCCCCAGATAGAGGAACATCCGGTTGCATTGGCAATATACATTCTGTCGCCGAATAACTGGGTAATTAACTTCGCATAAGGTGTTTCACCACAGCCTGCACAAGCGCCAGAGAACTCTAAGAGCGGCTGCTTGAACTGAGAACCTTTAACGGTGGTTGCCTTAAACTTAGCAATAACGTCTTCTTTAATCGGTAAGGTCTGTCCAAAATCAAAGATGCCCTGCTCGTCTAAATTCTCAGCAAGCTTCTCCATGGTCAGAGCCTTGTTGCCCTTCATGCCCGGGCAGACATTTGCACAGGAACCGCAGCCCGTACAGTCAAGTGCGGAAACGGTCATAGCAAACTTATAGCCTGGCATACCGGTCATATCTTTCATCTTCATGCCTTCTGGAGCCTTTGCAGCCTCGTCAGCGGTCATAGCAACCGGACGGATAACTGCGTGCGGGCAGACATAAGCACAGAAATTACACTGGATACAATTATCAGGATTCCAAACCGGAACATTAACCGCAATACCGCGCTTCTCGTATGCGGAGGAGCCGGACGGGGTTGTTCCGTCTACATAATCGTTAAATGCGGATACAGGCAGTGTATTTCCTTCCTGTGCGGAAACCTTGGTCTGAACGTTATTAACGAAATCAACAACGTCTTTTCTTCCCTCGGTAACTACCTTGTAATCCAGACCTTCATCCTCGCAGCTTGCCCAGCTTGCCGGAACCTCTACTGCGTGAATGTTCTTCGCGCCTGCATCGATAGCAGCCCAGTTCTTCTCTACAACGTCCTGACCCTTGCGGCCGTAGGTCTTCTGTGCAGCATCCTTCATCAGCTGGTTAGCCTTCTCTGCCGGGATAATGCCGGTCAGTTCAAAGAATGCAGACTGTAAAATGGTATTAATTCTTGTCGGGCCCATGCCGGTTTCAATACCAATCTTCACACCGTCGATGGTGTAGAACTTAATCTTGTGATCTGCAATGAATTTCTTCATCTGTCCTGGTAAATGCTCGTCCAGTTCAGCGTCAGACCATGAGCAGTTTAACAGGAAGGTTCCGCCGTCAACCAGTTCCTGAACCATGTTGTACTTGCGCACATAGGCAGGATTATGGCAGGCTACGAAGTTCGCCTGTTTGATTAAATAGGTGGACTTAATCGGCGTATGACCAAAACGTAAATGGGACATGGTAACACCGCCGGACTTCTTCGAGTCATAATCAAAGTAAGCCTGTGCGTACATATCCGTATTGTCACCGATGATCTTAATGGAGTTCTTATTCGCGCCTACTGTACCGTCTGCGCCCAGACCCCAGAACTTACAGTTGGTGGTTCCCTCCGGTGTGGTTACTAACGGAGCGCCTAACGGTAAGGAAAGGTTGGTAACATCATCCTCGATACCTAAGGTGAACTGCTTCTTGTCGTTGTTCTCATAAACAGCAACGATCTGTGCAGGTGTGGTATCCTTAGAACCTAAGCCGTAGCGGCCGGTAAATACAGGAACAGCGTCAAACTTGGTTCCCTTTAAGGCAGCTACTACATCCAGGTATAACGGCTCGCCTAAAGAACCAGGCTCTTTCGTCCGGTCTAATACGGTGATCTTCTTAACAGAATCCGGGATAGCATTGATCAGAGCTTCTGCACTGAATGGACGGTACAGGCGAACCTTAACTACGCCGACCTTTGCGCCGGTGGTCTTCACCATGTAGTCAACGGTTTCTTCAATCGTATCATTTACAGAACCCATAGCTACGATAATATGCTCTGCATCCGCAGCGCCGTAGTAGTTAAACAGCTTATAATCGGTGCCGATCTTGGCATTCACCTTGTCCATATATTCCTGAACAATCGCTGGAAGGGCGTTATAATACGGGTTGCAGGCTTCTCTTGCCTGGAAGAAAATATCCGGGTTCTGTGCGGAACCTCTCTGGCATGGATGGTTTGGATTTAAAGCGTTTGCGCGGAAAGCGTCAACAGCATCCATATCCACCATATCCTTTAAGTCCTCATAATCCCAGGTTTCAATCTTCTGAATCTCATGGGAGGTACGGAAACCATCAAAGAAGTTGATGAAAGGAACCTTGCCCTTAATTGCTGCACAGTGAGCAACAGGAGTTAAATCCATAACTTCCTGCACGCTGGATTCACACAGCATAGCACAGCCGGTCTGACGGCAGGCATATACGTCGGAGTGATCGCCGAAAATCGATAATGCGTGGGAAGCAATCGCACGTGCAGATACATTAACTACACCCGGAAGCTGCTCACCGGCAATCTTATACAGGTTAGGAATCATCAGCAGTAAGCCCTGAGAAGCGGTATAGGTGGTGGTCAGTGCACCGGCAGCTAAAGAGCCGTGAACCGCACCAGCAGCACCTGCCTCAGACTGCATCTCCGTAACCTGTACGGTGCGTCCGAAAATATTGGTTCTTCCGTCGGTCGCCCACTCATCCGTATGCTCAGCCATAACGGAAGACGGGGTGATAGGGTAGATGGCAGCTACGTCAGTATACGCATACGAAGCGTGAGAAGCAGCCTGGTTGCCATCCATGGTTTTCATTTTTCTTGCCATTTTTACTTTCCTCCTACATAAAAATGTATAGATTAGTATAGATAGTATAGCTTTCCTGTATTCAGGAATACTGACCTGTTTATTATTATAACAAGAAATTGATAAAATGCAAACAATTATGGCAAAAAATACAATAGTTTTTTCGTAAACTTTTTGTAAACTTTATTATCAGATAGTTTAATCAAGCTTTAGTCAAGCAAAAAGCGATCCAAAGAATAGAAACGGATCGCTTTTTGCTGATATGATTTGAATGATTCTTATTTATTCTGCAACATTTTATTCTTCAAAATCTTACGCCCCCAAAGGATTTGGTGCAACTATTTCCGCCGGGTTTCCAGGGCCGCCATAACCAGGTCCTACTTCAGGTGCTGTCGTCCCTCCTGGTGTATTTCCCTGTGTAGGATTCGGCGCAGAAGGCGCAGTGGGCGCAGAAGGCGCGGTTGTTCCCGGTTCTGCCGGTCGTAAAGGCGACGTCGTGTTTTCCGGTCGGCTTGATTCATTTCGGTTTCCGCTTCCCGTCGTTGCAGCCGGTGCTGACGAATTATCTGTTCCGCTTGATTCCACAGGCTCTGCCGGTGCTGTCGCCAAACCATCGGCAGCTCCCTCGGAGGCAATCGGTGTCTCCGTAGTCTCAGCTTCCGTATTTTCCGGTGCAACCACAACACCCGAAGTATTGCGCAAAATTACCGGTGCATGGCCTTTATAGGTCGTATGGTGGTCTACCTCGTCGCTGACCTTCTCCCCATCCTTTGTTATCACCAGACGGGTTTCCCAGTAACTTCCCTGGCTGCCCTCGCTCTTAACCTTTTCCACCTCAGGCTGAAGCGTTAAATCCTCTTCATAGGTTGGTGGCGGAACATCAGTATCCTTAATTTTCGTTGATTTTAAGGTATATTTTACCCCATCTTCCAAAATCGGCACTGCGTAAATCGAAACTGTTACCACCTGATCGGAGTAGCTTGCCCGGATGCCGACTGCCGCCTGGGAATTGTTCACAAACTTATAATCCGGCCCTCCGTAGCTTACGGTAGCGTCCATCCCCGGCGTAACATAAGAAGGTTCGTACGTATGAGAGCGCCGGGTTGTAGTCTTTAATCCTGCCCGAAGCACAGCATTATATAAGGTTGTGGATACCTGGCACACACCTCCGCCAATTTCCTGTACTACTTCCCCATTGCTGTAAGCGGCAGCAGCCTGATAGCCTTTTTCCTCTGTTCTCTGCCCCACTACCGTATTAAACGAAAATTCTTCGCCTGGCTGAAGAACCGTGCCATTAATCGCCTTGCAGGCTAACTTTAAATTTGTATTCCGCTTGCTGTTTGCTGTGGAATTTGTGGTGAAGGTGCTCACTGTTTTATATTTTTCCTTTGCGGTTTCCTCGTCAAACTCAGGATGAACCTCTTCTGTCACTACAGGAATTACACGGTCAAATTCCTTTTTTTCCAGTGCATCGGAAATATCGGCAATTAATTTTTCCTGGTCAACTGCCAGTCCGTTTTCTGCCCCGGTAAACACAAATTTATTCGCATCCTCATCAAAGGAGGAAATCGACCCATTTTTTGCCGTCTTATCCCAAAGCTCTGCCACAGCCTCCGCCTGGGCTTTCACAGCCTCTTCCAGGCCATGGGTATCTAAGGTATAGATTTCCCTGGGCTCTCCGGTATAAATTTCATCCAGCAAAGCATCTACCTTTGTTTCCATTAAATTGGCGACCTCATAGACCTCTTCGCCGTTTTTTACCGTCATACTCCACGGATATTCACTTAAAATAGCGGCTTTGGCAGCATCCCGGCTCATCCCGGTAATCACAATATTATCCACCATTACCGTCTTTTCCAGTTCGGTCTCAGGTATTGAGGTGGTTTCCTCGGTAATCTCTGTCTCGGACTCCTCCAAATGCTTCCCGCGAACAGCAAAAACCACAGACACTACGGCAACCACAGCAACCAGGCTGATCATGCCAATCCACCAGCCGTTCAAAGGATTCTTCCTGCGGTGATTTCTTCTTCCGCTGTAACCGCTTCGCCCATAGCTGCTGCGCCCATGGTGCGATGAACTTCTCTGCGGCGAACGATAGCCTGAGGAAGAACTTCCCCTGGCGGTTCTTCCTCTTGTCCCCGAACTGCGCGGGGAACTGCCTGTCCTTCCTGTCCCCGAAGCATGACTGCTTCTGCTGGCGGAAGTATTGCTTCTGGAACTTTTTCTTACACTGCCCTGGCTGGAAGCCGAACGGCCTCTCTCAAAATCACTCATCATTTTCCATCACCTGTCATCCCTATCTATTTACTGTAAAAGTTCACCGCCGATTAGGCGGTCTAAATTCAGGTATTCCAAATGCGCCCAGTAAACTTTTATTTATGGTGGTACAACTACTTGTGGGCGCATGAAGGTTTACTGTGAAAGCTCAGCGCCCCGTCGCTGAACTGTGCGAAAACGGGGTCGCGAAGCGACATCTTCCATGCCCGTTTTCTGCACATCCCCCGGAGGGTTCACAGAAACCCCTTTCATTCATGGTAGTGCCAAAATCAGGGCATGGGGATTACTGTGAAAGCTCAGCGCCAAACTAATGAGGTCGCTAAACCTGGCTTTCACAGATGATCAATCATGCATTTCGGATAATAGTATAACACATTTTCCCAAAAATGGAATTACCAAATTATTAAAATGTATTTCACAATTGTTAAATCTATTGTACAATTTTTTTCATTGACAAAATTATCTGAATATTACCGTGATTCACTCTGTAATTTCCGAAAAATTCTTACCAGCATCCATACAGCAGCTATCGCCAACACAAATTCTGCAACAAATTGGCTGTAGGACAGCCCATATAAAGGGAAGAAATAATTCAGCACATACAGCGCCGGAATTTCCAAAATAATTTTTCTGAGGATGGCAAAGATAAAGGCCGCCGATCCAAGGCCAATCGCCTGAAATACCCCCACCGCCAAAAAATCCATACAAAGGAAGGGAAGTCCCAGACAAAAACCGCGCAGAAACTGCGTTCCATAGGCAATAATGGACGGATTTTTCATAAAAGCCCCGACAAAAAAGCCCGCTCCCGCATAATAAAACACAGAAACCAAAAGCATACAGGGAATTAAGGTTTTTACCACAAAATAAATGGAATCCTTCATCCTCTTATCGTTTTTGCTGGAATAATTATAACTGATCAGCGGCATAATCCCCTGTGAAAAACCCAGGGCCACCTGCAGGGGAAGCATGTTAATTTTATAGGCAATTCCCATTGCTGCCACAGCATCTGCCTGATAGGCCGAGGTAAAATTATTTAAAATCGTCATTCCGGTAACATTTAACAAGTTTTGAATCGAAGCGGGGATTCCCACGCCGCAGACACCAAGAACAATCGCCCTTTCCCAGCCAAATTTCTTCGGGTTAAAACAGACACAGGTTTCCTTTCTCCGCACAAACAAAAGGATGAAGAAGTACATACAGGCAACACAGTTGGAAATAAAGGTCGCCATTCCTGCCCCTGCCGCTCCCATATTCAGCCCCCAGGGCAGGATAAAAATGGGGTCAAGAATAATATTCAGCAGACATCCGCTCATCGTTCCCAGGCTTGCGTGAAGGGAAGCCCCCTCTGAGCGCACCATATAGGCCATCACCACATTTAGAATCGCCGGTGCTGCTCCGCAGATCACCGTCCACTGAAGATAGTCATTGGTCGCATCCTTCGTCACGGCATCCGCCCCCAAAAGCTGCAGAAGTGCCGGGCGAAAACTCAAACAAAGCAGAGAAAACATTATCCCGCTGAATAATGCACAGTAAAAGCCAAAGGCAGAACTTTTCTTTACCGCCTCGTAATCCCGCTTTCCCAGGGCACGGCTCATCATACTGGAGCTTCCCACCCCGAACAGGTTATTCACGGCATTAAACGCCAAAAGCACCGGCGCAGCCAGGGTTACTGCCGCATTTTGCACAGGATCGTTTAACATCCCCACAAAATACGTATCTGCCATATTATAAATCACCATAACCAGCGAGCTTAATACCGTGGGAATTGCCAGCTGGGCAACGGCCCGCGGAATTGGTTTTCGTTCAAATAATTCCATTTTATCTTCATTCGTCAGCATACACATCATTCCTTTTCTAGGGTCAGCGATTCGTTCAGAAACATCGGTTCAGAAACATTTATGCGAAGCCATACCTCCATACACAATCGCGGGATAAATGGTTTCTATGTGATTCTAACACGCCAATGGACAGAAAACAAGAAAAGATTATTGAAAACTTTTTTGAAATCCTGGAAACTCTGGCAAGCCGGTACTCATATGATGGAGTGTAAAGAAAATTTTTGGAGGATTTAACATGAGTGATGTAGCGGCAACAAACTGTGGTTGTGGATGCGAGTGCCAGACAGGCGGAGGAAATTGTTCCAATCTGATTTTCCTGATCTTAATCCTGTGCTGCTGCGGCGGCAACGGCGGATGCAGCAACGGATGCTTTGACAATAACTGCAACTGCGGATGCAGTTTTGGTTTTGGCGGAGATATTTGCTGGATTCTTATTCTCCTGTGCTGCTGCGGCGGTGGCGGACGCTTCTTCTGCTAATTTACATCCCGGTACATGAAAGGACATACGGATAAGTTTTGTATCAGGAAAGGGGCATCCTCGCTGGAGGATGCCCCTTCCTCTTACCCTTAGCTGTGCCGGAAACTTATTTTTATTCCTGTTCCTTCCTGTCACTTCCCGTCCGCTCCCTGCGTTCCATTTCTTCCAGCTGCTTCCTGCGCTGTCTCATACATTCCTCATCTATTTCATAAACGGCATTGCCGTCAATAATCAGCCTGGTATACACCATAGGTCCATCCTCCTTCTAGGATTATCGGTACAGTTTATCATATGCAAAAGGCATATTTCCCGTACATTTACCATATACATAGGAGCAAAGAAAATTTGGTCAATGGAGGAAGAATGGAACGAGAAGAATTAAAATTCACTGAGCTGGATTATCTGATTGGCGACCATCATTTGCAGATGATTAAAGCAGCTCTTCCCTATGTTCAGGTTTCCCAACAAAAATTTCTCTCCCTTTTAGTCAAGGGCAATGAGCTGATGCGCACCTTAGAGTTATTTCAGGAAGGCCCGGAAGGGGAAATGGGCATATGTTCCGTAGAGCAGGACAAAATTTCACCGATTGAGATGTTAAATGCCATGAAGCCCTACGGTACAAAACAGGAACAGGATATTCTGGATGTAATTATCAACCTGATGCAGGGCTTCCAGATCCGCAGAAACTATCAGGAAAGCGCCCCTCCGCAGGATAATCCCTCTCCTGGCCTGTCTCTGGAAAAACTAAAAGCCATCCTCTCCCCGGAGCAGCAGTCCAGGCTGGAAAACATTCAGTTTATGATGCAGTCCTTACAGGCATTTACATAACTTCTGTACTTGACGCCAGCATCCGCTTCGGCAAAACACACATTCAATCAAGAAAGGGCAGGTAAACCATGGAACAAACCAAAACAAACTGGAGAAACGATCCCCGTCTTAAAGGCATGAACCCGCAAAAGCTGGATCTGCTAGTTTCTTTTTCCCAGCAGATTGCCAACATGCCCAAGAATAAACTGCTCAGCGCCTTTATGGAATTTCAGATGGAAACACAGAAAAGAGGATTTCAATTTTCCGATCAGGAAACCGCAATCCTTGCCGCAATCCTCACAGAACACTTATCTGAAGGTGACAGAAAGAAACTGGATACCCTTCGTCTCCTCTCACAAAAGCTTTCCCGGCAGACATAACGCCTTTTGTAGACAAAATCTTTCTGTGCGGGCATTTTCATCGGTATCCGCATACCAACTACTTCTAACGTGTACCGCCGGAGGAAGGAAAGCAAAGTGTAAGCTTCCCCTCCTCCAGCTTCACCTGGCATCTCCCGCCCTTCTTTAATTTTCCAAACAGCAAATGCTCTGCCAGAAGCGGCTTAACCTCTGCGGTAATTACCCGGTCAATTTCCCTGGCTCCATATTCTCTGGTAATTCCCGATGTGCGGATATATTCTTCCGCCTCCGGCGAGATCACAAGTTCCACCTTCCTGCCAGCCAGCTTTTTCTCAAGCTCGCCCAACTTTTTTCTTGTAATCTGTTCCGCCATTTTTTCGTCCATCCCCTGAAACAGTACAATTTTGCTCAGCCGGTTTCGAAACTCCGGCTGAAACGTCCGCTTAACCGCCTCCATCAGCGCATCCAGATTCATCTCCGGGCTACCAAAACCAATCTGGCTTTTCCCCACCTGGCTCGCCCCTGCATTTGAAGTCATAATTAAAATCACATTGCGGAAATCAGCCTTTCTTCCCTGGTTATCGGTTAGGGTGGCATAGTCCATTACCTGCAGCAGTACATTATAAATATCCGGGTGGGCCTTTTCTATCTCATCCAGTAAAAGAATACAGTGGGGATGCTTTCGGATTTCCTCCGTAAGAAGGCCGCCCTCCTCATAACCCACATATCCTGCCGGAGCCCCAATTAGCTTTGCCACCGCATGTTTTTCTGCATATTCACTCATATCCAGACGAAGAAAGAAAATCCCCAGTTCATTCGCCAGCACCTTAGCCAGTTCAGTCTTTCCCACCCCGGTGGCACCCACAAATAAAAAGGAGGCCACTGGCTTATTTTCTTCATTTAGCCCTGCGCGGGAAAACTTTACAGCATTAACCACCTGAGCGACGGCCTCACCCTGACCGAAAATCTGCCGGTTTAACTCCTTTTCCAGCACAGCCAGCTTCTCCATCTCACCCTTTTCCACCGTTTTCACGGGAATATTACAAGTCTTTGCCAATACCTGCTCAATCAAATCCTTCCCCACCGTCTGGCTTTTCTGGTCCAAGGGATGAAGCCTCCGCCAGGCCCCTGCCTCATCCAGCAAATCGATCGCCTTATCCGGAAGAAAGCGCTCATTGATAAAGCGGCTGCTCATCTCCACGGCATATTGCAGCACACCCTTCCCATACCGGACGCCGTGAAACTTTTCATAACCGGACTTAAGCCCTTTTAAAATTTCCAGGGCCTCTTCCGCCCCCGGTTCCCGGATATCCACATTCTGAAACCGGCGAACCAGGCTCTTACTTCCAGAAAAATGCTTTTTATACTCTTCATAGGTCGTCGCTCCGATAAAGCGGATATGGCCCGCAGCCAGATAAGGCTTTAATAGATTCGCCGCATCCAGACTCCCCCCGTTCACCGCGCCTGCGCCCACGATATTATGAATTTCATCCAGATAAAGAATCGGCTTTTCCTCCCCAGATAAGCCTTCCATAATCAGCTTAAACCGCTTCTCAAAGTCCCCCCGGTACTGTGTTCCCGCCAGCAGCCCGCCTAAATCCAAACTGTAAAGCGACGCTCCCAAAAGCGGTTCGGGAACCTGCTGTTCTAATAATCTCTGGGCAAGGCCATAGGCAATGGCAGTCTTGCCCACGCCCGGCTCCCCGATATACAGCACATTATTTTTATCCTTCCGACAAAGAATCTGCATTGTTCTCTCCAGTTCCTCGTCCCTGCCAATTAAAGGATTTTGTCTCTTACAGGTTTCTACCATCGCTTCTACAAACTGTCGCCAGCGTCTGGTATTCCCGGATTCGTTTTCTCCCTGTCCTTCCCTTCCCAAACTGCCTTCCAGGTTTCCCTCCATCCCTGCTTCAAAATCACCCGTCCATCCTTCCTCAGGCCTTCCTTTTCCCAATCCAGATCCGAAAAATCTGTCCTCTCCCCCGCGCTCTCTCCACAGGCTTTCCCTGGACAGTTCGCCAATCAGTTCCAGCAAGTCAACCTTCTGCGTAAGCAAAAAATAAAGCCCAAAGCTGTCTTCCAGCTGAAGAATCGAGGAAAGCACATGACTGACCCCGACCGCCCTCCGTCCGCTCGACTGTGCCTGAGCCTCCGAAGCCAGCAAAACCTTCTCCATATCGGCACTCAGCGCCGCATTCTTCTCTTCCTCCCGGTTTTTTTCCGCATGCTCATTTAAAAATTCGGTTAAATTCTTCCTGAGCAGCTCAATATTCCCTCCAGCTGCCGCAAACTCCTGAGAAAAAATCTCATCAAAGGTAATTCCGTATAAAATATGCTCCGGCATAAAATAACGGTGATGGTTCTGCTGGGCGAATATCACCGCTCTTTCCATCGCATTATGCATGTTTTTTGTAAACTCCATCCTGTCCATTATCCTTTCCGTCCATTTCATCCTTATCTTAATCTTATGGATTACTCCTCATCGTATACTCTGCAATCACACACATACAACTTCCACCTTCAGCGGATACCCCTCTTCCCTTGCCCACGAAACCGCCTGGGTCGCCTTTGTCTGGGCAATATCCCTGGGATAAACCCCGGCAACGGCATACTTTCCCTTATGAATTTCCAGCATCAGCGCCACTGCTGCCGCTTCCTCCTTATCAAATAGCGTCACTAAAATTTCAACCACAAAATCCATGGGAGTAAAATCATCATTATAAATAACCACCTGATATTGCCGGGGCAGTTTGATTTGATTCTTTACCTGTTCTCTAACCTGTTCCTTTGCCGCCATACATTCTATCTCCATCGCCGTCTTACTTATTCTTCATAATGCTTAATTAATGCCTGTGTTCCCAAATCTCCCCATCCATCCGTTTCCAAAGCCTGATAATGCTTAAGCACCTGCAAAAGAATATCCAATTTCAGGCCGCTCTCCTCGGCTTCCTCGGCTGCCAGCCGCATATCTTTCACAAAATGCTTTACAAAAAAGCCCGGATTCAAATCCCCAGCCAAAATCTTAGACCCTAAAAGTTCCAGCTGCCTGCTTCCCGCAGCCCCGGAAGAAACCGCCGCCAAAACAGCATCCAAGTCAAGTTCTTTCTTCCTGGCGTAAGACAATGCCTCGCACACCCCAGAGAGATTAGCAGCAATCATAATCTGATTAACCATCTTGGTATGCTGTCCGTTCCCTGCCTTTCCCTCATATTGAATATTCGTTCCCATCGCCTTAAACAGGGGAAGGCATGCCTTAAAATCCTCTTCCTCCCCGCCAACTAAAATAGAAAGCGTACCATTCTTCGCCCCCACATCACCCCCGGTTACCGGAGCGTCTAGCACATGCAGTCCCAACGCCTTTCCCTTAGCATAAAGCTGTTTGGCCAGATTCGGACTGCTGGTGGTCATATCAATGCAATACGCCCCCGCCCTTGCCCGTTCAAAAATATTCCCCTCTGCCAGGTAAACCTCTTCGACATCCTCAGGATAGCCGACAATCGTAATCACCGCATCACAGTCCTCAACGCAGCTTCCAATATCCTCATAAAACAATGCCCCCTCGTCAATTACATCCTCCACCTTAGCCCTTGTCCGTGCATAGATGTGCAAGGTAAAACCTGCCTTCATCAAATTACGTACCATAGACTTTCCCATAATTCCCACACCGATAAAACCAATCGTTTTCATCAAACTGTTCTCCTTTTCCTTTTAGTGTTCTGTCTGCATTACTTTCAGGCAAACCGACTCATCTATTCAAAATTCCTTTCTTCCCTCTGATGATTTTCATGCTTACTATTCTATCCGATTTTTAAACTTTCGTCTATCCCTTCACAGACTTCTTTTCATATTATTTCTTTCCACAAGAAAAAAGAGCCATTACAATCTACAACTGATACACAAAATCTGAATAAAACTCCTGTGGTTTCACTTCCATCTCGTGCAGACATCAGCTATTTTGCAATGGCTCTTTTTTATTTATATTACCTGATCCAATTTACTTTGAAAGTTCGCCGCCAAATAAGCGGCATCAATTCAGGGATTCCAAGTGCGCCCAGCAGACTTTTATTCGTGGTGGTGCACTCACTTGTGGGCGCATGAGGGTTTACTTTGTTATTCTCTCTATTTTCGTTATTTCTTCTATGTTTTCCCCACAACTTAGTCGTTCCAATCCTATACAAATGGATTCTCCGTCCGATACAACATCCCCTTTGGCTGATTAAACCCGATTTCATCCACGGCTACCCCAATATACTTAAACACTTCATAAATCGCCTTCCCCACATGTCCAAACGCCACAGCACCATGATGCGGGAAGTTTTTCTCAATTAGCACATGGCGATAAAAACGATTCATCTCCGGGATGGCAAAAATGCCAATTCCCCCAAATGAACGGGTGGCCACCGGAAGCACCTCACCCTGGGCAATATAGGCCCGAAGGATATTATCTGCTGTACTCTGAAGCCTGAAGAACGTAATCTCTCCCGGAAGAATATCTCCCTCCAGGGTTCCCTGTGTCACCTCCTCAGGCAGGGAACGCGCCATAATCAGCTGGTATTTCATCTCGCAGAAGGAAAGTTTCTTCGTGCTTGTATTTCCGCAGTGGAAGCCCATAAATATTTCCTTCTGTGTATAAGGATAAGCATTTTCAATATCCTCCTGGTATAAATCAGCCGGAACCGTATTATTAATATCCAGGAGAGTAACAATATCGTCGCTCACACAGGTTCCGATAAATTCGCTTAACGCCCCATAAATATCCACCTCGCAGGATACCGGAATCCCCTGACTGGTCAGACGGCTGTTCACATAGCATGGAACAAAACCAAACTGGGTCTGGAAGGCGGGCCAGCACTTCCCGGCGATAGCAACATAGCTGCGGCTTCCCTTATGCGCCTCCACCCAATCAAGGAGAGTAAGTTCATACTGCGCAAGCTTTGCCAGGATTTCCGGCTTTTTATTTCCCCCGCCAAGTTCTGCTTCCATGTCCTTTACCACTTCAGGGATTCGCGCATCATTCTCATGCTGATGAAATGCTTCAAATAAATCCAGCTCCGAATTTTCCTCAATTTCCACGCCTAAATTATACAGCTGCTTAATCGGCGCATTACAGGCCAGGAAATTTAACGGTCTTGGTCCGAAACTGATAATTTTTAAATTGGAAAGTCCGATAACTGCCCTGGCAATGGGAATAAATTCTTCCAGCATATCCGCGCATTCCTGGGCCGTTCCCACCGGATACTCCGGGATATAGGCCCGGATATTGCGCAGTTTCAAATTATAGCTCGCATTTAACATACCGCAATAGGCATCCCCGCGCCCCTGGATCAGATTATCGCCCCTCTCCTCAGCCGCGGCAAAAAACATCACTGGTCCATCAAAGTATTTTGCCAGCAAGGTTTCCGAAATTTCCGGCCCGAAATTCCCAAGATAGACAGCCAGCGCATTACAGCCTGCTGCCTGCACATCCTCCAGCGCCTGAAGCATATGATGCTCGCTTTCCACAATGCACACCGGACATTCATAAATATTCTTTTCATCATACCTTGCCTTATAAGCTTCCACCAGCGCCTTCCTGCGGTTCACCGAAAGACTCTCCGGGAAACAATCCCTGCTCACTGCCACTATGCCAACTTTTACTTTGGGTATATTCTTCATTTCTTCTCTCTCCTTTTCCTGTCCTTATTTACTAACTACAACCTTGCCAGCTTCCCAAAATCATCTTCCAGGCTCCGGTAGATTTCCTGAAAAAGCTGATGATAACGGTTATATTGCTTTGCCTCTTCCTCCCGCGGATCGGTCGAACTTTCTTCCCGGATAATCCTGTCGCAGGCCTCCTCCACGCTGGAATAAACGCCGCATCCCACACTTGCAAGAATTGCCGCTCCCAGGGCAGGTCCTTCGGTCTGCTCAATGGTTTTTACCGGACAATGATAAAGATCTGCAAGCATTTGACGCCACACCGGACTTTTTCCCCCGCCTCCGCAGGCCATCATCTGTCCAATCTCCACACCCATCTCCCGTAAAATTTCATTGCAGTCACAGAGCGAATAGGCCACACCCTCCATCACTGCCCTGAGCATGTGCTCTCTGGTATGGATTGCCGAAAGTCCAAAAAATACGCCCCGGCAATCGGGATTAAGATGTGGCGTTCTCTCGCCCATCAAATATGGAAGATAGATCAGCTTATCGCTTCCCGCCGGAATATGACTAACTGCATCATTAATTAAGTCATAGACATCCCTTCCTTCTTCCTGCGCCCGCTCCATATAGTCCTGACAGCATTGCTTCTTTATCCACTGTAAAGAAAGCCCTGCCGCCTGGGTAACACCCATCAAATGCCAGGCCCCTGTAACCGCGCAGCAGCAGGTATGTACTCGTCCCTTGGGATCGGCTAAAAACTGGCTGGTATGGGCAAATACCACCCCCGATGTGCCGATGGTCGTAAACGCCTTTCCATCCCGGACAATGCCGGTTCCCACAGCTGCAGCCGCATTATCTCCCGCGCCGCCTACCACCTTAACTGCTGTACTTAAACCGGTTCTTTCGGCAATTTCAGGAAGAAGTGTCCCTGTCACCTCACACGATTCATAAACCCTCCCCAAAAGCGCCTTATCGATAGAAAGCGTCTTTAACACCTCATCCGACCAGCATCGTCTCTTCACATCCAAAAGCTGCATCCCGCTGGCATCCGAAACTTCAGTGGCAAACACGCCGGTAAGCACATAGCGCAGATAATCCTTGGGAAGAAGAATATGACGGCATCTTCGATAATTTTCCGGCTCATGACGGCGCACCCATAAAATCTTTGCTGCTGTCCAGCCCGTCAAAGGCGGATTTGCCGTAATCTCCATCCAGCGCTCCTTAGGCATCCGGCGAAGCATCTCCTCTACCTCTTCCCCTGTCCGCTGATCGCACCAGATAATGGATGGTCGGATAACCTTCCCTTCCTCATCCAGCATCACCAGCCCATGCATCTGCCCCGAAAGCCCAATCCCCAGAATATCCTCCTGCAAAACCCCGGCCTTCTTTACCACCTCTGCCAGCGTATTTACTGCAGCGTCCGCCCAATCCTCAGGCCTCTGTTCTGCCCATCCGTTCTGCGGCTGAAATAAAGGATACTCCTGAGACGCCATAGCCATTACTCTTCCTAACTCATCAAACAACACGGTCTTTGTCGCTGATGTTCCCGCATCAATTCCTATCAAATACTTCATAGTTCCTTCCCTTTCTTACCATCTTCTAAACCACCTTACGTTCCTGCTGCTTCTCTGCTATTCTTCCGGTACTCGCTGGGCAGACAGCCATATCTTGCACAAAATGCCTTGGCAAAAGCACGGCTGTCGGAAAAGCCGTTATTCACTGCCACATCACTTAAGCTATGGTCGGTATTCATCATCTCCCGAAATCCATATTCTGTGCGCAGATTCAGCAAATAGGTCTTATAATTAATATCCGCATATTGCTTAAACATCCTGGACAAATACGAAGGTGTATAACCAAACTCTTTTGCCACCTGTTCTAACGAAATATCCTGAGCATAATTTTTCTTCATATATGCCGTAATCCTCGACAACTTATCCAGATTCTGCTTTCTGCGAATATTGCCCCGATTATCCTCACGCCGCATAAATTCCGTTACCAGCAGATATAAAAGTTCATAAAACAAGGCCCTGACCTTTAACGCATAAGCCAGCTCTCTCTTCTGGTAAGTTCGATACATCCGCGCAATTAACTGTGCCAGTTCCAAATTACATTCCTCCGACTGCTTGAAAAAAAGAACATAATCCTCCTCGCCAAAATACCCGGAAAAACAATGCAGGGGAATCTGCACGACAATAGTTCGATTTGGATTTGGTGCTTCAATAGAATGAATTTCATTGGAATTAACAATCATAAAATCAATGGATGTCAGGGGAAAACGTTCATTATTGATAAAAAATTCCAATTCTCCCTCCAAAACTAAAAAAATTTCCAGAGAACGGTGCCAGTGCTTCGCCCGCCGATAATTCCCGTCCTTTCCCTCAAACATAAATAATTTAAAGGGAAGATCTTCGTTGGGAATAATCATTTCATGGATAAATTCCATCCCTCTTTCCCTTACCTTTCTTTGCTTATTATAAAGGTTAATTACTGCATTTTTCTAGGTATTTTCTTAGCTTCTTTATAGCACTTTTTTGCACTTAATGTAAAAAAACAGCTATCCCACCAGACCTCTCCAAAACCCCGGCCTGATGGAACAGCTTCATTTTTCCTTCATCTACAAAATATAAACCCCCTGTGTATCAAAATCCAGATACGCTGTCTCTCCCACTTCATAAATCCTGCGGTTCACCGGATTATAATCTGTAATCTGAATCTCCATATCGCCAACCTGTACCTGATAATACTGATAAGCCCCCATAAACGTCGATAAGACCACCTTAGCCTCTAAATACCCCTTATCTGCCAATGCAGCTGCCTCAGGGCGGATCACCAGGGCCACCTCATCACCAGCCTTAGCCTGACAGAAATTATTGACCTCAAGTTCTTCGCCAGCCACCCCAATGCCAGCCTTATCGCCCTGGGTGCGCAGCACTTTGGCTTTTAAAAAATTAGCCTCTCCGATAAAATCTGCCACAAACCTTGAATTTGGATGATAGTAAATCTCCCGCGGCGTGCCAATCTGCTCCACCTTCCCCTTGCTCATAATAATAATCTTATCTGAAATACTCATGGCTTCCGATTGATCATGTGTGACATAAATCGCGGTAATTCCCACCTTCTGCTGGATTTTCCTTATCTCGGTGCGCATGGAAACGCGAAGCTTGGCATCTAAGTTGCTCAACGGTTCGTCAAACAGCAACACCCCCGGCTCTAAAACCAACGCCCTGGCTAAAGCCACCCTCTGCTGCTGTCCGCCGGAAAGCTGATTGGTCATTCGGGATTCCATCCCATCCATTTCCACCAGCTTTAAAATATTCATTACCCGCTCCCTAATCTCATCCTTGGGAAGCTTTCGGATTTTCAGGCCATAGGCCACATTATCAAACACATTATAGTGCGGAAGCAGGGCATAGCTTTGAAAAACCATGGCAGTATCCCGCTTATTGGGCGTTAAGCTGTTAATCGGCTCACCGCCTAAATAAATTTCCCCTTCGTCCGGGCTTTCAAAACCGGCAATCATCCTAAGGGTGGTCGTCTTTCCGCAGCCGGAAGGGCCAAGCAGGGTGACAAAAGTCCCCGCTTCGATATCTAATGTCGTATCCTCAACGGCATAAAACGCCTTTCCCGTCTTTGGGTCCTGATAAATTTTAGAAATATGTTCCAGGCGAACGCCTTTTTTTTGCTTCTGCATTCTTGCTCCTCCATCCCAATCCTTAACTATGTTCCGCTTCTTTTATCTTCCTGCTTACCCCAAAGAACCGAATCAGGGTATTCATCATCAGTACTGCGCCGTAGGTAATGGCAATCAGCACGGTGGCATAGGCACAGGCCACGCCGTAATTGCCCTTTTCCGCCTGCTCGTTAATCTGGCAGGTAATCAGCAGAAAGTCCGGCGTCACCAGAAGAATAATCGCAGAAATTGCCGTAATACTCCGCACAAACGCTGTTACCAGACCGCTGAAAAAGGAATCCTTTATCAGGGGAAGCGTAACCGTCATAAACACCCTGGCAGAATTTGCCCCCATATCGTAGGCCGACTCCTCGATCGACTTATCGATCTGGCGCAAAGCAGAAATACCGCTTCGCGTTCCCGTGGGAAGGCTTCGGACAATAAACACAATAATCAAAATCAATCCTGTTCCATAAAGACCGCTCATGATTCCTGAGCGGAAAAGGCCATTTGCATAGCCGCGGATATAACCGATGCCAAGAACCGTCCCCGGCACTGCCATCGCCAGCATGGAAACAAACTCAATAAATCCTTTTCCCTTAAATTTTTTCTTCACCACCAGATAAGCGATAACCATAGACAAAAAAGCAGTCAGCGGCGAAGCAATCAGAGACAGGATAAAGGAGTCCTTAAATGCCTTTAACCCGCTGGTTTTCATCATATACTGAAACCATTTTAGAGAAAGGCTGTAATCCCTTCCCCACAGTGTAAACAATGCCCCAAAGGGAACCATTACATACATCAGCACGACAAACGCTGCCACCAACGTACAAAATACCGTAAGTGGAACTGTCACACTTTTATCTTCAATCAGCATCCGCATCCGGGAAGCCTTCCCGGTCAATGTAGCTGCCGTCTTTTTTTCCAAATAATATTTCTGAATTAAAAATAACACAACTGTCAGCGACAACAGCACCACGGACATCGCCGCCGCTCCGGTGGAATCATAGGCTCCCGTGACCTGAAGATAAATCGTCGTCGCCAGGGTATCATAGGAACCACCAATCAGCATGGGATTGGCAAAATCCGCCACAGATTCGATAAACGTAACCAAAAAAGCATTTCCCAGACCAGGAAGCAGCAGGGGAAAGGTTACACTGGTAAACACCTTCCACCGGGTCGCCCCCATGTCTCTTGTCGCTTCCTCCAGCGAGGGATCGATATTTTTTAACAAACCCTTAAGCATCAGATAGCAGACCGGGAAAAAGGTAAGTGTCTGGACAATGGCAATTCCTTTCAGACCATAAACATTCGAATCATAAATCTTTAACAGAGACCGGGTAATAATTCCGCTCCGCCCAAACAGCATAATCATCGACAGCGAAAGTACAAATGGAGGAGAAACTACCGGAAGCATCGAAACCACTGCAAATAACTTCTCCAGAATCTTTGTCCTAAGCTTTACATAAACCTCAACATAGGCAAACAACAGCCCGATAGCTGTCGAGGCAAAACCAGTGATTACCCCCAAAACCAGGGTATTTTTAAATGCCGCCTGAAACCGTTCCAGACTTAACACCCTCTGAAATACTGCAAATGTAACCTTTCCTTCCTCTAAAAAGCTGTCCACCAAAAGCATCAGCAGAGGATATAAAATAAACAGTGCCAGAAAAATCAACAGAACCACAATCATACTAATTAAAATCGGATCAGAAAAAAATTTCTTCCGTTCAAGTGCCGCACTCTGTCCCTTAGCCACGGCTACACCCCCTTCCTTTCATCTACAACTTTTCTTGCCATCTTCAACCTTTCTTGCCACTGACAACCTTTCTTGCCATCTTCAGCCTGAAATTCTTCCCTGCCATTGGAAAATGCTGCGTATGCGGCTGTCGCACTACGCAGCATTTAACACAGTCTACCGTTTATTTATCCTGTTTTTTCTAACAGCAGCGATCTCATCATCCCGAACCTTACTCTGTCTTAAACCGGTCGTCAGCAGAGCTTCCCAGTGCAGCAAAGAAATCCTCAACATAAGTTGCGCTGTTTGCCTTGGCATCCTCAAAATCATAATCAATCGTGTTATTCATATCCAGGCCAAAACGTTCTGCCTCCTCCGGCTGGGTGGCATTCGAGATTACCAGGAACTGATAAGAACCTGCCTCTTTTGCATGATCCACACAATCCGGCGATAAGGCGTACTCAATCCAGAGCTTTGCTGCATTTGGATGTGCACAGCCGTTAAAGATTGCCGTTGCGCCTACCTCAAAGGAAGTTCCATCCTCTGGAACCACCAGGGCAATATTATCATAGCCCTGCAAGATCTGGTAAATTCCATCATGTAAAAATCCCACGCCGATTACGCACTCGCCAGGGCCTACCATCTTCGACGGACCGGAACCGGACTTCGTATACTGGTTAATATTCTGATCCAAACGCTTAAAATACTCCATCGCCTCGTCATGGCCCTTCATCTGAATCATCGTATTAATCACAAGCTTTGCAGTTCCCGCAGTGTTCGGGTTCGAAAGCATAATCAGCCCCTTATACTCTTCTTTCGTCAGATCATCCCATGTCTTAGGCGCTTCAAGTCCCAGACGATCAAGTTCCTCGGTGTTTACCATAAAACCCAGGATACCCTTATAAATACCATACCAGCAATTCGTCGGGTCCTTATAATCATCACTAATTAAGTTTGCAGCATTCACCGCTTCATAACTCATCAGCAGTTCATCAGCCACCGCCTCGTTATAGGGATCGGTCGTTCCGCCAAACCATACATCGGCTGAAGGCTTCCCTGCCTCCTCAGAAATCTTAGTGTACACCTCAGAAGTTGAAAGCCGCTGGAACTTCGTCTTAATCCCATACATCTCTTCAAACTTCTTACAGGCAGCGGATAAATATTCCTCTTCGCAAGAGCCGTAAACTGTCAACTCGCCCTCTGCCTTCGCCGCCTCAATCAGCGCATCCAGAGAAGTGGCCTCTCCCCCTTCAGCTTCTGTCTCAGCCCCTGCATCCTGGGCTGCCTCCGTCGTCTCTGCCGCCGTGGTAGCTTCTGTGGCAGTCGTCTCCGGTGCCGCGGTTGTTTCGGTCTGACCGCCTCCTCCGCACCCCGTCATGCCCAGCATCATGGAGCAAGCTAACAGTAATGCCAGTTTTTTCTTCATAATTTCTTATCCTCCTTTTCCCCAACGCCTTAATGGCTGGTTTATATGAATTATATCATAAAACAGACAAAATAAAAGCCTTTTTTGTAAATTTTACCATATTTTTTATTCCTTAAGCCTGCTTTGGCACCTCGCTTCCTGCCTTTCCTTCGTCTCTTCCCCTACATTATCTGAACTGGCTCTGATAAAGCTGGTAATACGCCCCTTTCTTCTCCATCAGCGCTTCATGATTTCCTTCCTCCAAAATCGTCCCCTGGTCGATAACAAAGATTCGATCGGCCTTTCGTATCGTAGAAAGCCGGTGCGCAATAATAAACGAAGTTCTCCCCTTTAATAATGCGTCAATCCCCTTCTGTACCAAAAGTTCTGTATGGGTATCAATACTGGAGGTCGCTTCATCGAGAATCAAAATCCCCGGTCTGGAAAGCATCGTCCGCGCAAAGGCCAGAAGCTGGCGCTGCCCGATGGAAAGCCTGGCTCCGCGCTCACTGATTTCCGTATCATACCCGTTTTCCAGCGCCATAATAAATTCATGGGCATTAACTGCCTTTGCCGCCTCCACAATCTCCTCGTCCGTGGCATCCAGACGTCCATAGCGAATATTCTCCCGGATGGTGCCGGAAAACAAGAAATTATCCTGTGTCATAATCCCCAGCTGACGGCGCAGGCTTTCTAACGTCACTGCCCGCACTTCATGCCCGTCCAGACACACCGTACCCTCACAAACCTCATAAAAACGGCTGATCAGATTGACAATGGTGGTCTTTCCCGCTCCTGTAGGCCCAACCAGCGCAATCGTCTCCCCAGGCTCTGCCTTAAAGCTTACATCCTTTAAAATCAATTGATCCGGCTCATCACTATAGGCAAAGGACACATGCGAAAACTCCACGGCGCCTTCAAGCGGAGGCAGGATTTGGGCTTCCTTGTTATCCACAATCTCTGCCTTCGTATCTAAAATATCAAAAATTCTCTCCGCTGCAGAAATATTGGTTGTCAGTTTATTATAGAAGTTTGCCAGATTTCGAATCGGGCTCCAGAACATGGCAATATACGTTGAAAATGCCACAAACGTACCGATACCGACGTCCTCCACCCCCACTAAATTAATTCCTATGTAATACAAAAAAAAGCCGCCCATTCCCCAGGTAATTTCCACTACCGGACCAAACCCATCTGCCACAAGCACAGCATCCACAAACGATTTCCTGTGCTGTTCTGCCAGCTCATAAAAAGCCTTCTGTGTCTCCTTCTCCGCAGCAAAGCTTTGGATAATGCGGATACCGGATAAATCCTCATGTACATATGCATTTAGATTTGAGTTTTTCTTCCGAAATGCCTGCCACCGCTTATGTGCCTTTGTCTCAATCACCAAAAGCCCCACAGCTAAAACAGGAATCGTCAGCAGCGCTGCCATGGCAAGCCGGACATTCTTTACCACCATAATCACTGCCACACAAAACACCGTTGCCATATCGGGAACCAGCTGAGTGACACTGTCAGAAAGCACATCCTTTAACGAATTTACATCGCCAATCACTCTTGCCAGTATCTTTCCGGTAGGCCTGCTGTCAAAAAAAGTAAAGCTTAAGGTCTGGATGTGCTCATACAGCGACTGGCGGATTGTCACCAGCACCCGGTTTGCCACTCCTGCCATCATTAACATCCTGATCCTCGTTCCTGTTAGAAAAACCAGGAACAAAACCAAAGACACCGCTCCGATCCTAAGCAGCCCGTCCACATCCCGGTTTGCCACATGCACATTAATCGCCCGCTCCATTAACAGCGGTGTCACCATACTGATGGCAATGGTTCCCGCCATAATCAGCAGAACCACCACCAATTCTTTTTTATACTCCAGGAGGTAGCTGAACAGACGGATTAATGTCGCCTTCTTCGACACATTCCGCTGCTCCTCATCCATCCTGCTTGCGTTAATTGCCATTCTATCCCTCCTATCTGCTTTTTACCTGATTATTTATCTAATCTTACTTAACTTACGCTTCCAGCGAACCATACTGTACCAGATAGGTTTGATAATACTGCCCCTTCTTTTCCATTAATTCCTGGTGGGTTCCCCGCTCCGCAATCCGACCATGATCCAAAATCAAAATTTCATCCGCATGGCGAACCGCAGAAATGCGATGTCCAATAATAATCTTTGTACTGTTTTCCAGCTGCACAAGCTGCCCTTCAATCTCCTTTTCCGTCTCGGTATCCAGGGCAGACGTCGAATCGTCTAAAATCAATACCGGCCTCTCCTTGGCGATAGCGCGGGCAATGCTGATGCGCTGCTTTTGCCCGCCGGATAATCCCACGCCTCGCTCGCCAACCACGGTATCATACTGCTGCCCAAGCTTCATAATAAAGCCGTGGGCAGCTGCACAGGAGGCCGCATGCTCCACGCTCTCCCACCGTATCCTTTCCTTATTCCCCATGCGGATATTTTCGGAAATACTGTCAGAAAACAGGAAAACTTCCTGCATCACCACTGCCATTTTCCCGCGCAAATAGGAAAGGGGAAGGCTGCGGATATCCACTCCATCCACCTTAATTTCCCCGGACGATACATCATAAAAACGCTGTAAAAGGTTCACAATTGAGGTCTTTCCTGAACCCGTCATTCCCATTATTCCCAGCGTTTTTCCGGGAAGCAGATCAAAATCAATATCCGTTAAAATCCTGCGCCCATGAAGGGAAAAATCCACATGCTTAAACTGAATCCTTCCCTGCTTTTGACCTTCTTTATCTTCCTCTTTGGCCTTCTTTTCTTCAGCCGCTTCTTCCTTCCAGAGCATCCTGCCGTCCTTAGTTATCTCTGCCCCGTCCAGCCGTTCCAGACAATCATACTTACTTATCTCCTTCACTTCTGGCTCCTGGGCAAAGATTGCCTGAATCTTGCGGTTTGAAGCAAGCGCAGCCGCAAAGCCATTGCTCAGCCAGCCCACGATCTCCATCGGCCAGGTAATATTATTCGAATATTCCAGAAATGCCCCCAGTGCACCTATCGTAATCTTTCCCTGAATAACACTGATTCCCCCTGCCACGATAACCAGCATAGAAAGAAGTTTGGAAAGAAACGAAATCCAGGGCTGATAGCGGGCCACCAGCTTTGCCTGCTCCATATTCAAGTCGTAAAACCTTTGGTTATGGCTCTTAAATTTCTTAATTTCATACACCTCACGGGCAAAGGCCTTTACCGTTCTTACTCCAGCCAGATTTTCCTGCGCCACGGTATTCATTTCTGCGGTTTCTTCGCTGATTTTGTCATAAACCGCTCCAAGGCCATTTTCCAGTTTAACCGCCAAAAACATAATCAATGGCATAATCATCAAAGGAATTAACGTCAGCACCGGACTAATCTGAAACATACAAAAAACAATAATACAGGTATGTATCGTACATTCCAAAATCAGCATTCCCACAAAACCGCAGGCATCCCATATCCGATCCACATCGTCCTTTACCCGTGCCATCAGCTCCCCGGTATTATGCGAATCAAAAAAGCCCACCGAAAGCGTCTGGATATGGTCAAATAAATCCTTGCGCAAACGACATCCAATACCTGAAGCGGCAAAATCAAAGATAAATTCCTTCGTATACTGAAAAACCGCCCTCCCAAGGCCGATGCCCAAAAGCCCCAGAAGGAGCTTCATCAGCAGATTCATCTTTCCGCCGACGATCACATCATCAATGATCCGTTTGGTAATCTGCGGAGACATGGCATCCAGAAGAACGCTGATCACCATTGCTGCAATCGCTACCCCATACAGAGGTACATACCGCCGGATATACTTCAATATCCTTTTCATTCTATCCCCTCTTTCTCCATGATTTTCTTAATTTAAAACAACAAAAAAGAAGCCCTTCCCTTCTACCAGTTCAGGCTTCTTCTGTGTTTTCTGTCAATCTCTCCCACGCCGCAAGATATCAACCTTCCGGCATAGAAAAAACCGCAGCCATTCCCTGCGGTTGTCTTTTCCATCCAGTTCTGCTTTTTCACTTCTCATCACTATTCACTGAAAAAGCAGTACCCCATCATGGTTAACACGCTATATCGCAGGCAAAATGAATCCAACAGACAGAAGCTGTTCCATTCCCGATATTAACTTTATTCATCTTTACTCCATCATTCATAAAATTTCTCATCATTTTGCCTCCTTTCTTTTCATGTTCATTTTTTTCTTTTTACATTTATCCTTTGTTTCCTTTTCCTCCAGCAAAAATTATCCTTCAGAAAAACCAAACTTGCTTTAGTGTACAGTAAATTTCGTTGTCTGTCAAGCACTTATTTTGGATTTATCCAGTTTATCCAGTTTTATCTGCACTTAACGTTATTTCATCTTGATTTAAGGTGAATTTTTACCTGATTCTTGTTTTAACTCTTCCAGATATTTTTCTTCTTTTTTTGACAGCCTTGCCTCTTTCAGCAAGTCCGGTCGGCGCGCCAGGGTTCTGCGGATGGACTGCTGCCTCCGCCACTCTTCAATCTTCTGGTGATGCCCGGAAAGCAAAACCTCAGGCACACGCTCCCCCCGAAAACATTCTGGGCGTGTGTACTGAGGATACTCCAAAAGATTATCATGAAATGACTCAACCTCCGCAGAAACCTCATTATTTAGCACGCCGGGAACCAGGCGGGAAATACAGTCGATCATCACCATCGCCGGAAGCTCACCGCCGGTTAAAACATAATCTCCCACAGACAAATAATCGGTGCAAATCATCTCAAGCGCCCGCTCGTCAATTCCCTCATAATGCCCGCAGAGGAACACCAAATCTTCTTCCTGGGAAAGCTCCTTCGCCTTCTCTTGACAAAACACGTTTCCCTGCGGCGTCATATAAATCACCCTGGGCCTGCGGTTTAAACGGCTGCACAGGGCTTCGTAGGCTTCCACCACCGGGCCGGGCTGCATCACCATTCCTGCGCCTCCGCCGTAAGGAGCATCGTCCACATGGTGGTGCTTATCATGGGAATAATCGCGGATATTGATTGGTTCCACAGAGATTCTTCCCTTTTCTATCGCCCGCCCGGTAATGCTGGTGTTAAGGCCCTGCGCAATCATTTCCGGGAACAGGGTTAAGACATAAAAATTCATGGTTTTTTTGCTTCTCCCCTCACTTATTTCACAAAACATTGCCCGACCATCGCTATTATAAATCCAGCAATCCCTCCAAAAGATGTACCTTCATCTGTCCGGCTTCCAAATCAATGTTTAAAATACACGGCTTAATGGCAGGAATCAGCACTTCTTTTCCCGAAGGCTGTTCAACAATGTAGACATCATTAGCCCCGGTCTTTAATACATCCTTAAGCTCGCCCAGGGTTTCTCCCTCGTCAGTCACTACACTAAGCCCAATTAAATCCACGATAAAATGTTCGCCTTCCTTAAGCGGCACAGCCTGGCTGCGGTGAATCAGAAGATCCTTCCCCTTATAGGGTTCAATCGCATTAATCGAATCAAATTCTTCAAATTTTAAAATTACCATTTTCTTAAAGAACTTTACACTCTGTATGGTCAATGGAAGCAATTCCTTTCCTGTATCTAAGGTCACTTCCTTAAGATCGTTAAAACGCGCCGGGTCATCCGTCGTGGGATAAACCTTAACCTCCCCCCGGACACCGTGTGTCGAACTGATAACCCCCACTCTCAGCATCTCTTCCATAAAAATAATCTCCTATGGTCTGTCTCATCATTTCCTGTTTTTGGATTTCCTGTATTCTATTTTTTTATTCTATTTTCCTGATTTTTATTTTCCTGTTTAATGTTTTTTTAAGCCTCTGCTTATTGTCAAATCCTGTACATTTCAAAATCAAAGGAAAAAAAGAGGCTGCCGCACCTAAGCAGCAGCCAAAGGGGTCGTTACTGAATTTCAACAATCACCTTTTTATCTTCCTTGGAAGCAGCGGCCTTAACCACAGAACGAATTGCCTTGGCAATCCTTCCCTGTTTACCGATGACCTTCCCCATATCCGAAGCAGCAACTTTTAATTCGATCAGAGTATCATCACCCTTTAAGCTCTCGGTAACAACCACTTCATCTGGATTATCGACAAGCGCTTTTGCGATAACTTCAACTAATTCTTTCATAAAAATCACCTCAGGGTTTTCGGATTTTACTGAATACCAGCAACCTTTAACAGCTTAGCTACTGTCTCGGTGGGCTGTGCGCCGTTTGCTAACCACTTCTTCGCAGCTTCCTCGTTAAACTTAATGGAGCTTGGATTCGTGTTTGGATCATAAGTACCGATTTCTTCAATAAATCTTCCATCTCTTGGAGAACGGGAATCGGATACCACGATTCTATAGAAAGGAGCCTTCTTCTGACCCATTCTTCTTAATCTCATCTTAACCATCTTCAATCACCTCCTAAACCTATTCTTCTCGTATTGACACAATCTCTATAGTAAACGCTGCGCGCCCTATGCAAAAGACACACAGGGAATACCCAAACTTATAACTGAAACACCGATGAATACAGAACACTAGAACGGCATCTTAAACTTCCCGCCCATTAAATTTCCCAGGCCGCCCATCATACCGCCGCGCTTCTTCCCGCCCATCATGCCGGGAATCTGCTTCATCATCTTCTTCATCTGATCAAACTGCTTAACCAGGCGGTTTACCTCGCTGATATCCACCCCGGAACCCTTGGCAATCCGGTGCTTACGCGAAAGATTCATCAATGAAGGGTTAGCCCGCTCTGCCGGAGTCATGGAAAGAATAATAGCCTCTATCCTTGCCATACTCTTTTCATTCTCCTCCATATCCAGATTCCCCAGCTGACCCATGCCGGGCATCATGCTCATAATACTTGCCATGCCGCCCATCTTCTTAATCTGATGCATCTGATCCAGAAAATCATTATAATCAAACTCGGCCTTTCGGATCTTCTGGCTTAACTCCCTCGCCTTTTCCTTATCCACCTCGGCCTCGGCCTTTTCAATCAGGGAAAGAATATCCCCCATCCCCAAAATCCGGGAGGCCATACGGTCGGGATAAAACTGTTCCAAATCGGAAAGCTTCTCTCCCATACCCACATATAAAATCGGCTTCCCCGTCACTGAACGGATAGAAAGCGCCGCTCCGCCCCGTGTATCACCGTCTAACTTTGTTAAAATCACACCGTCAATGCCAATCTTCTCCTGAAACATACTGGCTACATTCACTGCATCCTGACCAGTCATGGCATCAACGACTAAAACCGTCTGGGAAACCTCAGTATTCTCCTTGATTTCCACCAGCTCATTCATCATCTCTTCATCGACATGGAGACGGCCCGCAGTATCCAAAATCACTACATTCATGCCATTCTTTGCTGCATGCTCAATACCTGCCTTGGCAATATTGACCGGCTTATTTTTATCGCCCATCGAAAATACAGGAACGCCCTGTTTCTCACCGTTAATCTCCAACTGCTTAATCGCCGCCGGACGATAGATATCACAGGCCACCAAAAGAGGTTTTCTTCCCTTCGCCTTTAACTTCCCTGCAATCTTTGCCGTCGTGGTCGTCTTTCCAGCACCCTGCAGTCCCGCCATCATAATTACGGTTATCTCATTTGCCGGCTTCAGTGCAATCTCCGTCGTCTCCGACCCCATCAGCGTGACCAGTTCTTCATTAACAATCTTAATCACCATCTGGCCCGGTGTCAGACTTTCCAGCACATCCTCGCCTACTGCCCGCACCTGCACTGCACTGATAAACTGCTTGACCACCTTAAAGCTGACGTCCGCCTCCAAAAGAGCCATCTTAACTTCCTTAAGCGCTGCCTTTACATCCGCCTCAGACAGACGGCCTTTGCCTCTTAAATTTTTAAATACATTCTGAAGCTTATCAGCCAGGCTCTCAAATGCCATGAAGCAGTCCTCCTTATACTTCCACTATCTTCCCTGCCAGATTTCTGGCCCGAACCAGCAAATCCGGTTCTTCCTTTTTCATATACTCATCCAAAAGCTTCTGAACCTCCCCAGCCAGCTCCTTCGTCAGCCGGAACTTTTCCACCAGATGAAGTTTCTTCTCATACCCTTCCAGCAGGCGGTCACAGCGCTTAATCAAATCGTGCACACCCTGGCGGCTAATCCCCTGCTCCTGGGCAATCTCACTCAACGATAAGTCATGAATCACCACTTCTTCATACACATGACGCTGGTGCTCAGTCAAAAGCTCTCCATAAAAATCATACAGCAGACCCTGCTGAACAATTCGTTCCATTCCTATCACCTGATTTCTGTTACCTGTGTTATCATACACGAAAGGAGCATGGCTGTCAAGTGTTTTTTCTTGACAAGGGAAAAATAACCCGAAAAACTGCCCATCCGGTGCAGAAAATCACCTGGGAAGAATTTGAATATTCGGACTTTCTTGCTATTCCCGAAAGGCTTATTCATGCTTCCCTTGCTAATCCATAGATATTCCTGCCAAAAAACAAAAACATAAGGCAGAGAAACTAAGCCTCTGCCCCATACTAACCTATTTTCCTGTCTGTTCTATTGCTTCACCTATCATCACATGTTTACCAGAGAACGCAAAACCGTACTTCTGTATCTTTTCTTTTTGTACTCCCCGATTACATAATTCAGCATCATATTTCTTTTCTTCTATCTGTTTCAAAGCTGCTTGCACCGCACTTTCTAAGGTTTCTCCCCTTTTTGTATGAACAACCTTAAACTCAATAATATATGCATCTGCTCCCTTTTCCCTTGGTTCCATCATGATATCATAACGACCATATCCACTCTCTTTATTTGATGAAATAGAATACCGCCCACGCAGTTCCACCATTAGTCCAAGTACAAAACCATGATAGAAGCGCTCCGGCTGTACCTTCCCGGAAGGTTTCTTTCCCGTATCAAAACTGCTGAACAATTCGTCAGAAATCTCATTCATATATTCATTCATCCCTTCCAAATCATGGGACAAAAGCGCCTGTAAAAATGCATTGTGAACCTCACGGCATTTTCCAAACCAGCCCTCAATCATATGCTGAAACATAAAGTAAACTTCCCGATTTGTCAGTTTCAATTGGTACTCCATCTTTCCAGATTCCACATTAAATTCGGCATACTCCGGCTTTAAATATCCGCTGGTCATAAACAGGCTCCACACAGCAGAATCATCCTGATCCAGTTGACTGAATACAATCTGCTCATCAAAGGATGTATAAAAAGCTTCTCCCTGAATCAGTCTTTCCATCACCATCTTTATCTCTGCACTTCCCTCCCGGATTAACTTTCCAACAAGACTGTTAGAACTGGAATTTGCCCAATAAGCTCCTATCTTTCGCACATCCAGATAATTAATAATTGACCAGGGATTATAAATATCCTTCTTCTTCCCGAAAATAAACCCATCATACCAGGCTTTTACTTCTTCTTTTTTTTCTGACAAACCATACTCATCCAGGGCAGCAAAGACTTCTTCTTCGGTAAATCCAAAACAATCGGAATATTTTTCTGATGTCGTTGTAACTACTTTAAGATGATTTAAATCAGAAAATATTGACTCTTTACTCACCCTTGTGATACCTGTCATTATTGCCCGTTCCAGATACGGATTTGTTTTAAAGGTTGCATTAAACATATTTCGGATAAAAGAAACCAATTCATTCCAAAAACCATTGACATAAGCTTCCTGCATTGGCGTATCATACTCATCCAGTAAAATAATCACCTTTTTTCCATAATATCGGAAAAGATAACCGGCTAATGCCCTGATTGAACCGGAAGCCTGATAATCTTCCATATCTGCGGCAATCGCCCGAAAGTCCTGTTTTTCATTCTCATTTAATACATTCCCCTCTAAAAGAAAGTAATGCTGATTATATAAATCTTTAATCATACTGCAAATTTTCTTTCTTGTCTGCAGAAAGGAATTCTCTTTCACATTGGCAAATGACAAGCTGATTACCGGATAATTCCCTTGAAGTTTCCTATACTTTTCCTCTTCCCATACAGCAAGCCCCTGAAACAAATCTTCCCGTCCTGCATAGCAAACAGAAAAGAACTTCTCCAACATACTCATATTCAGTGTTTTTCCAAACCGCCTTGGCCGGGTAATTAAGGTTACTTCATCTGCATTTTCCCACCATTCTCGAACAAATGCGGTCTTATCCACATAAAATACATTCTCTGTTCTGATTTTTTCAAAATCCTGATGCCCTATCCCTACCGTCCTTTTCATCTGCTCGCCTCCTCTTACTATCTGATAACTATATTTAAGCTAAGTATAACAAATCCCATCTGGCAAGTAAAGGACAGGTTTTGTCGTAACTGTTTTGTCACAACATTGTCACAAAAGGCGTCTGCAAACCCGCAAACGCCCATTATTTCAATATTTTTCATCAGAAATTGTCAAGTGTTTTTTCTTTACAGGCAGAAAAATATGCATATCCCTGGAAATTATTTTGCTCCCAATTCAAGCCGATAGCTGCCACTTTCCCATCCGCTCCATTTTCACAGGCTATTGCCGTAGATGTGTGCCAGATCATTAGGAAGAAAAACTATCACTTTTGAATATACTTTTCAGAATGGGAAAGAATTTCCTTCTTTTTTTCCATCTGACTCATTCCCCGGAAATTAAATACTTTATTTCTGTTCCGGTCTCTTATTTCTTTTATATTTCCAATTATCCTTGCGGGATTTCCCGCAATCACACAACCTTCCTCTAAAAAGCTTTTAGTAACAATACTTCCTGCACCAACAATGCAATGTTCAGGGAGCTTTACCCCCCCCATAATGATTGCATTCATTCCAATAAATGAATGATCGCCAATCCTAATCGAACCTACGAAATCTGTACCATCATTAAATATCTTAACTGCCGAATTATCATGGGTACAAAATTTAACGCCTGTACTAATGGTCACGTTATTTCCCACAGACAGAAGGTATGGCTCACTACTCGAAATTGGCGAAAAAGCTCTTACATTCTTTCCTATTTCCGCACCTTCCATCCTATAACGTTCAAGTTTTAATTCCATTACATCCCGGTGGAAAATCTTCTCACACACATTTATCTTAATTCGTAACCATAGAAGTTTATTCTTGATCATTTATTTCCTCCGTATGCCCAGTCAGCTTTCTAAAAAGATAATCTATCACTTTGCTATCTACATTTTTATCAAATTTACGTGCAAATAAGTTTTTGCTCGAATCCAGCCTTGCTATATCTTCAGCAGTAAACAAATGTGGTGAGCCATCACCCTTTGTATGTTCCCAATCTATCTCATAAAGGTTCTGGCTCATGTTTTCTTTCTCTGGAATAAAACCAGTATCCCGAAATGCTGAGTTCATAAAAAGTGTCTGCAACACATATTCATCACCAGAAAACGTCATCCTCCCAAACCACCTTTTTCCTGTTTTCTCATTTTTCAAAAAAAAGCAGGCACATTCATGAGAAATGGTGTACCATAGGCTTCCTTTATAGAGAGTCAGTCCAGTACCCTTTAAGCGGTCAACATGGATAGCTTTTTGAATATGGTATCCAAGCGCATTGACTTTTTTAAAAAATATCCCCAAATACCATGGTTTCGTTCTAAAAAAGGAGACAAAAACATTATAATGAGAAACCCTTGCTCTGACCATTTCTTCACCAACCCCCCCGTATGCAAGATAATTGGTCATATGTGTTTTACTCAGGTTAGTATACATATGCTTTTTCAGGAAATCATTAATCTCTTGATTTGTTTTCAGAGGAAGATCTGACCCCGACATCAAATGATAATAGTCATATCTACGCTTCACGGCATTTCTCAGCAAAACCATAGAAGCATCGATCGTGCCATACCCTCCCCACTTTACTTTTACACGTTTGGTAAAATAAATCTTGGAATAATGGACATTCTTTTTTATCTGGTCTGCATTTGGCATTTGCACACGTTTATCAATGTGGATATAGAAATCGTTGTTCTCATCATCTAATAATTGCAGCAAAAAACCCAATTGTTCCCAATTCCCATGTGCCATAATCAGATAGGCATTCCTCATAAGCTTTTCCATTTTATTTCCCCCAATATATCATGCTCAACTTTTTTGCATATTCTTCTGGCGAATGTCCCTTTTTAATCCTGCCAAGTGCATGAACAGCTTTAGGTTCAACCATCTCAAGATTTCCAAATATTTCTTCCAAACATCTTTCCAGACCTAAAAGAAGTTCTGTCCTCCTGGCCTCTTCATCTTTATCCGAATACAGGATTACCTCTCCGCCTATCTTGTCAATTTCCAGTGGAACAATCCATCCGCAGTTCTTATTATTGATTTCCGGTAATGCCCTGACATTAGTTGTAATGACAGGGCATCCGCATGCCTGCATTTCAAGTACAGAATAGCCGTAAGTATCTTTAAATGTCGGCAAGCATCCAATATGTGCTTTTTTACATAGATGCAGAACCTTTTCATTGGGAAGGGATTTGAACCAGGTAATCCACGGAGTTTTTTCCAAAATATTGGCCCATTTTTTTCTTTCTTCGCCAGTAGAAAAAAGCTTATCGTCAAGATTGCTTACAACAGTAAGATGAAAATTTACTTTTTCAGAGAATTTTTCCATAGCCTCAATAAGCATGGGGCCACCTTTACAGAAAAAGTTACGACCAACAAAAATAAACTCCACACATGATGATATCGTGCTAAATTTCTTCTTTATCTCACACGCATCAACAAGCGCATCCTGCGGTGGATGAATAACCACTGTTTTTTCCTGAATAATCCTAGCAAAAGCAGGATCTCCGATCATTTGATTCAGCATATTATCCTGTATGCGCCTGGCTGAATCACTTAGCGCGATGCAAGCCTTACATGAGCTGTCCGTCAGTAAGTGTAACGATCTTCTCGTAAATATATCTGGAATAAAAGGCTCCCCGTTTTTCTCCCATGGCCTTCCCACTGTCTGGTTCGTTCTGGGAACGGTAGATTCAAACGTGACAGCCCATGGGATTCCTCTAAGCATACAGACAGAATTAAAGGTATGTATTAAGTCCACCTTGGGCTTTCGGATAGGATCATATACCAGCCAATCCCAGCCCGGATTCTTTTGTCTTAAAATAATCCTTCCTACTTTTTTAATGATTCTGGTTCTGGCAAATCGCTCATTACAAAATTTGTATTCTACCCCCCCCTATTTTTTTAATAATACATCTTTGTTCAGGGTAATAATCTTTTATATATCCTACCTTCTTCATTTTTTCCACACTTTCCCTTTAAAATCATAAACTTTTCTTGCCATGTGCAGATAAAGCCCAACTTCTTCTCTAAATAGTACAATCAGCACGCAAAAAACAACGGCCTGTAATAAATAAAAATGGATTTCCTGATAAGCTAATGTTCCCTGAATTACCACTAAGATGAAACATGTCAGTTCCCGAACAGGCCTTGTATCAAGCCTAATGTACATTTCAGACTTTATCCTGCGCATAAACCATATCACAATATTAGAAATCACTGTCGCGACCGCTGCACCCAAAAGTCCAATCTTGGGAATCAGAAGCAGATTTAATCCAAGGTTAACAATAGCACCAACTAACGTTGTCATCCCAACCGTTTTTGTATCGCCGACGGCACAGAATATAGAGGACATAAAAATACTCATGGCTCCTGCTAGAGCGGCAATCATGAGGGGGATCGTATAATGCCACGCTGTAAAAAAGTCCTTTGCGTACAATAATTTTGCTAAAAACATATTCAGCAACAGCAAAAGACTGCAGATAAGGAACATACCTGCCTCATAAACCTTATACATCTTACTGTAATAGCTGTCCTTATCATCACTGCCATACTCCTGAATCGCTGAAACTGTCCATGCCTGGTTAAAAATAGTCTGGAATACAGAAAGAATGGATGGGATTTTATAGGACACTGCATAAATGCCATTTGCAGCGGTATCCAAAATCCCAACAATAATCACCCTGTCTAAGGAATTATTAATCCACCATGAAATTCCATTTAAAATCAAAGGTTTTCCATAATCAATCATGCTTTTGAACATCAGCCGGTCAATGCGCTTGCCCCCGAAGGAATAAAGCTTCCTTCTCCTTATCTGCAGAATAAAAAATACATCTGCAATGAATACGCCCAAAAGCATTGCACATAAATAACCTCGCACCCCCAATCCCATATGTGCTAAGAAAACGATGTTGCTTATACATGTAACTGCTGCATTCAACATCCCGGCAGCCATCATGCATCCTGCTTGATCTGCACCCCGAAAAAAATTGCAGAAGATTTGATAAAGTGTATTCAGGAGGAAGCTTAGCATCAGAAAAATGTAATATATTGGTTCAAGTTCTATGCGGTTAAACTTCCAAATCAACCCAATCCCGGCACCCAGAATCAGCATATCTGCCATAAGAACAATTAAAGAACAGTCAAGTATACTCTCCCGTTTCTCCGGCATGATGATTGTAAACCGCAAAACACTTTCTGCTATTCCAACGGTTAAAATAGGGGTAATCAGCGAAATTACAATATTAATTAAATCCACTGCCCCATAATCCCCTGTGGAAAGATTGGACGTATAAAGAGGGATCAGGAAAAAATAAATCAGCCTGGTTCCAAACGAACTGATGCCGAAAAGTACAATATTCTTTAAAAGGTTTTTATCGCGGTCACTTTGATTCATCAATCATCTCCATTATTCTCGTTTACCGATATATTCCAGATAGATCTCCCTTGCTTTAATCATTCTTTCATAGGTAAGTATTGTTCTTGCTACCATATCAGAATAATCATTTGACACACTTACCCCGCCCTTATGTATGACCTTTAATTTAGGTTCATACCATATCTTATAACCGTTCTCCCTGCATCTGAACGACAATAATTGCTCCTCACCATATAATTCTGTTTCTGGATAGAATAATTTGTCGTTTTCAAGCGTATAGAGCCAGCTCACGATAATGCAAGACCCTTGCAGGACAGGATATTGATGTTTACGGAAAATCCACTTTTTCATAACTTCCATCTGCCAGTTTCTGACAGGAAGAAAAATTTTAGGACATCTGCGGGACATTGCTTTATTTAATTCATTGCTAATACCCCCCCTGATTCGTTCACATTCATTATGATAATATTCTATTTCACGCATTGTTTCTTTTTTGTTTGAACATTCCCAGGCAATAGGTGAAGTACCGCTCCCAGATACAGCTTCCACAATATTAGGCCCGCATACATAAAAACTGTGCTTTTTCATAGCCTTTAATAATTTTACACAAAAGTCTTTCTGAGGAAACAAGGTATCGCTATTTGTCGCAATAATCAATTTAACACCTAATTTTTTTGCATATTGATATCCCAGATTATTTCCGTGTGAAAAAAAACTGTTATCATAATTAGTAATAAAAAAAATATTCTCTTTTTCTATATATTGCTCTAACAGCTTCCTTCCAGTGTCTGATATGTGATAGCTATTGTCTACCACCACAACAGCATCCCTTTTTATATCATCTAACTGCAGTATTGATTCAATGCAAGACCTTGTTTCATCTATCGTCTTATAATGCAATATAACAAAACAGCACCGATACCTCAATTCACCAACATCTTGTTTCATGATTGATTCCCCTGTCTATTTGTGGTATGTTTTTTTAGAACAAGGATGATTTGATAAACAAATTCAAGCCAAAACATAAATCCACCCTTATATGCCTCCCTAAAATAGGTAGTTACTGCTAACTTTAAATCCCCATACCTCAATAGCTTAACCATCAAAGGCCCGTAATGTTTGCCATATACATGTTTTCTATATCCCTTGTGTTCCCTTTCAATTCTGGAGATATTCTCTGAAAACGTATCCAGAAATTTTTTCTTAAGTTTTACAGCCTTTTCTCCCTTTGGCTGATTATCTACACTATTCCCAATGATTTCAATCAAAGGTTCTTTCACTACACCTATTTTGTATTTTTCAAAAAAACGCAGTAAGAACTCAAAATCCTGATGTCGGCAGTAGGACTCGTCAAAACCGTGCAAATCAACATATGCTTCTCTGCGAATCATCAGCGAACAAGTGCATGGCGTAAAGTTAAGATCAAGCAGCGGCGCAGAAAGATTTCCCTTCATCCTGCTGCCGATGATTTTTCCAGATTCCATCCTCCAGCAATAAACGGCATCATATCTGCGGTTCTTGTTCAAGTAGGAAACCTGCTTACGCAGCTTCCCTTGAAGGAATATATCATCATCGTCCAGAAACGCCAAATACTTTCCTTTTGCCGCTTTCGCCCCCGTGTTTCTTGCCGCAGATCCATTCCTATTTTTTCTATGACGAATATAAATTACCTTCTTATTGTCTTTATACGCATCCATAATGGATTCGGTTTTCATTCTTTGCTCTGTTCCAGGATTATTATCATCTACCACAATCACCTCAAACGGGCTATAGTCCTGATATAAGACAGAATCCAGCGCCCTTTTTAGCGATTCATTCCCTCCATAGGTTGGGATAATCACAGAAACTAAGATATCCATACTCTACCTCTTATTCTTCTTAAGATTTATAAACCATCTATTTCATCTTTCAAATTTCTTCCAAAATAGCAAAAATAAAACCCCGTCGCAAGCCAGAAAAGCCAATGTTGATAGATGCTGCCGGAAGTCATAAGTGATACAACTGCCGGGATTAAAAATGGTACGATCAAGCGGTACCAGTCTTCGTCTTGAATCTGCGTCAGACTTTTGTACACCATGATAAGAATACAAACTACGACAATTCCACCGATCATTACTCCAAAGTTATAGCAAATCTCAAAGATAAAGTTGTGTGCATATAACCCCTGTCTCATAGCACTTCCCAGCAAAAGTCTGTCTGCCCCTATTCCTTTTCCAAATGGGAAATTTTCAATGATTCCCTTTCCCATGATGGTCCATATTTGCTTCCTCTCTGAATCATTCGTTATATCACCAGACAGCAATTTCTCCAAGGTCCTTGACTCAAGATTAAAGCTTGTCATTAGGGATATTAACGTTTCTATCAATGCATTCTTAAATATGTATAACAAGATAAAGGCGATAATCCCTAAAATACCAATGATAATTTTATTTTTCGTTCTCACATATTTCAGAAAGAAAACAGAAAACATAACCATAGATATTAGCAGCGCTCCTCGATGTCCATAGACAATGATATTTACTTCAAATACAATCAGCGTTATTATATTCCATTTTGACGGCATCGAAAAAACCCTTTGCATAACCATACACATGGGAGTGAGTAAGGCGGCACCATAGGTCATATACTTAAATACACCCCACTCAGTATATCCATATCCCCAGACTGCATTACAGAAAATATGGATATACCCTTCTATTATAGAGAAATAATAAAGCCTGTTGACAAACTTTCCGGGCTTGTTAATACAATGTACAGCTAAAGGCAATAAAAATACTTTCTTCAGGCTACTGCCTGCAAAAAAGAATAATTGCAGGTATTCCCTGCATTCCGGCGAAAATAGATAAGTGCCTGCAATCCCAAGAAGTAAAAACAGGTACATCGTACAATGTGCCTTCACCCTATCGTTTGATGTAATAATTACAAAAATCAAAAAGGCAATCTCCATGGCTGTCAATGCCATACTGGGAAGCACCAATTTCAGATGGAAAAAATGATATAAATCATATTCCAAAGCCAGAACCATATATACAGCAAGGATAAGATCCATGTTAAGATCAGATACCTTGATTACCCTTCTTTTTTTTTCAGCTGTAATCATTCCCTTCCTCTGCCTTTCAACTGATATTTCAAAGCAAACGCTTTTTTATAAATAACCGAATGGATATTTGACCAGCAGCGAAGGTTGCGGTTTCCCAGGATGGTGGACAATTTATCCGCCACCCCCAAATCGGATTTAATAACTGCGGTCAGAAATCGGTTATATACAACCTCTGCAAATGCCCGTTTATCAAAATAGCTGTTTTTGCAATTCCCTTGGATAAGCTTTCTGCACCATTTTTCTACCGGCAGGTACAGATCAAAAGAATATTGTGCCAGACCACAAAGTATCTGCTGGCACAGCCATTCTTCAGAATTATATGTAATCCCCATGTGATCGAGTTGCCGTCTGCATATCGCATTGCTCAAACGAACCTGTTTAGCGTTTTGTGTGTGGCAGACAGAATTAGAATGGAGCCGGTAATGGATCATCACCTCTGGCATAATATTTATCCTTGCCCCCGCTTCACGGCAGCGTGAAAACAAATCAAAGTCCTCTGCGCCATCATATTCTACATCATACCTTAATTTATGCTCTTCCAGAAATGAACGTTTTATCATTACTGACGGATGGTATAAATAACAGGTAAACAAAAGTTGTACAGCCACTTCCTCGCAGGAACTAAAGCTTGTGGAAACAACTTTTTCATCATCTCCGAACAGATGCGCGAAGGTTCCGCACAGATCCAGGTCATTCATTTCCATATACTTCAGCTGCTGCTCAAATCTATTCGTAACACAAATATCGTCGGTGTCAAACCGGGCAATATATTCACCGTTTGCAATGTTCAGACCTTCATTAAGAGCCCCTGCCAGTCCTTTATTCTGTTGATTGTCAATAGCAACAATTCTCGCATCACGCCGGACATATTCATCCATCACTTCTTTCGATTTTTTATCAGACGATTTGTCATCGATTAGTATTAACTCAAAATCCCTGTACGTCTGATCCAGCACACTTTCCAATGCCTGCCTGAACATATCTGGGTCTGTATTGTAATTTGACATAATACAAGATATTGAAGGTTTCATGGTTTACTTTCCTTTTACTTTCTTCATGATAGAATATGGATAACCAGCTAATCTGTAATCCGCACAAAATACTGTGATCAGGATTTTGCGGTTTGTTGGTATGTTTGATTTTATAAGCAAGAAATAATTTTTTCTCAGTCCTTTTGTCCATTTACGTGCCAGTGGTTTGATATCTGGAAAATCTTCTTTTCGATAACCCGCCGTTGCCAGCCTTGCCAGGAGTGAGAAATAACTTCTCGCAAGTTTTACCTTAGTCAAATCATAAGTATTTTTATACGTGTTCCTTTGTTCTTTTTTGCAGATTGTCTCACAGATATCCAATAGTCCCAAATCGCTTTTTTTCAGGGGACCGATACTAATTCCACTTTCATTCTGAAAATAGTGATATTTTACGGCGTTACTTTCCACAATCGAATCAGCTCTTTTCAAAACTTCGTAATTGAACATCAGGTCTTCACTGTTTTTCCCTTCAGGAAACCTTACTGTTTCAATTAATCCATGCTTGTACATTTTCCGCCATACACTGTATGGTGCACTGTTCTGCAGCCTTAACCCTCTTTCGAAATAATCCCATAAAACATCCTTTCCTCGGTATACTTTGATTTTTTCCACATTTGTTTTTACAGGATCATTGTTCGAGTAAGCATATTGGCATTCAATATCCGCGATATCTGCATGGTACTTGTCCATGATGCCCAGCATGTATTCGTAGGTGTCCGGCTCAATCCAATCATCAGCATCCAAAAACGTAATGAAGTTCCCCGACGCATTTTGCAGTCCGGTATTTCTGGCAGAAGAAAGCCCTCCATTTTCCTTATGTACTGCCTTTATCCGCTGATCAGATTCTGCAAGTTTATCACACAGCACTCCGCTATTATCATCAGATCCATCATTCACCAAAATAATTTCCAGGTTTTGGTATGTCTGGCAAATTACCGAATGCACACAGCGTTCCAAATATTTTTCTGTATTATATACCGGTATAATTACAGAAACCATTCGCCCTCTATCCTGTACTTTTACCTTTCTGCTCTCGTTTTGTTTTTCATCGCTGCAGCAAAACATATTTTTCTCTACATAAACATAATACAATCCCCGATGTCCTTCAAACACAGAATCAAAGCACACCTTATCTCCCTTCCTGTTCCACCGGGGATGCAAATCACACCGTGTTTCATTATCATACCTAAATGGTGCAAAAACTTTTGCCACCGTCTTGTTTTCCTTCTTTCTCTCATTCCCATCCATCACATTAATCCTGGCAACCCTTGCCCTGTCTGGATAAGAATCAGTCACTATCTTACTTCCGTTTGGAGAATATGAAGGATGTCCATCATTTGAAAACTGCGGCCAGCAATGGATATAGTTCTGCGTTTTATCTTTCATCAAATAATAGCCGGGACCAGTCCTCTTCTTATTTGCAAATGCCAGGACAGCGCTGTTATTTTTCCAGCAGCAATGGCTGACCATATCATCATCGGAAAGGACGTACCTATCTGTCCCATCCACATTGCATGTAATCAAGCGTGTATACTTCCTTTGGCCTACAAACCATCGATAGAGTACGATGAACCTTTTCCCGTTCGGTGAAAGCATAATATGATTTACTTTATGGACAACTTCTTTTCCCAGCATTTCCGGTCTTGGTTCAAAGTGGGCAAAATCAGTGTATTTCAGAAGATCTGATATTTCCCCCGTATCAAGATTTATCTTCCAAATTGCGGTTGTGTCAGGCAATGGTATACCCTTAGTTTTCTCTGGAACGTTATAGTATCCATATCCTGGACGAAGGTTATATAACCGGCTGAAGTCCAAAGTAAGTGCAATCCTTCCATCTGCTGCAACCGTGTAAACAGCCATTGGCAGGACTCGTTCTTCCATGGTTTCCAGGGAAAGAATCACGGAACAATATGCACCATCCCGATAGTCATTGTAGAGAATACGGCTGCTAAAGTCAGGGCCAAGCCACTGAAGCATGCATGACTGCTGAACATTCCAGGCACGTGTTTCTGCCAGCTTCTTTACCCGTTCAGGATCATCTTCATCCTTTGCTGTGTCGATAAGAAGGATATCTGCTTTCTCTTTCGGACTCACGTCCGACCATGTGTCTTTTGCACGGAGACATAGCATATATCTGTCTGTGGCATCCCAAGGGGACTTGTCGTAGTATCCAAAGAAATACTCGTGCACAGCGTCATCTGGAGATACGCGTATCATTTCCCCTTCTGCCTTTATTTTTGGTGACAAAGCATACATCGTTTTTTGATAGATACGTTTAATATATTTCTTTATCCCTGGATATTTATTCAATTGATAATTGATCGTTTGCTCAAAACTCATCCTTTATAAATTCTCCCTGTACCATTCAATCGCAGCTTTAATTCCCCGCGCAAAACTCCACTCAGGATCATACCCCAGCATCTCTCTGGCCTTGCTGATATCAGCATTACTGTGCCTGATATCACCTGCTCTGTCTGGTCCAAAGTTTGGCTCTATCTTTACGCCTAATGCCTCTGTTAAACAGTAATATACATCCATTAAATACTCTCTGCCACCATAAGCAATATTAAATACTTCTCCAGCTGCTTCGCTCCCCGCGATACAAGCTTTTAAGTTTGCCTCAATAACATTCTCAATATACGTAAAATCACGGCTCTGTTTGCCGTCACCATGAATGGTTGGAATTTCTCCGTTCATCATCTGTTTGATCAGTTTGGGAATAACTGCCGCATAAGCACCATTAGGATTCTGCCTGCGACCAAACACATTAAAATAGCGAAGGCCATAGGTATCTAAACCATAATGTCTGGTATACTGCTTTGCCCACTCCTCATCACATCTCTTGGTAAGTGCATAGGGGGAGAGAAGTTTTCCTTCCCGTCCTTCTGTCTTAGGCAAGTTTGGATCGTCACCGTAGACGCTGCTACTCGATGCATAAACAAATTTCTTCACACCATTCTGACGGGCAGCCTCCATCATGTTTAGCGTACCCTGAATATTATTTGCACAATAAAAGAGCGGCATCTCAATGGAACGCGGAACACTGCCCCAAGCCGCCTGATTAAGGACATAGTGCACACCTTCACAAGCTTTTATACAAGTATCCAGATCCTTAATATCCCCCTTGATAAAAGTATAGTTTGGGTTATTCAGAAATAACACCACATTCTCTTCTTTCCCTGTAGATAAGTCATCCAGGCACCGCACGCTGTACCCTAAATTCAAAATCGCCTCACATAGATTTGATCCAATAAACCCAGCACCGCCTGTAACAAGAAAAATGCTCCCATCCGGGAACCTGACATTCTGATATCCCATAGCTATAACCTCCAGTAGCTATATCCGGCCTGTTCATATTCTTTTCTGTTCAAAAGACCTTTCAGGTCGAGCAGAACTTTCTTTCCATCACCAAAAAATTTGCTCATTTGTTCCACGGTAAACGATGCAAATTCCGTGTGCGCAACGGCTAAAATTACCGCATCCATGGCTTTAATTTCCTCTATATCTGCAAATTCCACACCATAAAGTTTTTTCGCTTCCGCTGCATCCGCAGTCGGGTCAGCAATCGTTGGCTCAATCCCATATTCCTGAAGTTCATTTACGATATCAATAACCTTTGTATTTCGGGTATCCGGGCAATTTTCTTTAAAAGTAAATCCGATAATGGCAATCTTTGCTCCCTTAACTGCCTTGTCCGCAGCAATCAGATTTTTTACCACATTTTCAGCAACATACTTACCCATATCATCATTTATTCTTCTCCCGGACAGGATGATTTGGCTATGGTAGCCTAATTCCTCCGCCTTATAAGTTAAATAGTACGGATCTACACCTATACAATGCCCGCCAACGAGTCCTGGATAGAATTTCAGAAAATTCCACTTTGTCCCCGCCGCTTCCAAAACAGACTTTGTGTCAATTCCCATCTTATTGAAAATAATGGAAAGTTCATTCATAAAAGCAATATTAATATCACGCTGACTGTTTTCAATTACTTTTGCTGCCTCTGCAACTTTAATACTTTCCGCCCTATATACCCCCGCATCCACGACAATCTCATATACCTTTGCCACAGTATCCAGTGTTTCCTCATCCATGCCGGAGACAATTTTTTTAATTGTTGAAAGCCTGTGTACTTTATCGCCAGGATTAATCCGCTCCGGTGAATAGCCAACCTTAAAATCTATACCGCATTTCAGACCAGATTCTTTCTCCAGAATGGGAACACAAACATCCTCAGTCACACCTGGATAGACCGTAGATTCAAAGACTACCACAGAGTTTTTTGTAAGATTCCTTCCCAGAATCCTGCTTGCTCCTTCCACAGGGGAAAGGTCAGGTGTATGATCATCATTAACAGGCGTGGGAACAGCCACAATATGAAACTTAGCACGCTTTAGATCTTCTGCCTTTGAGGTAAATTTCACGGTTGTATTCTTGATCACTTCGTCCCCAACTTCTTTCGTCGGATCAACGCCGGACTTATAGATTCTGATTTTCTCCGAATTAAGATCAAATCCAATCACTTTAACTCCGCGCTTGGCAAATTCTACTGCAATAGGCATTCCAACATATCCAAGGCCCACCAGGGAAAGGGATTCTTTCTGATCGATTAATTCTTTATATACATTCATTTCCGTTTTTCTCCTTTTTACTTTATGAAATCATCCTGTTAGAAAACCCGTGCCCTATAAAACATGTAGATTTATTTTTTCATCTCCTTAAGAAATAGCTGTACATCCAGTTCTGCATTCCAATTGGCATTATGTACACCCCTATTTGTGCAATAGCAATTACAACGACATCCGATAATTTTGCATATCCCATATTATAAAAGTTTCGAATCGTATCGATATAACTCCATGTATTTTCCCAGCTCTTTCTTCTTTTTGCCAGATTTTCATCTGACCGAAAGAAAAGTAAAGATTCCCTAAAGTTGGCTGCTTTACACCCCCCAAACTGCATTCTTCCAAATAGGTCAACATCTTGATTTCTTCTAAGATTACCATACCCATGAAATTCAAGTACTTTACTTTTTCTGTACATTACGGATGGATGGTTGAATGCACTTCGTCGTTTTGCAAATGCATAAATCTCTTCCGGCTGGGTTGGAACCCTGCGGCACCCCGTTATCTTATCTGGGGTACCATAAAACTCATCTACTGCCGATCCAATAATGGTGTACTCTGGGTGAAGTTCAAATGCTCTGACTTGTTTCCAGCAGCGATCACGCCTGGAAATATCATCTGTATCCATACGGGCAATCAATTCATTCTTACAATGTTTAAGACCATAATTAAGTGCAAAACCCAAACCACAATTTTCCTCATACCCAACGATGTTAAACACCTCTGGATAAGCTGTCCTGTATCGATTTAATATCTCCTGCAATTCTGGTGTTATTTTTCCATCTTTAACAATTACGATTTCATCAGGGGCATAGGTTTGTTCCAGCATACTCTGAATAGCCATGTTTAAATATTCCGGCTTTTCTTTGCTATAAAGAGACATTAGTACACTGTACTTTTCGGTTGGGAAAACACTGTCGATTTCATCATCTACGTCTAATCTCTGTTTCTTTTCTCCACATTTAGAGAGAATCTTCTTTGCTTCAACCTGTTTCTTAACATATTCACTCGGTTCAATCTTACCTGTTCTCAGTAAATAATCTCCAAAATCTTCAGCTGTAGCCATACCGCTTTGCATAATGCCTTCCTGTTTAATTAAGGCCTTTGTTACCGTTTTAGCTATGATTTTTATATCTCCCCAAAAAGATACCTTTTTAATATATTCCTGATCCCATTGCAATTTATCTTCCCATGTTATGGCATTGCGACCGTTCACCTGTGCAAGCCCTGATAATCCCGGTTTTGCAGTATGGCGGATTCTCTGTTCCTTTGTCATAAATACCATATCTCTAACCAACTGCGGACGCGGACCAACGACCGACATCGTTCCATTAAGAAGATTAACGATTTCTCCCAGTTCATCAAGACTGCTTCTTCTAAGCCACATTCCAAACTTTGTTAACCTAACTTCATCTGGAAGCAATTCTCCATTTTCACTTCTTTCATCGGTCATAGAACGAAATTTATACATCTTAAAAATAGTTTCTTTACCATTTGAACCAATGATTCCCGGACGCTCCTGGACAAACAGTATGGGCGAACCCAGTTTTATTTTTACCAGCACTGCAAGAAAAAGATAAAGCGGACCAAAACAAATAATGATGCCAACCGCACAAATCATATCAAAAATACGTTTTATATACGTTTCATAAAATCCCATTTCGCGCTTCAAAAGCGGCTCAACAGATTCAGCTATATAGGTTTTGTTTTCGGCTTTCTTCCTTAAAACATATCCTGAAATTACAGCTACTGCAGCCACCATTCCACCGATAAAAGCGACCGTCTTTTTCTTAGACATTGCTCTCTCCCTTTTTCTCTTTATGCAAAACAAGCCCGAACCACCTCAATTATCCTGTCCTGCTGTTCTTGTGTCATCTTATTATCACTGGGCAGGCACAGACCCCGATGAAAAATATCCATCCCATTATCCGGCGTTTCACCCGCAAGATAAGCATTACTTCCTGCCCGTCCGTTTCCATTCTTTACTACATATGGATTCAGCCGATAAATAGGCTGCGCATGCATCGGCTTCCAGATGGGTCGGCCTTCGGCATGAATACTGTTCATTGCTTCTAAAATCTCCGTCGGGCAGCTTTTTCCGTGTTCAGGCAGATAAAGAACTTCCCTTTCTCCCCGTACCTGCTTACTCATTGCCTCCGAATCAATCAGCAAACAGCTCAGCCAATAATTTGGTTCGCACTTATCGGGAATGGGATTCATAGATACCGGCAAACCATTAAACCCTTCTTTATAGCGGTAGTAAATTTCCTTTTTCTGTTTAATATGCTCTTCAAGATAGCCAAACTGCCCTCTTACCACCCCGGCAATCACATTGCTCATCCGGTAATTATAGCCAAGCTCCTCATGCTGATACCAGGCAGCATTTTCCCGGCTCTGGGTACTCCATTTCCGTATCTTATCTGCGGCTTCCCGATCATTAGTTAAAAAACATCCTCCGCTTGATCCGGTAATTATTTTATTGCCATTAAATGAGATGGTATTATATTTCCCAAAGCTTCCTGTCTGTTTTCCATGGTAAGTTGCACCAAACGATTCTGCGGCATCTTCAATCAATATTGCCTTATGTTTATTTAAGATTGCAGCAATTTCCTCCATTTTTCCCGGAGTTCCATACAGATGGGCAAGAACAACAATTTTTACCTCTGGATACATGGCAAATGCTTTTTCCAGCGCCTGCGGATCGATATTCCACGAATCGTATTCAGCATCAATAAAAACAGGAATCCCTCCCTCATATACAACAGGATTAACCGTTGCATCAAAAGTTAAATCCGAGCAAAACACATATTTTCCTTCTAATGCCCCATGACCAGTTACCGGAATCCCATAAGTTTCTATTCCTGCCAGTTTCATAGCTAAATGCAGGGAAGAAGTTCCTGATGATAAAGCCACAGCATACCGGACACCCACATACTCTGCCACAGACGCTTCCACTTCATTAATATTCTTCCCCACCGTAGACATCCAGTTTGTTTCATAGGCTTCGGTTATATAGTTAAGCTCTTCTCCATGCATCGTCGGACTGGCAAGCCATACTTTTGATTTGAACGGTTTAAAATTATTTCTTTGGTTAAATGCCATTCATTTATCCTCTTTTAGTTTAAATTTTCTATTTTTATTTACATTATCTTAATTAAGACGATTCCTGATATGTAGGCACAATCTTTTTCACCTCATCCCGTATTGCCTCCGAATCCAAATTTGCCACCACATACAGCCTGTCCAATTGTTTACTAAATTCTTCTCGGTTAAACTCTATCGGCTTCCCGATATGAATCAGCTTATTGGGCGTATCCTGAAGCCCTTCCTCCTTCATCAGCAGTTCTTCATATAGTTTTTCTCCTGGTCTTAAGCCGGTAAATGTAATCTGAATATCTTCTCCCAGCTTATAACCGGAAAGCCGTATCAGGTTCTTTGCCAAATCCAAAATCTTCACCGGCTCTCCCATATCCAGTACAAAGATTTCTCCGCCCTTTGCATATACCCCAGCCTGTAATACCAGGGAAACGGCCTCCGGTATCGTCATAAAATACCGGATAATATCAGGATGTGTTACCGTCACCGGCCCGCCTTGCTCTATCTGTTTCTTAAACAAAGGAATCACGGACCCATTGCTTCCCAACACATTGCCAAACCGTACTGCCACAAAATCCGTTTTCGATTTTGCATTCATCATTTGAATTACCATTTCACACATCCGTTTTGATGCTCCCATGATGTTCGTCGGATTGACTGCCTTATCCGTGGAAATCAAAACAAATCGTTTCGCCCCATATTTATCCGCTGCTTTTGCTGTTTTGTAAGTACCAAAGACATTATTCTTAATTGCTTCATTTGGGCTGTCTTCCATCAACGGCACATGTTTATGCGCTGCTGCATGATAGACAATATCTGGTTGGTATTGTGCAAAAACCGACTCCATCCGGTGGGTATTTCTCACTGACCCAATCAGCACAGCCAAATTCAGTTCTGGAAATTTATCTCTCAATTCCTGCTGCAAGTCGTAAGCGTTATTTTCATAGACATCAAATACAATTAATTGTTTCGGCTGATGCCCGGCTATCTGGCGGCACAATTCACTCCCGATGGAACCTCCTCCTCCCGTCACAAGTACCACCTTGCCATTGACGTGTTCAAGAATCTCATCCATATTCACCTGAACAGGCTCCCGGCCCAGAAGATCTTCTATTTCTACCTCCCGCAGCTTGCTTACACTAATCTCACCATTTAAAAGCTGATAAATACCTGGAAGAATCTTTACTTTACACCCCGTTTCCCGACAAATTTCAATAATTTCCTTCCTGTCCTTTGCCGGAGCGGATGGCATAGCAATATAAATTTCATTCACTGCATATTTTTCTGTCAATTTCGGGATATCTTTTCGATTTCCAGCCACCAGAACACCATTTAAAATTTTTCCAATCTTATTCTTATCATCATCCACAAAGCAAACTACCTGACCCTGGGCGTACTGGCTGGTAAGCATTTCTTTGAGGATCACTGCTCCGCTTGTCCCGGCCCCTGCAATTAATACCCGGCTGCTTCTTTTCTGGTATTTTCCAGGTAAAGTGACAGAAGTTAAAATCCGATAGGACAGACGAACAATCCCTTCAAAAGCACAAAGTACAATGAAAGAAAGTACATAATAGCTCCGGGGAACCTTCATTTCCATCATCAGCATTCCGGCAATCTGAATTAACGAAGCCAGCCCACACGCCCCCACAATATGCCCTGCCTCCCGAATCCCAGCTGCACTCCACATCGTAGTATACATCCGCAAAAGAAAGAAAACTGTGATGGTAGTAAGTATATAAAATGGCAGATACACAATCACCGCTTGGGCATATTCTTCAGGAATCTTGCTGATATTCATATCAAAACGGATAAACAGCCCTAAAAAAGATGCCAGACAAATGATACCAATATCTGCTGCCATCAATACCAGCATCCTTACCCGTTTATTCCCAGGCAGGTATTTTTCTAATCGATAACTGCTCATGCTATTCCATCTCCACCAACGGCATTCTTGCATCCGCTGCCAATCCACATTCATCAAACATTTTTTCGGTCAGCCTGCCATTCAATAAATATTCCTGATGAATATCTTCCTTTAATAAAATTCCAAGAACAAATGTTCTATTCTCTCCCCACAGTCTATGGCGAATCATGGCATATCTCTTTTTAAATTGAATCCGCTCAATTTGTCCCTGATAATGTTTCAAAGGTTCTGATAACCGACAAATTTTTCCCTGTTCATCTTTCCATACATAGGAAAGCTTTACTCTGTGATCCTGTCCCGCTAATTCTTCCAGAAATCTCCCATCTTCTTCCATCATATGCAGGATATTAAGGCTGCCTTCGGCTATCCATTTGGCGATTGCCGGAATCCTCTCGATGCGGGATAACATCGATTCTGATTTCTGACAGGTGAGAAAGACACATCCAGGAAACAGCAGTTCTCTATGAAGAATATTTCTCTTTTGCCTTATCCATATACGTTCCTGCTCTATTACAAAACATTCCTTACATAAAGTTTTAGGAACTGCTCTTCGTATCACTCTGACCAGTTCTTCCTCTCTTCCTGCCCAAGTTTTTAACAAATACCACTGCATGGATCTCTTCCTTCCTCCTCTGCATTTTCCTTAACCGCAGTTCGTGCCTAATTCCTGCATTTACTACGCAATAACTACTGCTTTGCACGTTGAAATATTGTTAAAGTGTACTTTT
>CAJUDX010000003.1:87419-98403 GCA_910584785.1 uncultured Lachnospiraceae bacterium | reverse complement strand
TGGTCTAGTGTACTGACTCATCTGGCTGAAAGTAAATGTGTCAGTACACTAGTGTCTTGACCGTATTATATTCAGTCAAAACTCAGGGGTCAGGCATTCCAGATGCGTCCGGCAAGTGCTGATTAATGGGGGTGCGTCTGCCTGAGGGTGAGCAGAGGGTTAGAAAATTTTCTTTCCCGCCACATATTTTTCCACGATTTTTCCGCCCTCCTCTGCCAGATAGAGATAGCGTTCCAGGCGTTCTTTGGTACTTAAGTTTCGGGAGGTGCGGATGTTTTTATCGTCAAGGATCAGCGCGTCCATTTCAAAACCGGGAGCGAAACTTCCCACTTTGCCAAAAAAGGAGCCGCCGCCAGCCGTTGCCAGATAAAAGCCTTCTTCCATTGTCAGAGGCTTTTTCTCCTGGTCAATCAGCCGCCAGTAAAGCTTGGACATGCCAATTGCGTCAGCGATGCAGCGGAACATGGAAAGATTGGCTCCGCCGGCAATATCGGTTCCAAGTCCGACCGGGATGCTTTCTTCCAGATAACGGCGCACAGGTGCGATGCCGGAGGCCAGATTAATATTCGACTGCGGGCAGTGGGCGATGTAAACATGGTTGTTCTTCATCCGTGCGATTTCTTCCTCCGGGCAGTGGACACAGTGTGCCATAATGGTTGGCGCTTCATTGCCAAACAGCCCGAAATGATCGTAGACATCCCCATAGAACAGCGACCAGGGGAAGAGTTCCTTCACCCAGGCAATCTCGGACAGGTTTTCCGACAGATGGGACTGGACGGGAAGCTGGTATTCCTTCTGGAGCTTTCCCAGACCTTCGAGCAGGGCTGCACTGCAGGTAGGAGCAAAGCGCGGGGTGAGGATGGGTTTGGTGTTCTTGTATTTTCCGGCAATGGATTCCAGCCATTTGACGGTTACATAAAGTGAGGTTTTGGCGCTGGGTTCACGGATAATGTCCGAGCAATTTTGATCCATGTTTACTTTGCCGACCAGGGTTTTCAGCCCGGTTGTTTCCAGTTCATCCATCAGAAGGGCAGTTGCCTGGGGATGGATGGTAGCGAATGCCACGGCCCTTGTGGTTGTGCTTAATTTTAAATCTTTGGCAAAGATAGCGTAGGCATGTCGGGCATAGTTTTCATCGGCGTAGCGGCTTTCTTCCGGGAAAGTGTGGGTTTCCAGCCATTCCAGCAGTTCCATATCCATACCAATGGCGCGGAAGGGGTACTGGGGGGCGTGGAGGTGGAGATCCGTCATGCCCGGAATAATCAGGTGATCTTTGCAGTCAATTACGGGAAGATGGGTATAGTTTTCAGGTATCACCGGAAAAACACCCTGGGAAAGACCATCACAGCAGACAAGAAAGCCCTGGTCAGTGACTGAAAGTTCGGTTGGGGTTTTACTGTAGAGGATGTTTCCTTTAAGGATAAAGTTTTGTTCGTTTATTAATTTGTTCATTTATACTCCCTTCTGTGGCAAAGTGTGTGCCTGGATGGAGTTTTCTTTTTTCAGGCACATGTTTAGCATCATTTCCTTTATTCTGTGTATGTTTCACAGCATATCATAGCCTTTGGGTACAAACCGCTCATTTATCTCAGGGTTATAAAAACATATTGGATAACAAAAATAAAAGAAATTCCGTCAAAATAACAATAAAAAAGCTGACTACAGAAAATTATGTAGTCAACTATTACGGTAGTTGGTAGAAACTCTGGGCCGATTCCCAGGATATACATAGATGTAATTAAATTATTCATTTTATCTATTATACAGGGGGTGTGTGATTTAGTAAATATTCTATTATTAACAAAGATTTTACATTGATTTTATATAAAATATACAAAACAGAGCGATCTGCAGATGCCGAGGAAGAGGAGCAGGTGCAGGTCATGTTAAGTAATTTTGATATAATGTATTTAACGATTCATTGACACAAAGAAGGACATTCATTCCCTGGAAAAATTCTTCGGCCCAGTTAAGTTCACCATTGGAAATACACCAGTTGGTTTCAAAGCCCATAAAGCTGTAGGCCAGGGTGCGGTAGAGGATATCAACGTTATTCGGATTTTTAATTTCACCTGTTTCCTGGGCTTTTTTTAAGATTAAGGTGCACAGTTCGGTCATGTTTTTTCGCATATCAAAGCTGTGATGGTTTTCATTTAGATTGGAAATCAGCATTTGGCTGAATAAATCACTTCCAAATTTTTCTGTTTCTTGGATTAAATGATGGAAAATCAGCAGCAGTCGTTCATAGTGGGTATCGACGGAAATAAACAGGCAGGGGTCAGTTAAAATACTGCAGATGGTAGAGTCATAGAGATCTAATACCAGTTCTTCCTTGCTTCCGGCATATTTATAAAACGTTGGTTTGGTGATTTGGCAGGCATTGCAGATATCGACGATAGTTACCTGCTGGTAGCCGTGTTCCTGAAATAGTTTTAATGCCTGCTGTTTGATGTATTCTTTGCTTATTCGATTCATGTGGTGCTTCCTTTTTGTTAGTTATTTTTGATTTTTCTGTTTTTTTGTCTGGTATTTCCCGTTTATTTTTTGCAAACCTGTTGTAAAAGACTGTAAAAGACCTATTGTAATGTTTATTGTAAAAAACCTATTGTGTCCATTGTAAAAGATTAGAAATCATTTGTCAAACAGATTAGGTTTTGTTTATTTTTTGCTTTTTTGCCATTCGTTTTGTCATTTTTGTTATTCGCTCGAAACAATGATAAAAATTTATCAAAAATATGCTGGATTAACTTGACAAAGAGAAAAAAATATTGTATATTTTACCTAAGTAAATAAAATGTTTACTTAGGTAAAATAAGGAGAGGTAATGATGACAGGAAAGCAATAAAAAGATAACAATAAAAACTAAATCATTAAGGAGGAGAAGCAATGGCAAATCATTTATTTGACCGGACTACCTTGGGTACGATGCGGCTGAAAAACCGTATTTTTATGTCGCCGATGGGAACGACGGGAGAGAGCGACGGGGCGTATAATATTGATGCCATCAACTATTTTATGGAGCGTGCCAAGGGTGGTGCGGGGCTGATTATTACCGGGGCGAATGTTGTTTCCACGAAATATGAGCCGCGTCCATGTACGGAACTTTCAGATTTTCACCATGTTGAACGTCTGAATATGCTGATTGACCGCTGCCATCATTATGGAGCAAAGGTCTGTGTTCAGTTATCTCCGGGACTGGGACGGCAGCAGTTTACCGATCCATTTACTCCGCCTTACAGCGCGGGCAGTGTGAGTTCTTTTTGGTTTCCGAATTTAATCTGCAAGCCGTTTGCGAAGGAGGATATACATTATCTGGTGGAAAAGGTCGGCTATTCCGCGTCATTGGCGATTAATGCAGGGGCAGATGCTGTGGAGCTCCACGCCTACGGCGGCTATCTGCTGGATCAGTTCCAGTCTTTACAGTGGAATAACCGGACGGACGAATACGGTGGTTCACTGGAAAACCGGATGCGTTTTACCCTGGAATGTATTGCCGCAATTCAAAAGAATGTGCCAAAGGATTTCCCTGTACTGGTGAAGTTTACCCCGGTTCATCGGGTGGAGGGTTTCCGTACCCTGGATGAAGGTAAGGAAATGGCAAAGATTCTGGAAAAAGCGGGTGTGACTGCTCTTCATGTGGATACGGGATGCTATGAGGAATGGTATCAGGCCATCACGACGGTTTACAGCAGCGAAGGACATAAGCTGGATGTGCAGAAGGCGATTAAGGAGATGGTCAGCGTGCCGGTGCTGGGCGATGGAAAACTGTTTAATCCTGAACTGGCAAAGCAGGTTGTGGAGGACGGGACGTTAGACTATGTCGGTATGGGGCATCAGATGTTAGCCGATCCGCATTGGCCTAATAAGGTAAAATCCGGGCATACCCAGGATATTACGCCGTGTGTGGGATGTAATGAATGTCTGCTTGCCGGGTTCAGCGGAAAACACTATTACTGTGCAGTGAATCCGACCTGTTATGCAGAAAAAGAATATGCCCTGCCAAAGCCGGACGGCACGAAGCGGCGTATTCTGGTTATCGGCGGCGGTCCTGCGGGAATGGAAGCTGCAGTTACGGCACGCAGGCGAGGGTTTGACGTGGATCTGTTGGAAAAGACAAATCGCTTGGGCGGAACTCTGTGGCCGGCAGGAGGCCCGGATTTTAAGGCAGATGTGCTGAAACTGGTGAAATTTCTGGAAACGCAGTGCTATAAGCTGGGTGTTAACGTGCGTCTGAATACAGAAGTAACTGCCGAAAATTTGAACGTCAGAGATTATGATAAAGTTATTCTGGCGGCGGGGGCTTCTCCGGTAGTTCCAAAGATTGAAGGAATTGAACATAGTAAGCTGGCCTGCGATTATCTGACACACAAGATCAAGGCCGGAAAGAATGTGGTCATTATCGGCGGCGGTCTGGCAGGAACTGAGGCGGCCTGCGATATTGCGGTCAATGCAGAGTCTGTGACGATTGTTGAAATGCTGCCGGATATTCTTGCAGCGGCGGCTCATTGTCTGAATAATGACCAGCATTTAAGGCAGATGGTAAACGATCGCGGTGTTAAGGTTGAAGCTAATGCTAAAGTAACCAAAATCACCCCGGAAAGTGTGACATTTGAACGGGATGGGGAGGAAATCACCTTAAGCTGTGATATGGTGCTAAATGCTGTTGGATTTAAGGCAAATAATGAACTGGAAAACCTGCTCGAAGAGACAGCGGAAGATGTGGCTGTGGTGGGTGATGCCATTGCCCCAAGGAAAATCCTTACGGCAATCCATGAGGGATATCATGCGGTTCGGGTGATGGAATAGCAGAGGCGGTAATGAATTTTTAAACACGATGTAGTGTTCTGTCTGCATTACATCCCGGCAAACTGCCTTGTTGATTCGCCCATCTGCTGTGTTGGATTTTCTGGCTGCAGCCACCGCTTTGCCGTCGAAAATCTGCCTTGCGGATCAGCAAATATCCTGAAAAGTTTTGCCAGATATCATACAGACAGTACACTAATAGAAAATCATAGAACAAAAGCTTTCCTGTGCAGGTCACGATGCTGTGTACAGGAAAGCTTTTTTCCAGGCGCGGAGTGCGCATTCCCCGGAGGGTTTTTTTTGACAGGACGCAATTTCCTATCAACCTTTATGCGCCCACAAGTGGTCGTACCACCATAAATAAACGTCTGCCAGGCGCACTTGGAATACCTGAACTTAGACCGCTTAATCGGCGGTGAACTTTTACAGTAAGCAAGAAAGTCTCTAAGCTTACCGTTTTTATCTATTCAGGCTTCCGATTCATCTAAAAGATAAGGCGTAATCTGGTAAACGTAGAAGTTCAGCCAGTTGCTGTACAAGGTATTTCCCGTACTTCTCCAGCTCAATATCGGACGCTCGTTCGGGTCGTCGTCGGGGTAGTAATTGCAGGGAATTATAGGATTCATTCCCTTACCCAGATCGCGGAAATACTCTGTGCTTAAGGTCATCCGGTCGTATTCGGGATGACCCTGGACGAAAATCTGCCGCCCGTCTTTGCTCATTACCAGAAAGATCCCGGCCTCACGGGAATCTGCCACAAGGATTAAATCCGAACATTGTGCAATATCCTCGCGGCGCACCTCGGTAAAGCGGGAGTGGGGGGCCAGGAAAAAATCGTTAAAGCTTCGTACCAGGGGGATTTTCCGATCCAGTACCTGGTGTTCGTAAATACCGGAAAGCTTGGTTTCCCGGTTATATTTGGGAATACCATAGTGGTAGTAAAGTCCGGCCTGCGCTCCCCAGCAGATGTGCATGGTGGAAGTGACATGGGTTTTGCTCCACTCCATAATCTCGGTTAATTCCTTCCAGTAATTTATTTTTTCATAGTCCAGATGTTCTACCGGCGCCCCGGTAATAATCATACCGTCATAGCGGAGCCGCTTAATCTCGTCAAAGTAAACGTAAAACTTATTTAAGTGGCTGCGGGAGGTGTTCTTTGACTCGTGGGATTTTACCATTAAAAACGTACAGTCCACCTGTAAAGGCGTGTTGGACAATGCCCGAAGAAGCTGGGTTTCCGTATCTTCCTTCAGGGGCATTAAGTTTAATATCAAAATTTCCAGCGGACGGATATCCTGGCTTAATGCCCTGTCCTCGTCCATCACAAAGATATTTTCCAATTCCAGAACTGTTTTTGCAGGCAGTCCTTTCTGTATTTTAATCGGCATATGACCATTTCCTCCTTGCGGGGTGATTTAAGATTCAGTATTCTGGTTGTCTTTTCCCTGCCCCAATTCCTCCAGCAATTTCAGGAAATCCGTTTCGGATAAAATAGGAATGCCCAGTTCTTTTGCTTTTTTATTTTTGGAAGAATTGCTGGTGGTGTCATTATTAATTAAGTAGCTGGTCTTAGCTGACACTGACCCTGCGGCCTTTCCGCCTTTGGCTTCGATTAATTCCTGAAGTGCCTTTCGGTTGGAAAAATGTTCCAGCGATCCGGTAATAACAAAGGTTTTTCCTGCAAACACCGCCTCTTCCTCCGACGGAAGTTCTTCTTTTTCTATGGTAAGTTCAGCGAGCAGTTTATCCACCAGCGCATTATTTTTCTCGGAAGCAAAGTATTCAATCCATGCCTTTGCCAGCACATCGCCGATTCCATCGATTTCAATTAAATCGTCATAGGAAGCGTGCCGCATGGCACTGAAATCAAAGCGGAATTTCCGGCAGAGCATCTTGGCATTCGCTAGGCCAATCCCGGCGATGCCCAGCCCGTAAATTATCCGGGGAAGGTTGGTGTGGGCGGCATTTTTTAAGGAGTTCATCAGATTGTCAAAGGACCTCTGCCCAAACCCTTCCATCTGGACAATGGCATCCTGGTGCTGATCCAGGTGGAATAAATCCGCAAAGTCATGGATAAATCCCGCGGCGATAAATTTCTCTAAGGTAGCTTCGGAAAGTCCGTCTACATTTAAGGCATCACGGCTGACAAAGAGGGTAAAACTCTTAATCTTTTTGGCCTGGCAGTCGGGGTTGGTGCAGTAGAGGGAGCGGACCTCGTCCACCTGGCGGATCTCCGTGGCGCCGCCGCAGACCGGACAGGCTTCGGGAACTTTGATGGTATTGCTGCGGGTAAGGTTATCCGCAATCTGCGGGATAATCATATTTGCCTTGTAAACCGTGATTTCATCCCCTTCACCGAGTTCTAAAGCTTCCATAATGCTGATATTGTGCACACTTGCCCGGCTTACCGTTGTCCCTTCCAGCTCAATTGGTTCAAATACGGCAACCGGGTTAATTAATCCTGTCCTGGAAGCACTCCATTCGATATAGGATAAATGTGTTTCCCGGATTTCATCCGCCCACTTGAAGGCAATGGAATTGCGCGGAAACTTCGCCGTCCGTCCTAAAGACTCCCCATAAGAAATATCGTCAAAGGTCAGTACCAGCCCGTCCGAGGGAACGTCAAAGGTTTGAACCGCCTCGGCAAATGAGGAAACCGCTTCGGCAATGTTTTCTCTTGTCACCCGGCGGTAGTCCACCACGTCAAAGCCCTGATTTTTCAGCCAGATAAACTGTTCTTCGCGGCTGTTGTGAAAATCAGCAGCAAACGAAACGGCCTTATCCGCAGCTACAGCCCGCACCAGGGCAAATGCCTTAAAGTTTACGCTTCGCTGTGCAGTGATCTCACTGTTTAGCTGGCGCACAGAACCACTGCATAAGTTTCTGGGATTTTTATACCGGGCGTCGGCATCAGGGATTTCTTCATTAATCCGTTCAAAATCAGAATACTTGATCACGGCTTCCCCGCGCAGGATAAGTTCTCCCTGAAATCCGATGGTTAAGGGAATATTGGCAAAAACACGGGCATTGGGTGTGATAACTTCCCCGATTTCTCCATTGCCTCTGGTAACGGCTTTCACCAGCTTTCCGCTCTCGTAGGTTAGGACGATAGTTAGACCGTCAAGCTTCCAGGAGAGCAGTCCTTCCTGATCGCCCAGCCAATCTGTCAGATCTTCCACGCTTTTGGTCTTATCCAGGGAAAGCATCGGGGCTTCGTGGGCTTCCTTGGGCAGTTCGCTGAGTACCTCATAGCCGACTATCTGCGTGGGGCTTCCCGATAAAATAGTTCCGGTCTCCTTTTCTAATTGAAGCAGTTCATCATAAAGGCTGTCATAGTCATAATTACTCATGATTTCCCGGCTTTCCTGATAATAGGCCCAGGCTGCCCGTGAAAGCATGGGCACCAGTTCTTTCATCCGAAGAATCTTTTCTTCCATTTCCTGTGTCCTCCTAGTTTAGGAATCGCATTGCTATTTTATTTTGATTTTCTTTAGTTATTTTTCATATTCAGTAAAGATAGCATCTCCTGGTATTCATCGGCGGTCATCCTTCGCCAGCTTCCTGTTTTTAATGTACCTAGGTGGATATTCATAATCCGTATTCGCTTTAATTCCAGCACATTACAGCCCAGAGTTTCGCACATTCGCCGGATTTGGCGGTTAAGTCCCTGGGTTAAGATAATTTGAAAACGGTCTTTTCCCGTGGCTCGCAGCTGACATGGTCTGGTGCGTGTGTTAAGTTCGGGAATATCCACCCCACGCGCCATAGCTTCCAGAAATTCTTGTGTCACAGGCCGGTCAATCCTTACCTGATATTCTTTTTCGTGGGCATTTGCACTGCGCATCATGGGATTGACCAGGTCTCCTTCATTCGTCAGCAAGAGAAGTCCCTGGGAATCCTTATCCAGCCGCCCCACGGGAAAGACGCGCTGGGGATAGCCGATAAAATCAATAATATTTTCTGCCCTGTCCTTATCCGAGGTCGTGCAGACGATGCCCCTTGGTTTATTAACCACCAGCCATATGGGTTCAGGCCTGCTGGTTTCTGTGCGGACTTCTGTGCCATTACAGATGATTTTCTGGTGTGCACAGACCCTTTCTCCCATCACCGCCGCCCGCCCGTCGACAAAAACCATTCCGGCTTCAATCAGCCGATCGGCCTCCCGGCGGGAACAGAAGCCCATTTCACTTAAAAATTTATTGAGACGGATATCCTTTTGGGTGCTGGTAAAGGGATGTTTCTGAACAGCAGGGATGGTCTTTTTTGAATGAGGTGCGGTATTTGCTGTTTCGGTCATAAGGACTCCTTATTTTTCCTGGTTTTGTACGGTTTTTCTCCTGCATTTGTGCGTGTCTGGTGCCGGAACACGGCGTTTCATCACACTTTGCTTTTCCCAGTCATTATAGCATTGATTTTCGGTTTGGGCAAGTTGCTGTTCTCACCGATTTGCATGGTTGCTGTGCCGGACTTATGGAAATATGGAAAATAAGGGAATGGCAAATGAGGACAAAAATAAAATAAACCTCTTGACATTTTATAAAATAAAGATTAACATAAAAGGCAGCGAAGAAAATGGCATATTTCCATATCCACAGCGAAAGCCGGGAGTACTGGAAGGTTTTATGCGGTGTTCATCTTAGATTGAACATCCATTTTATCATCCAGCCCCATGGCTTTCTTTTTTCGGTGAGAGGACGGGGGGTTCCATTTTTTTATGATCTTTATCACACAGACTTAGATCACCAACAGTTGCAGGAGTACATAAAAACGGACAGGAGGAAAATAAATGAACAAAAATAAGTATCTATTTGAAGAAGCACCAATAGCTAAAGCCGTCGCTACGATGGCAATACCTACGATTATTTCTATGCTGGTTGTCGTTATTTATAATATGGCAGATACCTTCTTTATCGGTCAGACCAATGATGCCATGCAGGTGGCTGCCGTGTCCCTGGCAACGCCGGTGTTTATGGTTTTTATGGCTTTGGGGAATTTATTCGGTATCGGCGGAAGCTCGGCAATTTCCCGCACCTTGGGCGAAAAAAATCTGGATCGGGCAAGACAGATGTCATCCTTTTGCTGTTATGCCTCGCTCGGCCTTGGCGTGATTATGCTGCTTCTCTTTTTGGCGGGCATGGACGGGATTCTGCACATGATTGGCGCCAGTGAAAATACGTATGATTATGCAAGGCAGTATTTAACTTATATTTCTTTTGGTGCGCCTTTTATTATGTTCAGCACGGCATTTGGCAATATTCTCAGGGGCGAGGGCGCAGCTAAGGAATCGATGATTGGCAATATGATTGGCACGGTGACAAATATTATCCTTGACCCGATTATGATTTTATGGCTGGGCTGGGGCGTGACGGGTGCTGCCGTGGCAACCGTTATCGGCAATATTGCTGCCAGCCTGTTTTTCCTCTTTCATTTTCTGAGGAAAAAATCCAGTCTTTCTATCCGGTTAAAGGATTTTCGTATGGGCGATAAAATAGCGACAGGAATTATGTCGATTGGGGTTCCTGCTTCCCTCAATAATATTTTAATGAGTTGTGCAAATATCGTCCTGAATAATGTTCTGACCCAGTACGGCGACACTCCGGTAGCCGCCATGGGCGTGGCGATGAAGGCAAATATGCTGGTGGTTCTTCTGCAGATTGGATTATGTGCGGGGATTCAGCCCCTGATTGGCTATAATTACGGTGCAAGGAACAGCCAGAGACTAAAAAAGGTCTTTTTCTTTGCTGGAATGTGCGCGGTTTTGATGGGAACAGGGCTTACGGTTTTAATGGTCCTGGCAAGAGAGGCGGTAATCCGCGCCTTTATCAATGATACCCAGGTTATCGAGTACGGAATTAAGATGGTGATTGCCCTTCAGATTTCTGGTCCAGTGATTGGAATTTTATTTCTTTGCATTAATACCATTCAGGGGATGGGAAAGGCTCTGCCCTCGCTGGTGCTGACCATCTGCCGTCAGGGCGTGGTCTTTATTCCTCTGGTATTTGTATTAAATCGTCTTTTCCAGCTCGACGGTGTTATCTATGCACAGGCGACAGCAGACTTTATTTCGATTGTCTTGTCTGTGGTGATTTGTATGACAATTATTCGTAAGATGGAGCGTGAGCGGCATAGAGAAGAACTGCAATAAACCTTCATGCGCCCACAAGTGGTCGTACCACCAAAG
>CAJUDX010000003.1:66933-87319 GCA_910584785.1 uncultured Lachnospiraceae bacterium | reverse complement strand
ATAAAAGTTTGCCGGGCGCACTTGGAATACCTGAACTTAGACCGCCTAATCGGCGGTGGGCTTTTAAAGTAACCTTCATGCGCCCACAAGTGGTCGTACCACCAAAGATAAAAGTTTGCCGGGCGCACTTGGAATACCTGAACTTAGACCGCCTAATCGGCGCTGAGCTTTAACAGTAAATAACCGAAGCCGTCTTGCTGATAAGGCAGGCGGCCCCGAAAATATGAGAATTACAGAATAAACTGTACCAGCACCATATAGCACAGCGTTCCGCCTGCAATGGATAAAAGCATTTGTCGTTTCCATCGATGGAGTATAACCACAAGGGCGGTTGCCAGCAGTTCCGGGATGCCGTGGCTGCCGGTAAAGAGGTTTACATTTTTTAAACAGTAGATGACCAGAAGGCCAAATACTGCGGAGGGCAGGACGTTTCCAAGGTATTGTATATACCGGGGCGTTGGTTTTCCGGCGGGAAAAAGCAGGAATGGCAAAAAACGCGTCAGGACGGTTCCTAAGATTACCATGCCGATGGTGATAAGCTGTTGTAATTGCGTCATGGTTTAATTTCCCCTTTCTTAATGGGTTTGCAAAAAATAGTCAAAGCGGCGAGGATTGCTGACATGGCTGGGATAATAAAGTTGTCCGCGCCGAACAGGATTAGACAGGCAAGGGAAACACCCAGCCCGATTAGGGCGCTTTTGTGTTGTTTTTCTTTCATCCATTGTTCCATAAAGATTACCACGAACATGGCAGTCATGACAAAATCCAGTCCTTTTGTGTCAAAGTGGATCAGCGAGCCGAAAATGCCGCCAAGCGTTGCGCCTGAAAACCAGTACAGATGGTTTAAAAGTGTCACAAAAAACATAAACCAGCCCCGGTCAATGTCTGCCGGGATGTCGGCTGTGTAGTTAATGGAGAAACTTTCATCGCACATCCCAAAAATCAGATAGGGCTTTTTCCATCCGCTTCCTTTATACTTGTCCAGCATGGAGATTCCATAAAACAGATGCCTGGCATTGATCATCAGTGTCAGGGCCAGGGCCTGGAGCGGGTTAAATGCTCCAAGAAGCAGAGCTACAGTTACAAATTCCATAGAACCGGCAAAGATGGTCAGGCTCATCAGGCAGGGATACCAGAAGCTGAAGCCGGAAACATTCATGTAAATCCCGTAGGTCAGCCCCAAAAACCAGAAACCGGCAAAGATGGGGAGTGTATGGGGCAAGGCACAGCGGAACGCTTTTTGGATAGAATAGAAATGGTTGTTCATAAAAAGCCTCCTCTTTGGTGTTTTTGTTGCTTTATTATCCGTTTTTAATTATACCTTGTTTTGACACACAATCAATAGGATAATGGCAGGCATTAACATTTTTTGCCGCAATTGTATCCCATATGCAGAATAGTTTTAATCATGATGATTTCAGGAAAGATTGCCTTCCTTTTGGCATAAACATAGATTAAGGCAGGAAAACTCCCCATGCAGAAAATATGCATGGAAGAGTGAAAGAGGGCAGTATGCGGATTAGCGAGTTGAGATGCCGGGAAGTGATAAATATTTGTGATTGCAGGCGTTTGGGCTATGTGGGGGATATTGATTTTGACTTTGACAATGGCTGTATTGTGGCGATTATTGTGCCTGGACCGCCGACGATCTGCGGTTTTTTGGGAAGAGAAAAGGAATATGTCATCCCTTATTGCAGTATCCGTCAGGTAGGGCCGGATATTATTCTGGTGGAACTGGAGGAGAAGGAAAAGCCGGACAAGGGAAAGGCTTAGAAAGATTTGGAAAAACCAAGCTGTTTTCTTATCCTTTAAAGGTGGTGAGGTAATTCTTCATCTGCAGATATTCTTCGTGGGTAAAGCAGATTTTTCCTTTAACCAGAGAGAAATGTCCGTCTTTTTGCATGGAACGTATGGCGCGGTCCAGGGTCTTGATATTCATGCCCAGTTCTTCACCCAGGCGCTCCCTGGTTTTTTGTAAAGTGAAGGGCCGGGATGCCGTTTTTTGACCAGGTGTGTTGGTTAAAGCCTGTTCATAGAGGCGGACAAGGTGGTCAGCCAGCAAAAATACAGGCGGATAGTAAAGCTTTAAGCCGTTGTTATAGGAGGAACGGTAAAGCTTAAATGCCGTGCGTTCAGCCATCTTCCGCAGGATGTGAATATCTGTATTGACCCACTGTTCGGATTCTCTGCGGGGGAGGTAGATAACGGTGTTTTCCGTGAGGGCTTCAATAGTCACAGAAGTTTTCGGCATATTGGCAAGAAGTGTAACTTCCCCGATAAAATCAATGGCTTTATTTGTTTCAATCATATAAATTTTTCCATTTTCAAACTCATTAATTACCCGGTTTTCCCCCTTGGCGACGATACCTAAGTAGTTTAAGGCATAGTCCTTCTGATGGATTAAACTGCCCGAAGGATGAAGTTTCACATGGGCAAGCTGACGCAGTTCTTCTGGCATGGTTTTTGTGTAATAAAGCAATTCCGGCACTTCTTTTTCCAATTCATGTAAGGTCATCCTTAGTCTCTCCCTTGTTCGATTCTCTTTTTGCAATAATGTATCTTTTATGATTTTCCTCTTTGTAACGATGAATCTTCTATAACTCCCTGTTTATCACAATGCATCCAGTATAACAGCCCTTAGTGTATCCTGCAAGGAAAATAAGAAATATATTTTCGAGTAATTTTTTGTGAAAAAAAACGAAAAACCACTCATTTGTCCTTTTTTTATCGTGATTTTTTTTGTTAAACTATAAACAAGAAAACGGAAAAAGAAAAAAGGAGGAAGGGGAAATGGCAGAAAAAAAGGGGAAACAAGCGGCGAATTATACCTATGTATCGCTGAAGCAAAGGGTGATGGTGGAGTGGAAAATCTATCTGCTGGCGTTTATTTTTATCTTTATTGCCGATAATATCGGGCAGATTCAGATTCCTGTAGGTAAGGGTAAGCTTATTTTATTCCCGATATTTTATGCGATTATCCTGGGGGTGCTTAGTGGGCCGCAGGTGGCTAAAATTGTCAATAATGAGCAGGTAAAGGCAGCTTCCAAGCTGGTTGTTGTCGGGATTGCTCCATTTATTGCAAAGCTTGGAATTACGGCAGGGGCAAATATTGAAACAATTTTAAGTGCAGGCCCGGCAGTGCTGCTGCATGGTTTTGGTAATCTTTTCAGCATTGTTCTGGCACTGCCGGTGGCTATCCTTCTGGGAATGAAAAGGGAGGCTGTGGGCGCCTGTTTTTCAATTAACCGTGAGTATCATATGGCACTGATTAACAATATTTATGGTTCGGATTCTGCAGAGGCGAGGGGAAGCCTTTCGATTTATATTGTGGGCGGTATGATTGGAACGATTTACTTTGGGATTATGGCTTCTGTGGTTGCCATGACCGGGATTTTCCATCCCAATGCACTGGGCCTGGCTTCCGGTGTGGGGGCAGGAATTATGATGGCAAGTTCTTCCGCCTCGCTGTGTGCGATTTACCCGGAGTCGGCAGAAACGATTAAAACGCTGGCAAGTGTGGGAGAAACCATGGCAGGAATTACTGGAATCTATATCAATATGTTCCTTGCCATTCCGCTCTGTGATAAGCTGTATACCATATTGGAGCCGAAACTTGGACGATTTGGAAAGGCAAAGCCTGCTTCATCCAGGCATAGAACTGATGGAAGTGAAACCGATTGAGATGAAACTGATGGAAGTAAAAGCAATGGGAAAAACTAGGAAAAATTAAACAGGTTTATGATAAATGGATTAATTGAAAAGATAAGGAGTGAGCAGAATGAGGTATGTGGAGTGGTTATTTTTGCTGATCATTGGTGCGTTTGGAACGGGATTTGCGAATTTTATTGGTTATGATGTGGGGTTTTTTGATTCACTTCCAGGGCTTTTTATTTTAGTGGTTATTTCTATGCTGGGGGTGGTTTGTACAAAGGTTATTCCGCTAAAGCTGCCAATTGTGGCTTACTGTGCAATTATCGGGCTGATATTTGCCTGCCCGCTGTCGCCGATCCGCACCTTTGCTATCGACTCTGTGGCAAAGATTAATTTTACTGCACCGTTTACCATGGTTGGGGCCTATGCGGGTCTGGCGATTGGCGATCAATTAAAGGCATTTATCAAACAGGGACCAAAGATTATTGTTGTGGGGCTTTTGGTAATGACAGGAACATTTTTAGGGTCCTGCCTTTGGGATTCTTTGATTTTAAAGCTTAGTGGTGCGATATAAGCTATGAAAAAAAGTAAGTCACTCACCTGTCAGGTAATTAAGAATCATGTCAGGAGATGAAGAATTACATCAGAAGAGGAAGAATTATGCCAGGCAATTAAGAATTACATCAGAAGAGGAAGAATTATGCCAGGCAATTAAGAATTGTGTCAGGAGATGAAGAATCATGTCAGAAAAAGGGAGGAAATGCAGATGGAACAATGCAATTTGTTAATAGAAGACACTACAGTAATGACGGATGCCAAAACGATATTAAAAGGGATGGATATTGCGGTCTGTGGGGATAAAATTGCGGCGGTGGTTAAGCATGGAGAGAGGGGATTTCAGGCGGAAAAAGTGATCTACGGGAAAGAAAAACTTATTATGCCTGGGCTAATCGACAGCCATATGCACACCGGACAGCAGCTGCTAAAGGGGCTGGTTTTGGATGCGAAACCCATTATCTGGACGAGAGTCATGCTTCCGTTTGAAAGTACGCTTACCCCTGAAAAAATGCAGCTTTCGGCAAAGGCAGCCGCCCTGGAAATGATAAAATCCGGCACATCCGGCTTTGTGGATGCAGGAAGTTATTTTATGGAAGCAGCGGCAGAGGTTTATGTGCAGAGCGGTTTGCGCGGCTGTCTTTCCTTCTCGACAATGGATGAGGAAGGGCTTCCTGAAAGTATTGCCATGGACGCTGTGCAGGCGGTGAAGGAAACGGATAGATTGTATGAAAACTGGAATCATCAGGGGAATCTAAAAGTTTATTATTCCCTGCGTGCCCTAAATTCCTGCTCGGATAAGTTGACTGTACTGGCAGCAGAACACGCAAAAGATCGCGGCACCGTGCTACAGGCGCACATGAACGAGTACCAGGGAGAAATAGACGGCATTATCCGGCGCGAGGGGATGCGACCCTATGAATACCTGGAAAAGATGGGTGTTTTATCGTCAAAGTTCTTAGGTGCACACAGTTTGCTTTTGTCCAGGGAAGAAAAGGAGATTATTGGAAAATATCAGGTAAAACTCTGCCATTGTCCATTCAGCAATTGTGGAAAGGCTGTGCCTGATACGCCGGAACTGGTATCACGGGGAATTATCCCAGGTTTTGGCTCAGATGGGGCAGCACACGGCGGGTTAAGTCTGTGGAATGAAATGAGGATTTTCCGTTCTCTGATGAATATTTACCATGGTGTACCGAATAAAAATCCCAGGGTTATGCCGGCAGAACTGCTGTTTCAGATGCTTTTTGAAGGCGGTGCGGCGGCAATTGACGAGTTGGGGAAATGCGGGAAGATTGCTGAAGGCTATAAGGCAGATTTTATCAGCATTTACCTGGATACGGGAAGGCTTATTCCCAGTGGAAATCTTCTCCACACCTTGTTTGAATGTGCCGAATCAGGGGATGTGCGCGATATGGTTGTGGGCGGAAAATGCCTGATGGAAGACCGGGAAGTAAAGACCTTAGATGAAGAGAAGATCCGTTTTGAAATCAGGAAATATATGGAAAAGGAAGGCATGGGACAATGATAACCGGACTAATGACCGCGGCAGCAAATCTGGTCGTGGGCGTATTTGTAGGACTGTGCGGGGTGGCTGGATTTCTGCTTCCGATGTTTTATACCACCGTCTTAGAAATGCGTGTTTCTCAGGGACTGGCACTCAGTTTTTCGGCTTTTATCGTGTCGGGAATTCTTGGATCGTGGAACTTTAAAAAGGCAGGGAATCTGGATGCGGGCTTTGGCTTTCGGCTGAGCATTGGAAGCCTTGCCGGAGCCGTTTTAGGCGTGTATTTAAACCGGATTATCCCCGAAGAAGGGGTGAAAGTACTGTTGTATCTGGTGGTTTTACTTTCGGGGATATCGATTTTATGCAGGAAAGATAAGAAGGCAGGTGGACAGGGAAAGGATTCGGCGGTAAACGCAAAGGGAGCATCGGAAAAAGTGAGGTATTTTTCAATCAATAATAATCTTCCTCTGACCCTTATTTTAGGCTTTGTGACTGGTGCCATCTGCTCATTATCCGGCGCTGGCGGGCCTGTGCTTGTGATGCCGCTTCTGGTCTTACTGGGAATCCCCGTCCACACGGCAGTTGGGGTGGCATTATTTAACTCGATATTTATCGGAATCCCGGCGGCGGCAGGCTATCTTCTGCAGTGTGATTTTTTGGACATTCTTCCGATTTTGGCGGTTGCTTTAATCAGTCATGGCGTCGGTGTTTTCTATGGCAGTAAAAATGCAGCCCGGATTAACCAGGGGCTGCTGAAAAAAGGGATTGCGGTATTTTCGATTGGGATTGCAGTATGGAAGTTAGTGTTCTGACACAAGGTCAGGATGACAGCCTGGCGGATGATAAGTGCAAAATTTCCGCCTCCAAAAGCCGCCCTTCTTCTTCCTGATGGCTGGAAAAGATAAAAAGCCTTCCCTGGCGGCGTGAGAGAATATAACGGGCAGCGTCTTGTTTGGTATCTTCATCCAATCCCGTGAATGGTTCATCCATCAAAAGAATTGTCCCGGAAAAACATACAGCGCGGACAAGGGCTGCCCTTCGTTTCATTCCCCCGCTTAAGGTGGAAACTGGACGGTTTAAACATTCCGCAGGGAGAAGAAGGGAAAGTTCCTGTTCAGCTGTTTTGCGGTTAAGTTCCGGCACAGCCAACAGGAGATTATCCACAGGGCTAAGGGTTTCACAGAGCCGATTTTCCTGAAATACAGCCGAAATTCTGAGTTCGCTTAATGGATTTGATGAATTATTGTTTTCTTTCAATAAATTTAATGTGATTTTGTTTTTCTCACAAGAAGTATTTGAAATTTCTATTTCCCCTTCTTCTGCCTTTTCCAGTCCAAGAAGAATACGAAACAGTGTTGTTTTTCCAAAACCGGAAGCAGCCATAATACACCAGGGTTTCTCCGAAGAAAAGGAAAAATCCTGACGGTTAAAAATCTCTAATGTTCCAAAATGCTTGCTAAGATGATGAATGGAGAGGGTAAACGCATGGCAATGATGTGGCTTTGAAAGCTTTGCCGTCAAACTGTTGCTGGTCTGCAGAAAATTTCCTTCAGCCTGTCCGGTGTGTGTCTGAAAATTGCTTTCCCTGCTCCCTAAAAACACAGGTTTTTTCTTCCCCACCCGGTTTAAAACAACAAGAAATAAGCGCTCGAACCCTGCGCTGACAAGGATAATTACCAGGGTCCAGGCAAAGAGTTCTGCGGTGTTGAGATAGATTTTAGAAAGGTAGAGCTGTTCACCGATGGTCTGTTCGGGAACACCGATAACTTCAGCAGCGATACCTGATTTCCAGCTCATGCCAAGAGCCGTTTTACAGCTGCTGTTCAGATAGGGAAGAAGGGCAGGCCAGTACAGGCAGCGTCCCTTTCTCCATCCTCTAATCGAAAATACCTGTGCCATTTCCAGCAATTCTTTATCCGTACTTTTTAATCCGGCAATGGTATTGACATAAATTACCGGAAAAACCACAAGGAAGGTAATCAGCGAGGAAAGCCGCTCCGACCCCATCCAAATCAGGGCAAGGATGACAAAGGAAGCGACAGGGACGGACTTCATAAAGGAAATCACCGGTGCCAGAAATTCCCCGAAAACCGGATGCAAAAAAGCCAGCCATCCGATAAGGATTCCGCTGAAAAATGCCAGGAGAAACCCCGCGCTGATTTTTCCAAAGGAAACGGCAATCGACAGCCAGAAGGATTTTTCCGGCATCAGGTGAAAAAACGCCTGGATAACCTCCCACGGCCCTGCCATAAGAATGGAATTATCAATCAACAGGGCAGTAAGCTGCCAAAAGCTCAGCCAAAAGAAAAAAATAGCTGTTTTTCGACAGCGCGGGGAGAGATATTGATGCATAGGAAATGGTCCTTTCTTAGTTTGGATAGTTTTGTATGAGAAATCAGAATACTCTGTATGAAAAAACAGAATATGGTCAAGGATAATGGTTCCTGTCAAGGACAATGATTCTGTTTTTTCATTTTGTGTTTAATGCTCTATTTAATCTCTAGGGAAGATAATAAAATTCATCCCCAGGAAGTTTTCCGCCCACGGATTTCGGGTCCTGGTCATAAAGAACCTGAAGGTATCCGCTGAGTGCATCCTTCATCTGCGTTCCTGTGATACAGGTAATATTGCACTTGGGAAGGGCGAGTTCGGCGATGGGGGCTTTTTCAATAATTCCCGTCTTTACCACCAGTTCTGCTGCCTTTTGGGTCTGTTCTTTGGTGTAGGCGGCGGACTTTTCATGTTCACTTAAAAAGATCTTTACCGCTTCCGGTTCCTTTTCCAGAAAATCATTGCGGACAACGGTAACACCGGTCACCATGCGGCTGGGGGAAGGGGAAGATTTCTGGGTCTTATCCCATTCCGCCGTTAAATCCAGAGGTATTTTCAAGTCCTTGTTCTGTGCACAGGCCGCTGTGACAAAGGGCTGGGGAAGCACACCCACGGCACCGTCCTCCTGCTGTAAAAGGGCGGCAACTTCGGTTGGTTCGGACTTATATTCTAAGGTAAGATCGCTGTCGGATAAACCATTTTCACTTAACAGATAGCGGAAAACATAATCCGGTGTTGTGCCCTTTCCGGTCATGTAGATGGTGCGTCCCTTTAAATCCGCCATGCTCTGGATACTGTCATCGGCGGTTACTACATAAAGAACCCCTAAAGTATTAATATCAATGACCGAAATCGCCCCGTCCATCCGGTTATAAAGCACACTTGCCACATTGGCGGGAAGAAGGGCCATATCCAGTTCGCCGCTGATTACCTTGGGAAGCAGTTCGTCCGCTGCGGTGACCATGGTAAATTCGTAGTCATTTGCGGTTTTTCCATTTTCTGACATTTCCATTAAAAAGACAAGTCCCATCGAAGTCGGGCCTTTCAGCGAGCCGATGCGGATTTGTGCACCATTCTGGTCAACGGCTTCGATTTCTATATCGTCTTTATTTTCCTTGTCGTTCTCCTCACTATTTTCCGTATCCGAAACGGCAGCAGAGGTTTCCTCCCGGGAAGCATCCGTTTCCGGGGATGTGTTTTCTGATGACGTATCTTCTTTGGAAGCCGCCTCATCGTTCGCCGCTTCCGACGCTGCTTCCACTGTGGCAGCGGAAGTATCCGAAGAAGCAGAAGTGCTGGTTTTGCATCCGGTTAAAACAGTAACCGATAATGCAGCCATTAAGGCATAAGACCATAGTTTTTTCATAAAATTTCCTTCTTTCTGTATACATAATTGTAATTGCTTATTTATTATAGCACAAGGTTAGGCTATTTAAAGCAAAATGGCTTTTTTTTATAATAACTTTTCACTTCCTTTCCTGGAATTTGCAAGGGGATAGATGTTGTATTCTCTTTCATCTTTTGCTTTATCTTTTGCCAATCCTGCCATCATAGAATAACATGGAACGGATAGAAATACAATATTTGGCTTTTCTTGATTTCATTAACTATAACCGGCTGTCTTCCCTGACAGACGAAACATCCGCCGATTTCTCCTCACACTGCCTAAAGATATTCGACAGAAAATAAGAAGAGAAATAAGCGCACATCCCCATGCCAAAGATAATGGCAGGGGTGAAAATTCGAATGATGACAAACAGCATGATAAAGTCAATGACAGCCATACAGACCGTGCAGAGCAAGAAGCGCATACCCAGCATCAGGGAATTTTTAAACATGGATGTTGTGCTGTTGGAAAAGCGGGACAGCAGAGGAAAGATGTACAGGCAGATAATGGCATAGGCTATGGCGACGATAACGAAAATAGCCGTGATTATCGTCCAGAAAATATGTTCAAACCGCAGATGATAAAGGACATATCCGTCAATGCCCAGGACAATTCCCGCAGCCAGAAGAATCAGCCAGATGATTGTTCCCTGTCTGAAATTTTCTTTAAAGGAATGGAAAAAGGCTCTTGTCAGACCGGATTCTTCGTCTTTTACCATTTTTAATGTAACATAATAAAGTGCTGTCGTGGACGCTCCCGCCGTGACGATGGGGATACAGCAGATAAACCATAAAAGATTTAAGTAGGCGGTACAGGCTAATTTGGTGATAAACTGCATTACGGGATTATCCGGGGTAAATAGGCGGTTCATGGTTTTTCCTCCATTTTGTGCAAGATTTACGGGTTGTCGCTGATAAACAGATTCAATCGCCGGTGGATTCGCGGTAAATCAGGTTGGTTTCCGTATACACGGTACGGTAATTTAAGGAAGGTTCTTTGATGCGGGAGAGCAAAAGCTGTACGGCGGTAATGCCCATGATCTGACTGTGGATATGGATCGTCGTCAGGGCAGGGCGGATAAGTTTGGAATCCGGGGAATCGTCAAATCCGCACAGGAAGGTATCTTTAGGAACATCATAGCCAAGGCTGTGCAGAGCCGTGAGAACATCCATAGCGATAAAATCATTGGCGCAGATAAAGACGTCCGGGAGATGTTTTAACGATTGAAGATGTTCGCACAGATAGTCCTGATAGTCCTGGGAGGAAGGTTTTTTGATGCCGGCTTTATTTTCCAGCAGAAAGTATTCCTCCATAAAGGGGAGTTTGTTCATGTACAGGGCGTTCCGGCAGGCCATAAAGCGTTCATAAAAAGACTGACAGTGCATGGATTCACCGATAAACCCGATATTTTTCTTTCCGCGGTCTGCCATTTCCCGGACAAAGGAAAAGATTTCGGTCTGGTTATCCATGTAAAGCCGGTCGGCTTTTAACGGGCTTCCCTGTCCGATAACCGGGGAATCGACAAAAAGAACAGGAATACCCAGGCTGCAGAGCATCTGGCCGTAGGGATAGTTAAACATCTCACAGCAGATGATTCCTATCGTTTTTTCCCGATCAAAGGACAGAGGAAGACTTAATGCGTCAATATCTTTTTCCAGAACCCTGTGCATGGAAAAGCCGTAGCCAAGCTGTGAGGTTTCTTTTTGAAACTTATCCAGCATAACCGAAGCAAAATGGGAATCCCCGATAAATCCTGTAATCAGCAGGCCAATTTCACCGCTGTTTTTGGAAAGGGGAAGGCGGGCTTCGATGCTGTTCTCAGAGATATTGAGATAAGAAAATTGCTTGTAACCCATTTCTGCTGCTTTTTTCAGTACCTTTTCTCTGGTGGAATCAGCCAGGACACCAGTGTTATTGATAGCCTTGGATACGGTATTCCTGGAAATGCCCAGGGCGTCTGCAATATCCTGTATGGTTACCCGGTTTGTGCTGCTGTTTGTATTATTCATTGTATTGTTATTTGTGTTAATATTTGTATTGTTATTTGTATAATTTGTATTTTCCATAGGACTTCCTCACCATATTTTTTTCATTATTATAACAAATAAATCAAAATGTGTCAAATGTAAAATAAAAAATTTTGTGTAGATTATTACATATTATAAAGCAAAAAAAGACCTGCAAACCAACAAAATCACGGAGGATAATGGTGCATTTGAAAAAATAATTGAGCAAATGTAGAAAAATAGTTGACAAAATCCAAGAAAAATGGTATAACTTAAGCATGAGCTGCAAGGGTTATTTTACAAATGCACAACCATGATGCCAAATGCACAAAAAGCTCGAAAAATACAGAAGAAAGCGATGTGTGTAAGAAGGCAGGGAATGGTCACAAAAAAAGAGAGGAGGAAGTTATGAGTACAAATTCTAACACAGTTTCAAGAAGAAAGGAAGCAGAAGGTGGAGGGCTGCACAATACGCTGGTTTATATCCGCCAGCACTGGCAGCTTTACCTGATCTTTTTGATGCCGGCGCTGCTGCTGACGCTGATTTTTAAATATGCGCCGATGAGCGGTATCCTGATTGCTTCCCATAACCCCTTTAAAGGTGTTATGGGAAGCAAGTGGGTGGGGTTAAAGCATTTTACCAGATTTTTAACTTCGCCGGATTTTCTTGGTTACCTGGCAAATACCTTAAAGCTGAGCGTCTACAGTTTATTATGGGGATTTCCGGTTCCGATTATCCTGGCGCTTTTGCTTAACCGGATTCAGCGCGCAGGCATTAAGAAAAAAGTGCAGCTCATTCTTTACCTGCCAAACTTTGTTTCGGTTATTGTTCTCTGCGGTATCGTGCGGATCTTTCTTTCCGTAACCGGGCCGGTCAACCTTCTTCTGGGAACGGATTTGAATTTTATGACTATGCCGGGGGCGTTTCGGACGATATACATTGTCAGCGGAATATGGCAGACGGCGGGCTGGGCCTCCATTATGTACACGGCTTCTCTGGCAAACGCCAGCCAGGAGCTTCGGGAGGCGGCGATTATGGACGGAGCCAACATTCTCCAGCAGATCCGCACGGTGGAATGGCCCGCGATTAAGGATATGGTGGTTATCCAGTTTATTTTGCAGGCGGGAAATATTATGAGCATCGGATTTGAAAAAGCCTATGCCCTGCAGACGGACTTAAACCTGCCGGCATCGGAGATTATTGCCACCTATGTTTACCGGAAAGGTTTAATTGACGGCGATTACAGCTTTTCTACGGCAGTTGGTTTATTTAATACGGTGATTAATGTTATTCTTTTGATTGTGGTCAATAAGATTGTAGCCAAGATGAATGACGGACAGGGATTATAAAGGAGGCAGCCTGATGAAGAAAAAAAGTGTATGGACCAGATATTCCGCACAGGATAAGGTATTATTAAGCGCAGGGTATCTTCTGCTGGGATTATTTGCGGTTGCAATTATCGTACCGATGCTTTATATTGTTGTTGCATCCTTTATTGATCCGATTACCCTGCAGAATAAAGGAATCACCTTTGATTTCAGCAAGTGGACGACGACAGCTTATGAGCGCGTGATTAGCAACCGTCAGATTTGGATTGGCTTTAAAAATGCGATTGTCTATTCGGTCGTGTTTACCGTGGTTTCGGTTGTGGTTACGCTGCTGGCGGCTTATCCGCTCTCCCGAAGTGATTTCCGTGGAAAAGGCTTCTTTAATATATTGTTTATGATTACCATGTTTTTCGGCGGCGGACTGATTCCCACCTATTTGATTGTCAGCAATCTTGGACTGGTGGACAGCATGTGGGCGGTTATCCTTCCGGGAGCCTTCAGCGTGTGGAATATGACCATTGCGCGAACCTATTACCGGGGAATCCCCAGTGAACTGCGCGAGGCTGCCGATGTGGACGGGGCGAATGAACTGACCTTTTTCTTTAAAATTCTGCTTCCGGTGTGTACGCCGATTATCGCCGTGCTGGCGCTGTGGCAGTTTGTGGCTATGTGGAACAGCTATTTTGACGCTATGATTTATCTGAATGATTCCGCCAAGCAGCCCCTGCAGCTTGTGCTTCGCTCGATTTTGATTCAGAACCAGCCGGAATCCGGCATGATTGCGGATATGCAGAGTACGGCGGCGCGTGCCCAGCTTGCAGAACTGTTAAAATATGCAACCATTATTATTTCCAGCCTTCCGCTTCTGGTGATGTATCCGTTTTTCCAGAAATACTTTGACAGCGGAATTATGACTGGTGCAGTAAAAGGCTAATAAGGGAAGAAGGAGAAGAGAATGAAACAGAAAACATGGAAACGGATAATGGCAGCAGGGCTTGTGCTTGGGATGAGTATTTCTTTAGCCGGATGTGCAGGCGGCAGGAAAAAGATTAATGACGGGACGTTCCGACCGGTGGATAAGGCGGAGCTTGCATTTCCATTAAAAGAAAAAACGGTGCTCTCCGGTATGATCAGCTATCCGGCAAACACGGAATCCCAGCCGAATAACCGGACGATTTTTAAGCGCCTTGAGGAACAGACGAATGTGGAAATTAAGTGGATGGCGATTCAGGCTGACCAGTGGAAGGATAAGATTTCCCTGAATATGTCCGACCCGAATAAGCTTACGGATTTTATCTTTTCGGCGGACTTTACCGACAGCAACCTCTTAAAATATGCGGAGTACGGTGCTATTATTCCCTTAGAGGAGTATATTGACGCCTACATGCCCAACCTCAGTGCGGTTTTTGAACAGTATCCTGAGTATCGGGTGATGTGTACCGATGTCAACGGCCATATCTGGTCGCTGCCCTGGATTGAGCAGCTTGGTTCGGGCAAAACGGCGATTCAGACCGTGGACAATATGAGTTTTATCAATAAGGCATGGCTGGATTTTCTGGGGCTTTCCGTTCCGGAAACGGTGGATGAATTTGAACAGGTTCTTATCGCATTCAGGGACAATGCCCAGAGCCTTCAGAAAGAATTTGGAATCGAGGGAAGCATTATCCCGATGTCCTGCATCGTCAATGACCCCGGTCAGGATCCGGCGATTTTAATTAACGGTTTTGGCGAAGGCTACGGAGATGCGGACAAGGAACGTCATATTGCGGTTACGGATGATCAGAAGGTGATCTGCAGTGCGGTGCAGGAAGGCTATAAGGATGGGATTTCGTGGCTGCATAAGCTGTACGAGGAAGGTTTGATTGACCCGGAAGCCTTTACCCAGGTGTGGTCAACCTACGTATCCAAGGGAAAGTCCGGGCGTTACGGTGTCTGCTTTTCCTGGGATGTGGGCAATGTTGCCAACCTAAAGGACTGGGTGCCCCTTCCGGTTCTGACCGCGGATACCCGAAACTTAACTCCGGTAAACGGTTCCTTTACCAGCGGATTTAACCGCGGGCGCTGTGTGGTGACTTCGGTGGCGGAAAATCCTGCCCTGGTCTGCGCATGGCTGGATCAGATGTATGCGCCGATGCAGTCCCCGCAGAATAACTGGGGAACCTACGGCGAGGATGATGATTTTGATATTTTCGAGATGGGGGAAAATGAACAGGGCGAGCCTATGCTAAAACATGCGCCCCTGGGCGACGCCTCTCCGGTGGAAGTAAGGGAAGCCGAGGCAGTGGGAGGCCCTCTGGCAGTTCTTGATGATTATTACGGCGTCTATGTGACCTGCCCGGATGACGCGCAGTACCGTCTGGACTGGATTAAAGAATATTATACCCCGGATATGCACACTGAAAATGTATACCCCAATATTTTTATGAGCCGCGAGGACACGGAAACCTTATCGAACCTCCAGGCAGATATTAAAAAGGCAATCAACGCCAAAAAAGCGGACTGGATTATGAACGGGTTTACGGATGCGGACTGGGATGAGTACTTAAAGAGCCTTGAAGCTTACGGACTGAGCGAATATCTGGAGCTGTTCCAGAATTATCTGGATGACTATAATGCAAGTACGGCAGCGAAGTAGGGGAGTATAATAAGACAGCAAAAATAAGGCAAAGGGGAACAAGGCAGCAGAACGATAAAAGAAGGCAGAAAGTTGATGAAAGGAAGAAATGAAGAAATGATAAGTCAGACCTTAAGAGAAGCCCGTAAATATGAAGAAGCTTCGGAAAAAATGATTAAAAAAGAAGAACGACCGGCTTTTCATTTATCTGTCCGCACCGGCTGGATGAATGATCCGAATGGATTTTCCTATTACCAGGGGCAGTATCATATGTTTTATCAGTATTATCCCTATGCCCCGCACTGGGATTCCATGCACTGGGGTCATGCGGTAAGCCGGGATCTGCTGCACTGGGAATACCTTCCCGCAGCCCTGGCACCGGATGAAATTTATGATAAGGACGGGTGTTTTTCCGGGAGCGCCATTGAACTTCCCGACGGACGGCAGATGCTGATGTATACCAGTGTTATGCGGGAGGAACAGTGGAACGGAACCTATTGTGACACCCAGAATCAGTGCCTTGCCATTGGCGACGGAGTTGATTATAGAAAACTGGAAAATAATCCGGTGATTAAGGGAGAGGATTTGCCGGAAGGGTTCAGCCGTCAGGATTTTCGTGACCCGAAACTGTGGAGAAAGAAGGATGGAACCTATGCCTGCGTAATCGGAAACCGTCCGGCTGACGGGAGCGGGCAGATTCTCCTGTTTTCCAGCGAGGACGGTTTTACCTGGAAGTATGAAAACGTTCTTGCCGAAAACCGCAACCGTTTTGGGAAAATGTGGGAATGCCCTGATTTTTTCCGGCTTGACGGACAGTGGGTGCTGCTTGTCAGCCCGCAGGATATGCTTCCCCAGGGCTTTGAATACCATAACGGAAACGGAACCCTCTGCCTGACTGGAGATTTTGATGAAGCGACCAATACATTTACCGAACAGCACGATCAGTCTATTGATTACGGCATTGACTTTTATGCTCCGCAGACCGTTCTTGCACCAGACGGGCGGAGGATTATGATTGGCTGGATGCAGAACTGGGATACCTGCATGTCCCACACCCCTGACCGCAAGTGGATAGGACAGATGAGCCTGCCAAGGGAATTGTCGGTAAAAAACGGGCGGCTGTACCAGAAGCCGGTGCGGGAACTGGAAGAACTGCGCAGGGATAAGGTGGAGTATGCCGGTGTCGTGATTGAGAATGATACCATTCATTTGGACGGAATCCGGGGACGGAAGGTGGATATGGAATTCACTGTCCGCCCGGGGAATGCAGAGAAGATGTACCAGAAATTTGCCGTGCGCTTTGCGCAGAATGAACAATACCAGACCTCATTAAGCTTCCGTCCCTATGAGTCGGTGCTGAAAATAGACCGGAAGTTTTCAGGTTCGCGAAGAGCGGTTATTCATCAGAGAAGGTGTAAGGTAAACCACAGGCAGGGTGAACTGAAACTTCGGATGATCCTGGATCGTTTCAGCGTCGAGGTTTTTATCAATGACGGCGAGCAGGTGATGTCTGCTGTGCTCTACACCGACTTAGCAGCAGAGGGGATTTCCTTCTTTGCGGATGGGAAGGTGAAGATGGATGTGGTGAAATATGCTTTATTATAAAAAAGACAGGAAAAGTTAAGCAGAGTAAGAACCTTGAGAGATCATTCTTTTAAGGTTCTTTTCTTTTTTTCGTGCAGACTGCATTAGTTCGAAGGTATAATTTTGTTTCGTGGAAATCACCAAACAAAATACCATAAAATGTAATAAAAAATATATTGATAATAAGATCACAATATGCGATAATAAATGCAAAGTGCCCGGATGGGCGAACAATTACATAAAGCGGAGGGATTATCCATGAAAGTTACGATTTGTATCGGAAGTGCGTGTCATTTAAAGGGTTCCAGAGAAATCATCCAGAAGATGCAGGAACTGGTGAAGGCGAACGGTGTCAGCGACAAGGTAGATTTAAACGGTGCGTTCTGCAGCGGCAACTGTGTCAACGGCGTGTGTGTTACCGTGGACGGGGAGCTGCATTCTCTGTCGCCGGAAACTACTGAAGAGTTCTTCAAAAAGGAGATTATGGGGAGGCTGTAAACCGTGAAAAAAATCATTGATTTCAAAGCCACAAAATGTAAGCACTGCTATAAGTGTGTGCGCAACTGTGATGTTAAAGCCATTATGATTAAGGACGGCAAGGCCGAGATTATTCCGGAACTGTGCGTGCTCTGCGGACACTGCCTCCAGGTCTGTCCGCAGTCGGCAAAGACCTTAATCAGCGATCTGGATATGGTAAAATATATGGTTTCCCGCGGTGAGAAGGTAATTGTTTCGATTGCGCCTTCCTACATGGGCCTGTTAAAGCACCATTCCATCGGTCAGATCAATACTGCCCTCAGAAAACTTGGATTTACGGACGTGCGGGAAACTTCTGAAGGTGCAGCCGTGGTGACGGCAGAGTACGACAGACTTCTGGCAGAAGGAAAGATGGAAAATATTATTACCACCTGCTGTCCCAGTGTTAATGATTTGGTTGAGATTTATTACCCTGAACTTGTGCCTATGCTGGCACCCGTGGTATCGCCGATGGTGGCGCACGGGATGATGCTGCGCAAGGAGTACGGCAGGGATGCCAAGATTGTTTTTCTCGGTCCCTGCATTGCCAAAAAGAAAGAGGCCGCAGACGAGAGGCATCCGGGCTTTATTAATGCCGTGTTGAATTTTAACGATATTAACCAGTGGCTCGAAGAGAAGGATATCGTGATTTCCGAGTGCGAGGATACGCCGTTTAAGCAGCTTGACCCGAAGGTGAACCGCCTCTATCCGATTACGAACGGCGTGGTCAGTTCGATTCTGGCAACACAGAAGAAGGCGGATGCCTATCATAAGTTCTATGTGCACGGCACGAAGAACTGTATGGATCTCTGCGAAAGTCTGGTTAAGGGCGAGATTAAAAACTGCTTTATTGAGATGAATATGTGCTCCGGCGGCTGCGTGAAGGGCCCGACGGTGGAGGATGATGCATTTATTTCCCGTTTTAAGATTAAGCTGGATATGGAAGAGTCTATTCCGCAGGAACCTGTGGACGAAAAGGGACTTGCCCAGGCAATGGAAGGGATTGATTTTGGAAAGCGCTTTGAAAACCACGCGCCGCGCGATCCCATGCCTTCCGAGGATAAGATCCGGGAAATTCTGGCAGAAATCGGAAAGACAAAACCGGAAGATGAACTTAACTGCGGTGCCTGCGGTTATCCGACCTGCCGGGAAAAGGCCATTGCTGTATATCAGGGCAAGGCAGAACTGAATATGTGTATCCCGTACATGCATGACAAGGCAGAATCACTGGCAAACCTTGTGATGGAAACTTCCCCCAATCTGGTGCTGATTGTGGATCAGGATTTAAAGATCCGGGAATATTCGGCTGTCGGTGAAAAGTTCTTTGGAAAGACCAGGCAGGAAGCTCTGCAGATGTATCTGTACGAATTTATCGATCCGGCAGATTTCCAGTGGGTGTTTGAAACCAAGAACAGTATCCACGGAAAGAAGGTTACATATTCGGACTATAACAATCTTTCGACCTTACAGAATATTGTCTATATTGAAAAGGAAGATGTGGTTCTGGCAACCCTGATTGATATTACCAGAGAGGAGGAGCAGGCCAGACAGGACTATGAAACGAAGCTGGAAACCATCGATCTTGCACAGAAGGTTATCCATAAGCAGATGATGGTAGCCCAGGAAATCGCAGGACTGTTGGGCGAAACGACAGCCGACACAAAGACGACATTGACCAAGCTGTGTCATTCCCTGTTGGAGGACGGGAAGGAAAGCGAGGTCAAATAATGGGAGTTACGGTAGATGTTGCTTATAAAAGCTTAAATAAATTTACGGAAATCCTGTGCGGCGACAAGGTGGAAATCCTCCAGACCAGGGACTCGGACATTATGATCCTGGCAGACGGTATGGGAAGCGGCGTAAAAGCAAATATTTTGGCGACGCTTACCTCAAAGATCCTGGGGACGATGTTTTTAAACGGGGCGACGTTAGAGGAGTGCGTGGATACCATTGTCCAGACCCTCCCCGTATGCCAGGTGCGCCAGGTAGCCTATGCGACCTTCAGTATTCTGCAGGTGTTTAATAACGGCGACGCTTATCTTGTGGAGTTTGACAACCCCGGCTGTATCTTTATCCGGGACGGAAAGCTGATGGAGATTCCCCAGAACATCCGTGAGGTTGAGGGAAAGAAGATTAATGAATACCGTTTTCAGGTAAAGCGGGGTGATGCCTTTATCCTGATGAGCGACGGAACGATTCACGCCGGCGTGGGCGATCTGCTGAACTTTGGCTGGCTGTGGGAGGATATTGCTGCCTACGCCGTAAAGCAGTATGCCTTAACGATTTCTTCCGTCCGCCTGGCGAATGCCTTATCCCAGGCGTGCGACGAGCTGTACGGCTTCCGCCCCGGCGACGATACGACCGTAGCGGTTATGCGGATTATTGACAGCAAGCCTGTGCATGTGATGACCGGACCGGCGAAAAACCCCGAGGACGATACGAGGATGGTTCATGATTTCCTCAGTAACCCGGCAGCAAAAACCGTGGTCTGCGGCGGCACGAGCGCAACCATTGTTTCACGGGTATTAAACCGCAGGCTGGATGTTTCTTTAGACTACGTGGACCCGGAGATTCCGCCCATTGCCTATATGGACGGCATCGACCTGGTGACGGAGGGTGTGCTTACGTTAAACCGTGTACTTCAGCTTCTGCGCCGCTATGTGAAGAACGAGACGGTTTCCGAGGACTTTTTTGAGGAACTTGATAAGCCAAACGGGGCTTCGATGGTGGCAAAGATGATTATTGAGGACTGTACGGAGGTTCATTTATATGTAGGAAAGGCCATTAACAGCGCCTACCAGAACCCCGGCATTCCCTTTGACCTGGGTATTCGCCAGAATTTGGTGGAGCAGCTGAAAACAACCATTGCTGAGATGGGGAGGAAGGTAGACGTTATCTATTATTAA
>CAJUDX010000003.1:20759-66833 GCA_910584785.1 uncultured Lachnospiraceae bacterium | reverse complement strand
GCTGAAAACAACCATTGCTGAGATGGGGAGGAAGGTAGACGTTATCTATTATTAAGTGCCCCTGTTGTGCCAGTGTACTAGTTGATATAGAAAAACTAATTTATCAGGGAAGTTTTCCGTTTTTAAGCCGCAAAGCTAAGAGCAGGGATTGGGAAAATTATGGATAGATGTATTGTTCAGGGGGTTATCCTGGTGCGGTTCATGGCAGCATGATACACCGAAGTTACTGGTTACAGTGAATGCATATGAATCGTAATGCACCAGATAAAAACACGCAGGGATAGAGGAGGAAAAATCATGGTAACAAATGACGCAACAATTTTACGTTTAAAGCATGATGTATTATACGAGGTTGCCAAAAGGGCGTATGAAGGTACTTTAGAGGAAGAAAGAGATCAGCTTCCTTACGAGATGATTCCCGGCCCACAGGCGCAGTACCGCTGCTGTATTTATAAGGAAAGGGAGATTATCCGGCAGAGGGTGCGGCTGGCAGAAGGAAAGTGCCCTTCCGGCTATGACAGCATGAATGTTGTTCAGGTTATCGGCGCGGCCTGTGAGGAGTGTCCGATTGCTTCTTATATCGTTACCGACAACTGCCGTATGTGTATGGGAAAAGCCTGCCAAAATTCCTGTAATTTTGGTGCGATTTACATGGGCAATGAGCACGCCCACATCGACCCAAACAAGTGTAAGGAGTGCGGCAAGTGTGCCCAGGCGTGCCCGTATAATGCCATTGCCCACTTAGAGCGCCCCTGTAAGAAAGTTTGCCCGGTGGATGCTATCACCTATAATGAATATGGTATCTGCGTGATTGACGAGGATAAGTGTATCCAGTGCGGCGCATGCATCCACAGCTGTCCGTTCGGTGCGATTGGCACCAAGACCTTCTTAGTGGATATTATCCGCTTAATGAAGGCGGGCCAGAAGGTAGTAGCTATGGTTGCCCCGGCGACCGAGGGTCAGTTCGGGAATAATATTACCATGGGAAGCTGGAAAACGGCATTAAAGAAGATTGGCTTTGCGGATATGGTGGAAGTAGGTCTGGGCGGTGATATGACCGCAGCTTACGAGGCCGAGGAGTGGGCCGAGGCGTATAAGGAAGGCAAGAAGATGACAACTTCCTGCTGTCCGGCCTTTGTCAATATGATTAAAAAGCATTTCCCGATGCTGGAAGAGAATATGTCCACTACGGTTTCCCCGATGTGCGCCGTATCCCGTATGTTAAAATCGCAGGACCCGAACATTATCACCGTATTTATCGGGCCGTGCATTGCCAAAAAGAGCGAGGCTCTGGATTTGAATATTATCGACAATGCTGACTATGCCCTGACCTTTGGCGAGGTTCGGGCAATGATGCGGGCCAAGGGCGTGGAGCTTGAGCCGGAAGGCAACGAATACCAGGAAAGTTCCGTATTTGGCAAGCGCTTTGGCAACGGCGGCGGCGTTACCAGTGCGGTTTTGCAGTGTTTTAAGGAAATGGGTGAGGAGATCGAGCCGAAGGTTGCCCGGTGCAGTGGCGGCGCAGAGTGCAAGAAGGCTCTGCTTTTGATGAAGGTCGGAAAGCTTCCTGAGGACTTTATCGAAGGTATGGTCTGCGCAGGTGGCTGTGTGGGCGGTCCGAGTAAACATAAAGCCGAGCTGGAGGCAAAGAAAGACCGGGATGCCCTGATTAAGTCGGCGGACGACAGGAAGGTATTGGAAAATCTGAAGAAGTATCCGATGGATCAGTTCTCGATGCATCGGCATTAAGCAAAGTGGATGTGCTGCTGTTCATGGATACAGTGAACATACATGAACAGTAGAGTGAATGTGCGCCTGCGTATGGCTGGTCAGGAAATCAGGCAGGCGTGGGCGCACCAGGTTTAGGATGAAGGGCATCCAAACAGCAGACGCTAATAGACAGGAGATTGCATGAAAAAAAGATTAAGAATAGGCAGCGACAGGCTGCTTAGAAATAGCATGTTGGCTGGAACAGTGATGGGGGTGCTGACCGCCTTGGTTATGGGTGCGGGAAGTGCTTTGGGAGCAGAGGATATGGCACAGGGCAGCTGGGTTGTGGATAACGCGGTTGGGGCCTATCGCTATTTTGGCGCTGACGGTCAGATGTGGACAAATGCAATTACACCGGACGGCTATTATGTCGATCGAAATGGTGTGATGATTCATCCGCAGTATGAAATTGAACGATTTACGACGATTCCCTCAGATGCAAAAAGCCTTTTGGTGATTGAAGGTCATGGAAATGCTGGGCGGGCGACGTTTTATTTAAAAGAAGAAACTGTGGTGGAGCCAGAAAATAAGGCGGCATCTAATCCGAATGACCGTTTAACTGCTGGCCCAGGCAATAGCGTTTTAATGCGCGGGCAGACGATGCAGACTGTAAAGGGCGCAGATACAGAAAGTAAAACTGCTGTTTCCAGGCAAAGCCCAGGAGAAACGGCACAGGAATCGCAAACGGTAGCCAATTCAACTGCTGCCTTGACGGGAGAACAGAAAAAAATCGTTTCCTGGAAGGAAGTGTTTAACACAAATGCTACACTGGGAAGGCTGGGAATAGGAAAAGAAGTGGAAGGGGATGAAAAAACACCCCGGGGGTATTATACCCTGGATACTGCTTTTGGAACTGAACCAGATCCGGGGAACTTTAATGTTCCATATTTGCAGGTGCATGACGGACATTACTGGGTAGGGGACAGTGAATCTTCCTATTATAATCAGCTGGTGGATATCCGGCAGACGGGAAATGTATTTGATAAGCGTAAATCAGAGCATTTAAGCACCATTGCCGGAATTGGCTACCATTACTGTATGTCGGTGGGGTACAATAAGACCTGCACACCCTATAAGGGGTCAGCGATTTTCCTGCATTGTATTGAAGGACCGGTGACTGCGGGCTGTATTGGTATTCCTAAAGAAGATATGATGGCATTGCTGGAAAATATTCAGCAGCCAGCGTATATTTTAATTGATGACGGAGAAAATCTGATAAATTATTAGTCAGATACTGTTAGGTCAATAAAAACCTTACGATAATCCTTTGACTTATCCGCAGACGGGTGAGAAGAAAGTTCGTAAGGTTTTTTATGTGATTCAGGTGCAGTCAATAATCATTTTAAAAATATTCTGAAAATTTATGGAAAAATAAGAAAAAATAAAGGATAAAGTGTATAAAAATTAAAACAATTAGAAAAAATATATACAAATTAAATATACACAAAAAAATAGGATTTTTTATGAAAAAAGTGTTGACAAATCGAGGAAGATTAGCTATAATAAAATCATCAAAAAGAGAGAGAACATAAAAAAGGGAAGAAAGGAAGTTCCCGGATGAAAGAGAGAAAGAAAAGAAAAATCTAAGTAAAGGAGGTACGGACCGCCAAACACATAAGTTTCGTCTCGTTATAATCAAAGGATTATAATTGGGGCAATAGGACAAACCGTTATTTGTTATTGGATGCTCGAAAGTAAGACAGATTATCGCGGTGGAAGAGAACATAAGAGCATCGGTTTAGTAATATGACGAGAAAGTATTATTAGAACGAAGAGCAGTTCCACACAGCAAAAGTAAAAAAGAAGAATCATCCGTTGAGCAGAAAAACAAAAACGGTCACACAATTTCATATAGAAGAATGAAAAAAGAAGTAGAAAACAAAAGCTGTGAAAAAGTAAAAGAAAACAAAAAAGCGACCACAGCAAAAAAGTGAGTGCACAGTTTTTATCTCCGAAATTCTTGAAACATTGTTATGAATGGATGAAAAGAAACAGAAGAAAAACTGAATAAAGAGAATGAGAGGTTTTAGGTCCAATGGATGAAATAGCTTAAGGGCGGGTATCTAAGAAGAAAAATAGATACCCGCTTTTATTTTTTGCGTTCTTTTTTGTGCAAAATAGCGATTGCAAAAATGGATTTTTTCCTATAGAATCTCACCACAAGGATGAATACTTTGAAACTAAGACAAAAAATAGGGACAAAATAAATTGACAGGAAAGGGACTGGTGAGAATTAATGGGTAAAGCAGGAGTAAAGGCGGTACCAATGAAAAATATGACAGAGGGGAGCCCGGCAAAGCTGATTTTAGGCTTTGCGGTGCCGATGCTGTTGGGGATGTTGTTTCAGCAGTTTTACAGTATGGTGGATTCCGTTATTGTGGGAAAATGCCTGGGGGTGGATGCGCTGGCAGCAGTTGGTTCCACCGGGGCAATTAATTTTATGATCAATGGCTTTGTTATTGGTTTGTGTTCCGGTTTTTCGATTCCGGTAGCGCAGCGTTTTGGTGCAGGCGATTTTAAGGATATGCGAAGGTTTGTGGCAAATGCGGGCTGGCTGTCCATTCTCTTTGCCGCCGTTATGACTACCATAATTAGCTGGTTCACCTGGGACATTCTGGTGTGGATGCGCACACCTCAGAATATTATTCAGGGCGCCTATAACTATATTTTCTTTATTTTTTTAGGGATTCCGGCGACCTTCCTCTATAATTTACTGGCGGGTATTATCCGTTCTCTGGGCGATTCCCGGACACCGGTGGTATTTTTAATAATTTCCAGTGTGCTAAATGTTATTCTGGATTTTGCCTTTATCGTATTTGCAGGGACAGGGGCAGAGGGTGCGGCCTATGCGACGGTTATCTCGCAGGCTATATCCGGCCTTCTTTGCCTGGCCTATATGCGGAAGCGATTTACGATTTTAAAACTGGAAAAAGACGAACTGCCATGGAACAGGACGCATGTAAAAATCCTGTGCAATATGGGAATCCCCATGGGGCTCCAATATTCAATTACTGCTATCGGCTCTGTGGTTATTCAGACGGCAATCAATGGTCTTGGCTCAGTAGCAGTGGCTTCTGTGGCGGCAGCACAAAAGATCAGTATGCTGTTTTGCTGTCCCTTTGATGCCCTTGGGGGAACGATGGCGACCTATGCGGGGCAAAATATAGGGGCAAGGAAATTGCAGCGTATTGCTCAGGGGGTACGTTCTGCGAATGGCATTGGAATCCTTTACGCCCTGTCCGCCCTTGTCATCACCTTCCTTTTTGGAAAGCAGATTCCCCGTCTGTTTGTGGACGCGGCAGAGGTAGAGGTTATCCGTCAGGCCTACCAGTATCTTCTGGTCAATGCCCTGTTCTTTATCGCTCTCGTCTTTGTCAATGTCTACCGGTTTACGATTCAGGGTTTGGGCTTTAGCGGTTTTGCTGTATTTGCCGGTGTTTTTGAAATGCTTGCCAGGGCATTTATGGGATTTGTCATGGTTCCCGTCCTGGGCTATCCGGCAGTCTGCCTTTCCTCGCCTCTGGCCTGGATTTTTGCAGATATTTTCCTGGTTCCAGCTTTTGGGCACTGTATAAAAAAATTACAAAAGCAGTTTGGCGAAGAAGAAAGACAGGCGGTGCTTCAGGCAAAGCTGGTGCATTAAAGGGATACTTTTTCGAAACATTTTTAAGTCCGTCCGCTCCGGCAGGGCCTATTCCAACGTCACCATGCTTTCGCTCCACATAGAACGCAGCGGACGTTAAGCTCGAAAAGACCTCGCTAAGCGCCGGCGTTATATAGGGGATTCCTTTTGGAATAGGCCCTGACTGCGCTGCTGCGTTGGCTTGAGAATGATATATAAACTTTGCTGGTTTACGATTTATTCTTAATTTGATAATACCTTCAGACAGCAGATTTTCAGCCGGTTAATCAACAGGCGAAAGCGTGGTGACGATGAAACATGACTTCGCTTTAGCGGAAAAGTATGGAAATTTTTTTCGAAAAAGTATACCTTTCCAGGCACTCGCAAACACAGAGCCCTTCGGGCAGGCGGACTTCGTCCGATAAAGTATACTTTGTTGAAAAGATTGACATCAAAGAAATAGAAATTCTCAAATATAGTTTATGGTTAAATCCCTTCAAGGGTAGAAAAAGGCGGCGTGTATTCTTCTTTTGCGCTGCTTTTTTCCTGCATAAAACCATGGGTCAGCCCTAAACGGATAGCCTCATCAACCACTTTCCGGTATTCGTAGATCGTCACTCTGCGGTTGATTTCCGGGTAATCTGACGCATGATAAAAAGGTGTGTACTGGCTCATCAGGCTGATGAGAAAACTCTTTTCCGGCAAGTATTCTTTCATCCAGTGTAAGATCTGAAAAGAGTCCTTAATTGCACCGGGAAGAACCATGTGGCGCAGAAGAACCCCCTGCTTTAACCGTCCGGTTTCCTCATCAAAAACAGGAGGTCCTGTCTGCTTAATCATGCGGAGAATGGCTTTGGAGGCAACATCAAAATAATCATTTGCACGGGAATAGCGCCAGGATAAATCCGGGCTGAAATACTTAATATCCGGCAAGTAAATTTGTACCTTATCATGAAGCGCATCGATAATTTCCACTCTCTCATAACCGCTGCAATTATAGATGACGGGAAGATTAAGTTCAGACTTAACCATAGCCAGAGCCTTTACAATATGGGGCAAAAACTGTGTTGGTGTTACCAGGTTAAGATTATACGCCCCCTGCGCCTGAATCGATAAAAAGATATCTGCCAGGCGATTAACCGTGATTTCCTTTCCCAGGTTTTCCTGACTGATGGTATAATTTTGACAGTAGCAGCATCTAAGTGTACAACCGCTAAAAAATACTGTCCCGCTGCCGCCGGGTATCTGTCCTGTATTGCTGTTGTTATTCTGCAAAGCAGCATTGCCGCTGATGCAGGGCTCCTCCCAGTAATGCAGGGCAGCCCTGGCTGCGGTTAAACGATTCGAACAGCCGCAGGCACCCGTATGCGTTCTTCGGTCAATGCGGCACATTCTGGGACATAAGGTACATTGTTCATAAAGGGAAAAAGAAATAGACATGGTATGGGCGCTCTCCTGTTTTTGACAAGTATACCATACTTTTCTTTTATCGGAAAGTCTGTTTTCTTCTATCATGAACCTGAACTCTATACCCCCGCTTTTCCGGGAATTTACCGAAAATGACCATGAAAAGTAAGGTTATAAATACTGTTTTCTTCCGTATAACATCATAGTCAGGCTATTAAGCAATTGCCAATGTTGAACGTTATTCATGGAAGAAAACGGAGGAACAAGATGAGAATTGCAGTATTTAGCACAAATCAGGAATGGCACCGGTTTTTTAGAACTGGATTTACCTTAAGTCAGGATAAAATCGCCCCGATTGAGGCAGACTATCTGGACAGCGAAAGTCAGTTATGGCAGGCTGTTCAGACAAAGCGGTATGAGATAATTATTCTTTGCAGCCCCCTGCGCAACCGGATAAGCTGGGGACATTTTCTTTCTTCTTTGGATCGTTTATGGCGCGGAATGGTAAAAAACAGCTCTCGCCAGGTGTGGTATTTTGGCGGTAAAATGATTGCCATGTATGAGGAGGAAATTTATTATCTGCAGTCTGTCCAGAAAGAAGTCAGCGTTTATGACTATCATCAGAGCTATCGCATTGGCACAAATATGAAACAGGAGGAAGAGCGTCTTTCTTCTGCTTATTTTTTTCGGATACATCGAAACTGTTTAGTTAATCTTATTCATGTGCGCCATATGGAAGGCAGTAACCTTATTCTGCGCAATGGAGTAAGCCTTTCCATCAGCAGCCGGCGCAAGAAGCAGGTTAGGGAAAGATTGCTTTTGTTTTGGGATGAAAGGGGAGGCAGCCGGATAAATCTGAGGGCGGTAATCGGGGAAAAATAAACGAAAGGGCGGGAAATGCCTGCGAAAGGGAAAAGGAAATTGCAGTTTTTTTCCGTCTTTGCTAAGGTGAACAGGTCGGGCAGTCCTTCACTCTGTCCCATGAAATCCCGGTGCAGGTATGGGCGCCGGGAGGTCTTTCATGAGAAAATATGATGGGGAAAATTTGATTACAAATTCGATTGACAAGGTTATTTCCCTATGCTATAGTTATACGGTGCAAGTGAATGCCAAGGCTCCGTTGGCGGCTTCTCCAGCCCCGGCCTGGTTTTGGCAGATAGTTAAGGCAGAAGCAAGTATTCTGCTGATGAAGATTAAATTAAGGAGGAAATCATCATGATTTCAAAGGAAAAGAAGGCAGCAATTATCGCTGAGTACGGCAGAAAGCCAGGAGATACGGGTTCTCCAGAAGTTCAGATCGCCATTTTAACGGCAAGGATTGCCGAATTGACCGAGCATTTAAAGAAGAATGACAAGGATCATCATTCCCGCCGGGGGCTGCTGATGATGGTAGGTCAGAGACGAGGTTTGCTGAATTATTTAAAAAAGACAGATTTGGAAGGCTATCGTGCTTTGATTGAGCGTTTAGGTATCAGAAAGTAATTTACTAAAAGGGTGGAGGTTTCTCCACCCTCTTGTGATGTTTTAAAGGAGAAAAAGAATGGCAAAAGAGTATAAAACTTATCAAATGGAACTGGCCGGGCGCACCCTGCGCGTGGATATCGGCCGGGTAGCTGCTCAGGCGAATGGGGCAGTGTTAATGCATTATGGGGAAACCGTTCTTTTGGCTACGGCTACCGCTTCAGAAAAGCCAAGGGATGGTATTGATTTCTTCCCCTTATCAGTAGAATATGAAGAAAAGATGTATTCGGTTGGAAAGATACCGGGCGGTTTTAATAAAAGAGAGGGAAAGGCAGCAGAAAATGCTGTATTGACCTGCCGTGTGATTGACCGTCCGATGCGCCCGCTGTTTCCTAAGGATTACCGCAATGATGTCTTGCTGGATAATCTGGTGCTCTGTGTGGATCAGGATGCATCCCCGGAACTTTTGGCGATGTTAGGATCTTCCCTGGCAACCTCAGTTTCCGATATTCCGTTTGATGGTCCTTGCGCTGCCACGCAGATGGGATTGATTGACGGAAAGTTAATTGTCAATCCGACAAATGCACAGAAGCAGGTTTCGGATTTAGCCCTTACCGTGGCTTCCACGCGGGAAAAGGTGATTATGATTGAAGCCGGGGCGAATGAAGTGGCTGAGGATGTGATGATTGAGGCTATTTATCAGGCACATGAGATTAATCAGACGATTATAGCGTTTTTTGATTCCATTGTTGCAGAGTGCGGGAAGGAAAAGCACCAGTATGATTCCTATGCCGTGCCTGAGGAATTATTTGCCCGAATTAAAGAGCTGGTTCCCCAGGAGGAGATGGAGGACGCTGTATTTACCGATGAAAAGCAAAAGCGCGAGGAGAATATTGCCCGGATTACTGAACGCTTAGAAGAGGCGTTTGCGGAAGATGAGGAAGCCCTGGCGATGCTGGGTGATGCGATTTACCAGTATGAAAAGAAAACGGTGCGCAAGATGATCTTAAAGGATCATAAGCGTCCTGACGGGCGTCAGATTCATCAAATCCGCCCCTTGGCTGCAGAAGTGGATATTCTGCCCAGGGTTCACGGTTCAGGTATGTTTACCCGTGGACAGACCCAGATTTTAAATATCTGTACCCTGGCGCCGTTATCTGAGGTGCAGAAGGTGGACGGGCTGAATGATTATATTACAGAAAAGCGCTATATGCATCATTATAATTTCCCTGGCTATTCCGTGGGCGAGGCCAGAGCAAGCCGGGGGCCGGGACGACGGGAAATCGGTCATGGGGCGTTGGCGGAGAGAGCACTTTTACCGGTGCTTCCTTCCGTGGAGGACTTCCCCTATGCGATCCGCACCGTCTCGGAAACAATGGAATCCAATGGTTCAACTTCCCAGGCTTCCGTCTGCGCTTCTTCACTCTCGCTGATGGCGGCTGGAGTTCCGATTAAGGATATGGTGGCAGGAATTTCCTGTGGGCTGGTAACGGGAGAATCCGACGACGATTATCTGGTATTGACGGATATCCAGGGTCTTGAGGACTTCTTTGGCGATATGGATTTTAAGGTGGCAGGAACCCATAAGGGAATTACGGCTATCCAGATGGATATTAAGATTCATGGACTTACGCGACCGATCGTGGAGGAGGCCATTGCCCGAACGAAGGAAGCCAGGATGTATATTATGGATCAGATCATGGCCCCGGTGATTGACAAGCCAAGGATGGAACTGAGCAAGTATGCGCCTAAGATTGATACCATTACCATTGACCCGATGAAGATTGGCGATGTTGTGGGTAAGCAGGGTAAGGTGATCAATAAGATTATCGAGGAAACCGGCGTTAAGATTGATATCAGTGATGATGGCGTGGTATCGGTGTGCGGCACGGACAGCGAGATGATCAAAAAGGCAATTAAGATTATCGAGAGCATTGTAACTGAGATTGAGACGGGAATGGTGCTTACAGGTACGGTTGTCCGCCTGATGAATTTTGGGGCCTTTGTGCAGCTGGCGCCCAATAAGGATGGAATGATTCATATTTCCAAGCTTTCGGATAAGCGCGTGGCTAAGGTTGAAGATGTGGTGAACATCGGCGATGAAGTTACGGTGAAGGTTATCGAAGTGGATAAGATGGGAAGAATTAATTTAAGTATGAAACCTGCAGATATAGAGAAGGCTGGGAAATAGGAGATATTTAAGGAAGCTTCGCTGGTTTTTCCGGCGGAGCTTTGCTTATGGCAAATGAATGCAGCTGTGCTTTTCGTATCGTGCAAATGTTGTAAGAAAGTTGTAAAGGCTATCGAAAAAGAATTGTGCTATAATAGGGACACTTGATATACGATATTGCTCAGGAGGAGAAAAAGATGAGAAACTATTATCGATGGACAGCATTGGTCAGTGCGGCAGTTTTAACTTTATCCAGCCCTGTACAGGTTTTGGCAGACATAGCCGATCAGGGTGGTTCGACGATAGATACGGCAGTTGTGGTTCCTTCCGCGCCGCTGGATGAGGAGACAAAAGTGACAACTGTTCCCGGAGAGAATGCAGGAGGCGGTTCAGTTTCAGAGGGTTTGGCAGAGAGCGGCAGCGGAAGTATTACTGTTTCGCCAGTTGGATTTACCGGTCAGGAAACTGCAGACGGAGGGAATGGAACGGTTTCAGTGGGAAGTGTACCTGCTGCAGAATCATCAGGTACAGGAACTTCGGGTATGACGCAGGGGACAGGTACGACAGAAGTTTCAGGTGCGGCGCAGGGAACAGGTACGACGGAAATTCCGGGTGCGGCGCAGGGGACAGGCACAGAGAAACCTTCGGGTGTGACACAGACGACAGGTACGGCAGAAACGACAAAGGATTTTTCCCGCGGTCCGGGTTTTTCTTATGAGGAGCCGGAGCCGGAACCGGAACCGGAGACACAGGTTCCTGTGGTGCAGACGGATGATATTCTTCCGATTCCCAATCCGGTGCAGGTTTTGCCGTCGCAGCCGATTCGCGGGATGATGGCAGCGGATGGGTCAGTTGCACTTGCGGATGTGTCAAATTCCATTGTCCAGGTGACGGATAAGTACTGTTATGATCAGATGGTTTTGGATATAAGTCTGTTAAAAGTGCGCTATGGGGATAAGTTACATATCCGGGAGATGGGAGAATCGTTAGATAACCGGAAAATTTATGACTGTATTATCGGCAATGTGCAGGCACCCAAACATATTTTAATTCAGGGCGGGATTCATGCCAGGGAATATATGAATCCGTTAATGATGATGCAGCAGATGGAATTAATTTTGGCAAATTACGATACGGGATCATTTCATAATATGCCGTTAAGTGAAATGTTTAATTATGTTGCTGTACATTTTGTGCCGATGACTAATCCTGACGGCATTTCCATCAGCCAGTTTGGACCGGACGCTATTCGTTCGCCTCAGCTTAAGGAAGAGATTAATCAGTGTTACCTTTCCGATTTAGCCAGGGGAAAGGCCGGGCTGGATACGGCCTCTTATTATAGTCACTGGAAGGCGAATGCCCGCGGCGTGGATTTGAATTTGAATTTTGACGCGCTCTGGGAAGAGATTGGCGCCGGGATTCCTTCTTCCAGCGGCTTCCGCGGACTGATGCCGGCCTCTGAGCCGGAAACCCAGGCGATGATTAATCTGTATAATAACCCGGATTACCCCTGGTCAGCGGTTATTCATTATCATTCAATGGGCAATGTGATTTACTGGGATATTCGTGGAAATAAGGTGAGGGAGGAATCTCTGGAATTTGCCCAGCTGATGTCGAAGGTAACCGGCGGCTACAGGATTCTTCCGTCGTCCGGGGGCGGTGGATTTAAGGACTGGATTCAGTTAAGCCTTCGCCCTGTACCTAGTGTTACACTGGAGACCGGAAGTGTTTCCTGTCCGATTCCTGTAGCCTATTACGGGGGAATTTGGAGCCAGAATTTCCTGACCTGGGCCTATGCGATGGAATGGGTGGCTACGCGCTGATGTTTATGGTTAAATGATGAATATTCGATGTTGCAGGATACGAACACTCTATTGACAAAAAGGGGAAAAATCGCTAAGATGAAAAGGTAAGATTTTGGTTATGTAGCTTAATGCTGATTTGGGAAGATGGAGTGGAAGAACACATGAACGATGGTGCAAGAGAAAAGATTCTGGTTGTGGATGATGCGGAGATTAACCGTGCGATTTTGGATGAGTTGTTTTGTCGTGAATATGATATTTTGGAGGCAGAAAACGGCCTGGAGGCGATTAAGCAGATTGAAGCGGTGAATGGCGATCTGGCTGCTCTGCTTTTAGATATTATTATGCCGGAGATGGACGGCTTTGGCGTATTGAAGTATTTATCCGAGAAGCATTTAATTCAGGAAATTCCGGTATTTTTGATTACTGCGGAAACCTCATCGGAGATTGCCATGCAGGGATATGAGGGCGGTGTGGTGGATGTGATTACCAAGCCGATTGTGTCTCCTATGCTGGTCAGAAAGAGAGTAAATAATGCCATTGAACTCTACCGCAGCCGGCGCAATCTTTCTGCCCTGGTGGAAAAGCATGTAAAGACGATCAAGGATCAGTCGGAGCAGTTAAAGCGGACGAATGTTTCTATTATCGATATGTTAAGCTCGGTTATTGAGTTCAGAAGTGGTGAATCCGGGCAGCATGTGCGGCGGATACGTCACGCGACACAGATTTTATTGACCAGGATGCAAAAAAGCGTGCCACAGTACCAGATTACCGATGATGAGATTGAGTTTATTTCTAACGCGGCAGCCATGCACGATATTGGTAAGATTTCTGTTCCCGACTATATTTTAAATAAGCCCGGACGACTGACAAGGGAAGAATTTGAACAGATGAAGAAGCACACCATCTACGGCTGCGGCATTTTGGAGATGATTTCTTTCTTTAAGGGTGAGGCAATTTTCCGCTACAGCTATGATATCTGCCGTCATCACCATGAACGCTGGGATGGCCGCGGATACCCGGACGGCCTTCAGGGCGATGAAATCTCTATTGGCGCACAGGTGGTTTCCATTGCTGATGTGTATGATGCGCTGGTCAGTGAACGCGTGTATAAGAAGGCATTTCCACGGGAAAAGGCCTGTTCTATGATTGCCAATGGTGAGTGTGGTTGTTTTAATCCTCTTCTGATTCAGGAATTTTTAAAGATAGAGCCGGAACTTTACGAAACCATGTATAAGGAAAGCGAAAAGGTTAACGAAAAAGATGAACGCATTGAATGGATGCGCAAGGCACCGGAGGAGAATAATGAATCCAAGCTTTCTGAGAGAACGATTCAGCTTCTGGAGATGGAGAGGAAGAAATATCAGATTCTTTCCGAAATGAGCGGCGAGCTTTTATTTGATTACCGCCGTCAGACCGATGTGGTGGACTTAAACGAGCGTTTCGTTAATGTATTTGGCGGCAACCTTCAGGTTATCCATGCGGCGGACTTCTTCCGTCATTGTGATTTAATGGATGAAGAGGATAAGAAGCGCCTGTTAGAGGATTTGTCGAAAATGACCAGGGAAAATTCCCGGTATGAGGTCGAATTTTTAATGAAGAACCGGCATGGGGAAAAGGAGTGGTTTAAACTGATTTTCCATGGGCTGTGGGGAACCGCAGAGGATGAATGTGCCGGCTATATTGGCAAGATGACCAGTATCCATGATTTAAAGGAGGAGGCTGTTCAGTGGCAGAAGAGGGCAATGCACGATTACCTTACCGGACTGTTTAATCGTCAGGCCTTGGAAGCTAAGGTGCATGAGATGCTGATTCTTCCTGAGACGGAAAGTTTTACCTTATTTTTTATTGATGTCGATAACTTTAAGCTGGTTAATGATACCAAGGGTCATCTGATGGGTGATTTGTTGTTAAAGGATATTTCCGTGCAGTTGCAGAAGATGCTGCGAAGTACCGATATGGTTGCCCGCTTAGGCGGCGATGAATTTGCCATTCTTCTTGAAGGAATGGAGGATGTGGAATCCATTAAGCGCAAGGCGCAGGATATCTGTCAGTATTTTGTCGGGGAAAAGCTGAAAAAGTATGGGGATAATATTTCCTGCAGCATAGGGATTTCCCGCTATCCGAAGAATGGAAGGGATTATAAACTTCTTTTAGATAAGGCGGATAAGGCCCTTTATATGGCGAAAAACCAGGGCAAGAGCCAGTATGTGTTCTATAACGAGAGTCAAATGAAAAATATTTCCTATTCTACCGTGCTTTCCCAGGTGGAATCCGGGAACGAGGTAAGGGAAGAATAAAGAAAATTAAATGAAAAATAGAATGAATCAGGAGAATCGATGATGAAGGTTAGAACCAGATATGCGCCAAGCCCCACCGGGCGGATGCATGTGGGAAATTTGCGGACAGCATTGTATGCGTACTTAATTGCCAAGCATGAGGGAGGAGATTTCCTCCTCAGGATTGAGGATACCGATCAGGAGCGCTATGTGGAGGGTGCGACAGAGATTATTTATCACACCCTTCAGGAAACAGGGCTGATTCACGATGAAGGCCCAGATAAGGACAAGGGCTGCGGCCCTTATGTGCAGAGCGAGCGCCACAAGGCAGGGCTTTACCTGGAATATGCGAAAAAGCTGATTGAAAAAGGAGAGGCTTATTACTGCTTCTGTACCCAGGAACGTCTGGACAGTTTAAAGCATGAGGTTAATGGGGAAATGATTATGACCTATGACAAGCATTGCCTTCACCTTTCCCAGGAAGAGATAGAGGCAAATCTGGCGGCGGGAATCCCTTACGTTATCCGTCAGAATAATCCGTCAGATGGTAAAACCACCTTCCATGATGAAATTTATGGGGATATTTCCGTGGATAATGCTGAGCTGGACGATATGGTCTTAATTAAATCGGACGGCTATCCTACCTATAACTTTGCCAATGTTGTGGATGACCATTTAATGGGCATCACTCATGTTGTCCGGGGAAATGAGTATTTATCCTCTTCACCGAAGTATAATCGCCTTTATGAGGCCTTTGGCTGGGAGGTTCCGGTTTATGTGCATTGTCCGCTGATTACCAACGAGGATCACCAGAAGTTAAGCAAGCGCAGTGGTCATTCCTCGTATGAGGATTTAATTGCCCAGGGTTTTTTAACCGAAGCGGTGGTAAATTATGTGGCTCTGTTAGGCTGGTCGCCGGAGGGAACAAGGGAGCTGTTTTCGCTCGATGATATGGTAAAGGAATTTGATTTCCGCAGAATGAGCAAATCTCCCGCCGTTTTTGATATGACAAAGCTGAAATGGATGAACGGGGAATATATGAAGGCGATGGATGGGGATAAATTTTATGCCATGGCCCTGCCCTATATGAAGGAAGTGATTCACCGCGATCTGGATTTGAAGAAAATTGCCGCGATGGTAAAGACCAGAATTGAGATTTTCCCGGATATTGCAGAGCAGATTGACTTTTTTGAAGCATTGCCGGATTACCATACAGAAATGTATCAGCATAAAAAGATGAAAACCACCAGGGAGAGTTCTCTGACGGTTTTGTGCGATATTTTGCCGATACTGGAGAAACAGGAGGATTACAGCAATGATGGATTATACCAGGCATTGATGGAATATGTCAATCAGACAGGCTGTAAGACAGGTTATGTGATGTGGCCGATCCGGGTAGCCGTATCAGGAAAACAGATGACTCCAGCCGGGGCGACCGAGATTATGGAGGTGCTGGGAAAAGAAGAATCGCTTTGCCGGATTCGCGAAGGGATAAAGAAGCTGGAAGAGTAGAGTAAGATGTTTTATGAAGTATCGTTGATGATGAAAAGGAGTCAGGATGCCATTCAATGAATCACAGTCTCAGGCCGTGGAGCACGGACATGGTCCTATGATGGTTTTAGCTGGTCCCGGTTCGGGAAAGACGACGGTAATTGTCGGACGGGTAAGGAATCTGGTGGAGAATTTGGGCGTGCCCCCTTCATCGATTTTGGTGATTACCTTTACCCGGTCAGCAGCAAAGGAGATGGAAGAGCGGTATCTTGCGCTGAACAAGAAACAATGTGGTGGAAGGGTCAGTTTTGGCACCTTCCACTCTGTATTTTTCCGTATCTTAAAGCTGGCTTACCAATACAGCGGGGAAAACATAGTGCGGGAGGAGCAGCAGGCAGAGTTTTTGCGCCGGGAAATTGCCAGACTTTCGCTGGAAGTGGAAGATGAAGGGGAATTTATCCGAACAGTTCTTGGGGAGATCAGCGAAGTTAAGGGAGAAATGATTTCTCTGGAGCATTATTATGCAAAAAGCTGTTCCGGCGAAGTATTTAAGCAGCTTTTTCAGGCGTATGAGCGCGCGCTGCGGCAGTTAAATCTTTTGGATTTTGACGATATGCTGGTGATGTGCTATGAATTATTCCGGGAAAGAAAGGATATCTTAGCAGCATGGCAGAGGAAGTATCCCTATATCCTTATCGATGAATTTCAGGATATTAACCGGATTCAGTATGAAGTCGTGAAAATGATGGCCCTTCCTCATAATAATCTTTTTATTGTAGGGGACGACGACCAGTCGATTTATCGTTTTCGCGGGGCAAGGCCGGAGTTAATGCTGGGATTTCCCAGGGATTATCCCCAGACAAAGCAGATTCTTTTGGATGTAAATTACCGTTCGACGCCGCAGATCGTTGACACGGCCCGGCGGCTGATTGAACAGAATAAAACCCGCTTTCCCAAGGAAATCCGCGCAAACAAAAAGAACGGGCGTCCGGTGATTACACGGGTTTGGCTGGATGGCCGTCAGGAGGTGGAAGCGGTCTGTCAGGAAATCCGGGATTATCTTAAGGCGGGGGCGGCCTATGAGGAGATTGCTGTTCTTTTTCGGACAAACCAGGGGGCGAGACTTTTGGTGGAAAAGCTGATGGAATATGCGGTTCCTTTTCAAATTCGCGATAACCTTCCCAATCTTTATGAACACTGGATTGCCCGAAATCTTCTGGATTACATCCTTCTTGCCCGTGGTCATCTGGAGCGGAGCCGGGTGCTTTCGGTGATTAACCGGCCTAAGCGCTACATTGCGCGGGATGCTTTAGAGGGCGAGATGATTAACTGGGAGCAGGTAAAGTCCTGGTATCAGGATAAGGACTGGATGGTTGACCGCATAGAAGAACTGGAAGATCACCTTCGTGTTATCCGCGGCCTGGCTCCTGTCGCTGCGGTAAACTATATTCGTAAAGCGGTGGGGTATGATGAATTTCTGGCGGCTTATGCCAAAGAGAAAAAATTAAAGCCGGAGGAGTACTTAGAAATTGCTGACCAGGTTCAGGAAAGTGCAGCGGGATATAAGAACTGCGAGGCCTGGTTTAAGCATATTGTAGAGTATAAAGAACAGCTGATCGAACAGGCGAGGGAGAGAAATCAAAAAAAAGAAGGTATCTCGCTGATGACCATGCACAGTTCAAAGGGACTGGAATTTCGCATTGTTTATCTGTTGGATGCTAATGAGGGAGTAACCCCGCACCATAAGGCATTTTTGGACACCGATATGGAAGAGGAGCGGAGGATGTTTTATGTAGCCATGACCAGAGCTAAGGAAAGGCTGCATGTGTATTATGTAAAAGAACGATACCATAAGCAGCAGGAGGTTTCGCGTTTTGTCAGGGAATATCTGGAAGGAAAACAGGGAAGATAAACAGAGAAAGGGTCTTATTCATATTTATTGTGGGGATGGGAAGGGAAAAACGACGGCAGCGCTGGGACTGACCCTGCGGGCCGCCGGGCGGGGGATGAAGGTGGTGATTGCCCGTTTTTTAAAAACCGAGGATTCCGGGGAGGTGGAAATGCTGCGCTGCCTGCCGGGGGTTTATCTTTTTCCCTGTGAAAAAAGCTTTGGGTTTACCTTTTCCATGGGGGAGGAAGAGAAAAAAGAGGCGGGAAAGTATTATCAGAGTCTTTTTGCTCAGGCGGTGGAAAGGGAGGCGGATTTGCTGATTTTGGATGAAATTCTGCCTGCCTGTCAGGCGGGGCTGGTGGGAAAACAAGAGGTGGAGGATTTTCTTAAGGAGCATTCGCCGGGGTTGGAGGTCGTGCTGACGGGAAGAAAGGCCTGGAGAGAGATTTTGGATATGGCAGATTATGTTACGGAAATGAAAGCGGTTAAGCACCCGTATGCCTGTAAAACTTTGGCCCGCCGGGGGATTGAATATTAAGAATTATTCGGTTAAGGCGATGGGCTTTAGCAGGTATAATTCCAGAAAAGTGGAGGGCCATGACCAAAAAAAGTCATTTTATCCCGGAAATATACAGAAAAAGTGGGAAAAAACTTGCATTTTTACCTAAATTTTGATAAAGTGTAGAGGAAGCAGAGAAAAATGTTCTTAGGAGGAACAACATAATGAAGGATGATGAAAAGTTCAACTGTAATCTGGGTGAGAATGGAGAAGAGACCGAGGAAATGACGGTTACGCTGACGCTGGATGATGATACGACGCTCAAATGTGTGGTAATTAATATTTTTAAAGCCGGCGACCAGGAATATATTGCCCTGCTTCCCATGGAAGGCCCTGCGGCTGAGGAGGGGGAGGTTTATCTCTACCGTTACAGCGAGGATGAGAATGGAGAGCCGGATTTGGAAAATATTGAAGACGATGACGAATTTGATCTTGTGTCCGATGCTTTTGATGAAATGCTGGATTCTGCAGAATATGATGAATGGATCAGTGAAGATGAATTGGACGATTAGGGTGGAATAGAAGTTAATAAAAACAGAGAAAATAAAAAGCAGCCCCGGATGAAGTTAGGTTTTTTCTGGAGCTGCTTTTTATTATCAGGGGTCAAAGGAAATTTTACAGGTTAAACATTAAACCTAAACAAAATAACATCGCCGTCTTTAACGATATAGTCTTTTCCTTCTAACCGTACCAGTCCCTTCTCCTTTGCAGCGGTGTAGCTTTTGCAGTCCAAAAGATCCTGGTAGTAGACAACTTCGGCCCGGATAAAGCCGCGTTCGAAGTCCGAATGGATTTTTCCAGCGGCCTGGGGGGCTTTTGTTCCGGCTTGAATCGTCCAGGCCCTGGTTTCGGTTTCACCGGCAGTCAGATAGCTGAGTAAGCCCAGGATACGGTAGCTGGCAGCAATGAGTTTATCCAAGCCGGATTCACTCAGACCTAAGTCCTCTAAAAACATCGCTTTTTCGTCGTCATCAAGTTCGGCGATTTCCTGTTCAATTTGTGCGCAGATAACAAAAACCTCAGAATCATTTTCCTTTGCAAATTCCCGCACACGCTGAACATAAGTGTTTCCCGCCGCATCATCAGCTAAATCATCTTCCCCGACATTGGCGGCAAAGATAACGGGTTTCCAGGTTAAGAGATTAAGAGAATGAATGAACGCAAGTTCGTCCTCATCGGTAATTTCCATCTTTCGGGCCAGCTTTCCATCCTCAAGGAAGGCTTTAATCCGGCGCAGCAAATCCACTTCTTTTGCCAGATCCTTATTATTCATTGCGGCCTTGGCATTTTTGGCAATGCGGCGTTCCAGGATTTCAATATCAGAGAAGATTAATTCCAGGTTAATGGTTTCGATATCTCTTAAAGGATCGACACTGCCGTCTACATGGATAACATTCCCGTCCTCAAAGCAGCGGACAACGTGGATAATCGCGTCAACCTCGCGGATATTGGAGAGAAACTGATTGCCCAGGCCTTCGCCTTTGGAAGCACCCTTGACCAGTCCGGCAATATCGACAAACTCAATGACAGCAGGGGTGATTTTGCGCGATGCGTAGAGATCAGCCAGAAGCTTTAGGCGGGTATCCGGCACAGGAACCACGCCGATGTTTGGGTCAATGGTGCAGAAGGGATAATTGGCAGATTCGGCGCCTGCCTTGGTTAATGAATTAAAAAGGGTGCTTTTTCCGACATTGGGGAGCCCCACGATGCCTAATTTCATGATGAACCTCCATTTCTTTTTTTATACCCAAAAATACCTGTTCTTTTTTGCTTGTGTTTACTGGAACAGAATGATAAAAGCATAGCATAAATTCTGCGATTTGTAAAATAAAGCTTTGCGTTTCGACATGATTTGTCGAATATTCTCGTTTTCTGTCAATCGAATTTCGTTGCATTTTCACGAGAATTGGATTAAAATGTAAGAAGCTCAAAGCGGAGAGGAGTTTTACCTATGATAAATGAGGGGGCGGATATTTGTTTTGTCCATCTGGGGATTGCTGTCAGGCATCTTCAGAAAAGCATTACGGTTTTGGGTTTTCCCATTGCCTTTTATGGCATCATTATCGGATGCGGGATGGTAGCTGGGCTTTTACTGGCACAGTCCGATGCAAAGCGAAGGGGACAAGATCCGGAATTGTACCTGGATTTTGCATTGTATGCGGTTATTTTTGCCATTATAGGGGCAAGGGCGTATTATGTGATATTTGAATGGGATGCCTATAAGGATAATCTCCTTCAAATATTGAATTTGCGCGCTGGAGGTCTTGCAATTTATGGCGGGGTTATCGCCTCGGTTCTGACCTTGATTGTGTTTGCAAGGGCAAGAAAACAGTCGTTTTTTTCTATGGCGGACACGGGAGTATTGGGGCTTGTTTTAGGTCAGATCATCGGACGGTGGGGAAATTTTGTCAACTGTGAGGCTTTTGGGGGGTATACAGATGGACTGCTGGCTATGCGTATTAAAAAGGAGCTGGTGAACCCGTTAATGATTTCGCAAGAGCTATTGGATCATTTGATTGTAGAGAAGGGAATTGAATACATACAGGTGCATCCGACCTTCCTTTATGAGTCACTTTGGAATCTTGGCCTGCTTTTGTTGATGCTGTGGTATCGGAAAAGGAAGAAATTTGATGGAGAGATGTTTTGTATTTACTTATTGGGGTATGGACTGGGCAGAAGCTGGATTGAGGGCCTGAGAACGGATCAGCTAAAGTTGTTTGGGAGCAGCCTTGCGGTTTCTCAGTGCTTCTCGTTAGTTCTTGCGGTGGCAGCGCTTAGTGTCCTGATTTGGAAACATCGAACAATCGGAAAAGTTGAAAAAAAGGAGAGCATAAGATGAATAGTGTAAAGCAGGAACTGATGGAAAAAATAGAAGAAGCGAGGCAGGAGTTAAATCGCCGCATTAACCAGGGAATGGCTTACGATTTAATTTACGAACAAAGTGTAGCGCTGGATCGCTGGATTGAGCAGTACATTGCCGCGGGGTTTTAGGCGCCTCTTACAAAAGGGCACATACTTGAAAAAGGCATGTGCCTTTTTTGCTTTTGATTTATGTTTTTGATTTATTGAAAATTTTCTTGCTATTTCTCCGGGTATGTAATAAAATATAAGTATGAGTGGTGAAAAGTGGAGGAAAGTGGGACAAAGGGGTAGTGTGGTGCAGATGTTAGGTGATTATTATGTTCATGGGTGAGTATAACCATACAGTTGATGCGAAGGGACGTCTGATTGTTCCTTCCAAGTTCAGAGAACAGCTGGGCGATGAATTTGTGATAACAAAGGGCCTGGATGGCTGTTTATTTGCCTATGAAAACACCGAATGGAAAGCCCTCGAAGAAAAACTCCACGCACTGCCATTGACCAATACAAACGCAAGAAAATTCTCCCGCTTTTTTCTTGCCGGAGCGACGACCTGTGAGATAGATAAGCAGGGAAGGATACTATTGCCGATGATCCTCCGCGAATTTGCAGGTATTGAGAAGGATGCGGTGTTAGTCGGTGTGGGAAGCCGAATTGAAATCTGGTCCAGGGAACGCTGGCTGGAGGCAAATTCTTACGACGATATGGAAGAGATCGCACAGAATATGGAAGGGCTGGGAATTTAATGGAATTTGTGCATCAGTCAGTGCTGCTTAACCAGACCGTTGACAGCCTGAGGGTGAGACCGGACGGAATTTATGTGGACGGCACCTTGGGACGGGGCGGACATGCAAAAGAGGTTCTTCGCCGCCTTGGGGAAAAAGGAAGGCTGATTGGGATCGATCAGGATGGCGATGCCATTGCCGCGGCTGCAGAGAATTTAAAGGAATTTGGCTGTCGGGTTACGATTATCAGGAGTAATTATGAACAGCTTTCTTCGATTCTCGATGAGCTTGGAATTTCCCGGATTGACGGAATTTGTCTGGATTTGGGTGTTTCTTCTTTTCAGCTGGATACCAGGGAGAGGGGATTTACTTACCGCGAGGATGCACCTTTAGATATGCGCATGGATCAGAGACAGACTAAGACGGCAGCCGATATGGTAAATGGTTTAAGTGAGATGGAACTGTATCGTCTGATAAGGGATTACGGAGAAGAAAAATTTGCTAAAAACATTGCCAGACACATCGTCCGGCGGAGACAGGAAAAACCGATAGAGACGACGGGGGAGCTGACCGATATTATTAAGGCAGCGATTCCGGCAAAGTTTCGGTCCGGTAAGGGACATCCGGCAAAACAGACCTTTCAGGCGTTCCGCATTGCATTAAACCGGGAACTGGAAGTGCTTGAACATACGATAGATACTGCGATAGAACGGCTGACGCCGGGAGGGAGATTAGCGATTATCACCTTTCATTCCCTGGAGGATCGGATCGTAAAGACAAAATTCCGGGAGAACGAAAATCCCTGTATCTGCCCGCCGGGTTTTCCCGTTTGTGTCTGCGGAAAGAAAAGCAGGGGAAGGGTGATTACACGAAAGCCCATTCTTCCTGAAGCAGAGGAGGAAGAGGAAAACAGGAGATCAAAGAGTGCTAAGCTCAGGGTTTTTGAGCGGGAATAAGCCGCATAAAGCCGGGCCGGGTTAAAGGTACACCGTTAAAGAAGGAGGAGAGCGGGTATGGCAGATAGAGTTCGTTCACATGCTACAAAAGCCTATGTTGATGGCAATACGGTTCGAAAGCTTGCGCCGGTTAATCATCCGGGAGCCAAAGAGAAACCAAAGCCGAAAAAAAAGGTCAGCTATCGGGTAAGGCGGAATCAGGAAAAGGCTTTACAGATGGACTTGCCTTATGTGCTGATGCTTACGGCTGCTTCGGTTTGCACCCTGTATTTATGTGTGAATTATCTTAAGGTACAGTCCACGATGACGACCAGGATTCATCATATCGAGACGATAGAGAAGGAACTGGAGTTTTTAAAGTCGGAAAACGATGCATTGGAGACCAGTATTAATACTTCTTTGAATTTGGACGAGGTATACCGGATAGCCACAGAAGAACTGGGCATGGTTTATCCGAGTAAGGATCAGGTCATTTTATATAACAAGACGGAAAGCGAGTATGTAAGACAGTATGAGGACATCCCAAAACACTAAAGGGCCGGGGAAGAAAAAGAATGGTCCCCGTTTATTTGCGACGTACATGCAGGAGAAGCTGGCGGTTACTGTAATGGTAATTACGCTGGCTTTGTTTGCATTAATTGTTGTACTTTATCAGCTGATTAAAAATAATCAGGAGGATTATACCAAAATCGTTCTTTCCCAGCAGTCCTATGACAGCCGGGTGATCCCGTTTAAGCGGGGCAATATCGTTGATCGAAATGGTACTTATCTGGCAACCAGCGAAAAGGTCTATAATCTTATTTTAGATCCGGCGCAGATTAACGATGATCCAGAGCGTTATCTTGAACCTACGGTTGCAGCATTGTCGGAGGTATTTGGCTATGATGCCCAGGAGCTCAGGACGATTTTTAACGAGCGTGCGGACTCTGCCTATGTCCGCTATGACCGCCGTCTTTCCTATGAGCAGAAGAAGGCATTTGAGGACGTAAAGGAGGAGAGAAATAACGCATTTAAAGAGGCTAATTCCAGGCAGAGGGTGTGGGGGGTATGGTTTGAAGATGAATACCGCAGAGTTTATCCTTTTAATGATTTGGCCTGTAATGTGATAGGGTTTGCCTCGGCGGACAGCGCAGGCGGAACAGGAGGAATCGAGCAGTTTTATAATGATCAGCTTATCGGGATAAACGGCAGGGAGTACGGTTATCTGAATGAGGAAACAAATCTGGAGAGGGTGATTAAGCCGGCGTCGAATGGAAATACGATTGTCTCAACCATTGATGTGAATATCCAGCAGATAGCAGAAAAGTACATTGATGAGTGGGAATCGACAACCGGAAGTAATATGAGTGCCGCTCTGGTGATGAATCCGCAAAACGGGGAAATCCTGGCGATGACAAATAAAAACAGGTTTGACTTAAACAATCCCAGGGATTTGACCGGGCGTTACACCGATGCTGAAATCCGCCAGTTAGGGCTTGAGGAGGCGGCAGAGGATTATCACCGGAAAAACCCGGATAAGGCAAAGATTACCCCGGCACAGGTGAGCCGGTATTACAGCGATAATGAGATAGAAGCTTTTGGAAAGATGGTTGCCTGGAACCAGATCTGGAGGAATTTCTGTGTGAGTGATACCTATGAACCGGGTTCTCCGCAGAAGATTTTTACGATAGCAGCTGCTCTGGAGGAAGGGGTCATTAAGGGCGATGAAAGCTTTCTCTGTGACGGCTACCAGCATGTGGGCGGTTATGATATCCACTGCGTCAACCGCTTTGGTCATGGCAGTCTTACCGTGGAGGAATCCCTGATGCAGTCCTGCAATGATGCACTGATGCAGATTGCCTCGATGATGGGCAGGGATAGATTTGCGGACTATCAATCGATTTTTGGTTTTGGGCGAAAGACGGGAATCGACCTTCCGGGAGAGGCAGACGCCGCTTCCCTGGTGTATTCGGCAGAGAATATGGACCCGGCTTCCCTGGCAAGTAATTCCTTTGGGCAAAACTATAACTGCACCATGGTGCAGATGGCGGCAGCGTATTGTTCGGTGATTAACGGAGGCTCGTATTATGAACCCCATGTGGTTAAACAGGTCCTTAATGAACAGGGTTCCCTGGTAAAGAAGGTGGAACCCAATCTGGTCAGGGAAACTGTCTCGGAGCCGACCACTGCGTTTATTCGAAAGGCGCTGCTGCGCACGGTAAATGAAGCTACCGGAAGGGCTGCTAAGGTGGAAGGCTATGAGGTGGGGGGAAAGACGGGAACGGCGCAAAAGCATCCCCGTGAGGAAAGGGATTATCTGGTCTCCTTTATCGGCTTTGCCCCGGCAAATGATCCGCAGGTTTTGGTTTATGTGATTGTGGATGTACCCCATGTGGAAAAGGCTGAGCAGCCCCACAGCACCTATGCGGCAAATATTGTTCAGAAGATTATGAAGGACTCCCTTCCTTATCTGAATGTATTTCCGGCAACTGAGTTGGAAATTTCGGAAGAAATTGAAGAACTTCTGCCTCAGGAGGAGGGAATCTCCGGTGGCGGCAGCCTGCTTTCGGAGGAAACGGAGACAGAAACCGAGACCGTGCAGGAAACAAAAGTTTATGATTCGGAAGAATATGTAAGCCCGGAGGGTGAGGGTCCTTCCCCAGAGGAAAGTGCAGAAGGAGAATCCGAAGAGGAAACCCAGGAGAGCAGTACAGAAGAAAGCAGCGCGCAGGGTGGTTCCCGGCAATCAGGAGGGCGGACGACGGGCAGTGGTGTTTTATCAGGCACCAGTCTGCCATCAAACCGTCCCGGACAGAGTCAGAGTCAGACTTCAGCCATTCACCTTCCGTCAGGGAGCACACAGGCGGGCAGTGCAGAAAATCCTAATGGCATAGGCGGGCAGGGGACAGTTCCCGGACAGAGCCAGGACAGTGGAACGCAGGGAAGCAGTCCAGGCGGTGTACAGGGAAGCAGTGCTCAGTTCCCGCAGACAGCGCCGGTTATTTTAGGCAGCCCGGTGCCGGGAGAAAGCCCGTCCGTTGGCGGTGTCAGCGGCAGTAATGCCGGAGAGGGGCGGGTCGTTCCTTAACGGGAATAAAAGTCAGGCTTTTTCATATAATGAACCAAAAGCAGCAGGAGCCAGGCATGAATGTAAACCAAACCTTTCATCGGTGGAAAACAGCGATTCTTTATGTTATCCTGTCGCTGATGATGATTGGGTTAGCGGGGCGGCTTGTGTATCTGATGATTTATCGTTCTGCGTATTATACGGCAAAGGCTGAGGATCTGCATCTCAGGGAGAGGACGATTAAGGCTGCCAGAGGAAGAATACTTGACCGGAATGGAACCGTTTTGGCAGATAACCGTACCGTTTGTACGATTTCCGTGATCCATAACCAGATAAAAGAGCCGGAGGAAACCATCGCCGTGCTGTGCAGGGAGCTGGAATTATCTGAGGAAGAAGTGCGAAAGAAAGTAGAAAAGCGCAGCTCGCGGGAGGTTATTGCCACAAATGTTGAAAAGGCCCTGGGAGATAAAATCAGAAGCTGCCAGCTGGCTGGGGTTAAGGTAGATGAAGATTATAAGCGGTATTATCCTTACGACAGTTTAGCTTCCAAGGTTTTAGGGTTTACCGGTGGGGATAATCAGGGGGTTATTGGCCTGGAGGTCAAGTATGAGGAGTTTTTAAAAGGAACAAACGGCACGATTTTAACACTGGCAGATGCGGCTGGGGTGGAACTTAAGGATGGAAGAGAGGAGCGGATAGAACCCCAGGCAGGAAAGGATCTGCTGACCAGCCTGGATGTTAATATCCAGCAGTATGCACAGCAGCTTGCCTATGAAACCATGGAAAAAAAGAATGCGAAGGGCGTTTCTATCCTGGTGATGAATCCGCAGAACGGAGAAATTTTTGCTCTGGTCAATGTGCCGGAATTTAACTTAAATACCCCGTTTGTCCTGGATCAAAATCTGGTCAGTGAGAGTGCGCAGCAAAAAGCACTTCAGGAAACAGCCGAAGGAATGGATGCCCAGGAGCGCCGGAACCGGATGTGGAGGAACAGCTGCGTCAGCGATACCTATGAGCCGGGATCTACATTTAAGGTAATTACCGCAGCTGCTGGTCTGGAAGCCGGTGTGGTGGCGTTAGAGGATAGGTTTTCCTGTCCCGGTTTTCGGATTGTGGAGGATCGAAAGATCCGCTGCCATAAGGTGGGAGGTCATGGGGCAGAAAACTTTCTTCAGGGAATGATGAATTCCTGTAATCCGGTGTTGATTGATGTGGGGCAGAGGCTGGGTGTCGATGAATATTATCAGTATTTTGAACAATTTGACTTAAAGGGAAAGACGGGCATTGATATTCCCGGAGAAGCTTCGACAATTATGCATAAAAAGGAAGCAATGGGACCAGTGGAACTGGCGACAGTTTCCTTTGGTCAGTCCTTTCAGATTACGCCAGTGCAGCTTGTGGCGACAGTTTCTTCCATTATTAATGGTGGAAAGCGGGTAACTCCGCATTTTGGTGTGGAAGCAAAGTCATCCGACGGAACCTGGATGCACCAATTTTCCTATCCTGTGGGAAAGGAAATTTTATCCGCAGAAACCAGCGCCAAGATGCGTTATATTTTAGAGCAGGTGGTTTCGGAGGGGAGCGGAAAGAAAGCAGCGATTGAGGGCTACCGCATTGGCGGAAAGACAGCAACCTCAGAAAAGCTTCCCCGCAGCCGAAAGAAATATATTTCTTCCTTTATTGGTTTTGCTCCTGCGGATAATCCTCAGGTGATTGCTTTAATTACCATCGATGAACCGGAGGGGATTTATTATGGAGGAACAATTGCTGCGCCGGTGATTGCGGATTTATTTCGGAATATTCTTCCCATTTTGGGAATCCAAGAAAGCGCAAACAGCGGTTGATTATTCACAAAAAAAGACGTATACTACTTATTAGAATAAATATTCGCGTCCTGCCGCCAAAAGGACGGTCTGAGCTTATCAAGGTTTTAACCTGGAAAATGCTACATAAGAATTTTGAGGTGTCCTATGATTAATGAAACGATTTTAGCCATTATTATCGCATTTGCCATCAGTGCCGTATTGTGCCCGGTGGTCATTCCTTTTCTCCACAAATTAAAATTTGGTCAGCAGGTAAGGGAAGATGGCCCCCAGGCGCATTTGAAAAAACAGGGAACGCCCACGATGGGCGGGCTGATGATTTTGACCAGCATTATTATCACATCTCTCTTTTATATTCCCCGGTATCCAAAGATTATTCCTGTGCTGTTTGTGACGGCAGGTTTTGGGATTATCGGGTTTTTGGACGACTATATTAAGATTGTGATGAAGCGCTCTGAGGGCTTAAACCCCATGCAGAAGATTATCGGTCAGCTGGTGATTACCGGGATTTTTGCCTGGTATCTGGTGACAAGCAATGAGGTGGGAACCGGGATGCTGATTCCCTTTACGGGGGGATTTGCCAAAGGGATTAAGCTGGATTTGGGCATCTTATTTGTTCCGTCGGTCTTTTTTATTGTCCTGGGTACAGATAATGGTGTAAACTTTACCGACGGTCTGGACGGTCTGTGTACGAGCGTGACGATTTTGGTGGCGACTTTTTTAACGATTGTCTCCATTGGTGAGGAGAGCGGCATCAGTCCAATCACCGGGGCGGTGGTGGGAAGCCTTTTAGGGTTTCTGTTATTTAATGTCTACCCGGCTAAGGTGTTTATGGGAGATACAGGTTCTTTAGCTTTGGGTGGCTTTGTGGCTTCCAGCGCGTTTATGATGGAAATACCATTGTTTATCATACTGATTGGGTTTATTTATTTAATTGAAGTGTTATCTGTGATTATTCAGGTGTCCTATTTTAAAAAAACCGGAGGAAAGAGGATTTTTAAAATGGCGCCGATTCACCATCATTTTGAAATGTGCGGATGGTCAGAAACCAGGGTGGTTGCCGTATTTGCCATTATTACCGCGATTTTCTGCATGGTGGCATATTTAGGATTATAGGGGGAGTGGAATTGAGCAGTCAAAAAGTTATAGTGGCAGGTACCGGCATCAGCGGGATTGCCGCAGCAAAGCTTTTATTGGCCCTGGGCGGGGAAGTTCTGCTTTATGACGGCAATGATAAACTTTCTGCAGACGAAATAAGGGCTAAATTTGAAAAAGATCAAAAATTAACCCTTCTTCTTGGAGAACTTCATCGTTCAGATTTAAAGGGAGTTGAACTCTGTATTATCAGTCCGGGGATTCCTCTGGAATCTCGCTTTGTTGCAATGATCGACGAGGCGAATATTCCGCTCTGGGGGGAAATTCAACTGGCCTACCACTGTGCAAAGGGCCGCCTGGCAGCGATTACCGGGACAAATGGAAAGACAACGACAACGGCATTAACCGGGCAGATCGTTAAGGATTATCTGAACAGTGTTTTTGTGGTGGGAAATATCGGGATTCCCTATACGGATATTGCGCTGGAGACGGAGGATGACTCGGTTACTGTGGCGGAGGTTTCCAGTTTTCAGCTGGAAACGATTATGAACTTCCGCCCGCAGGTCAGTGCTATTTTAAATATTACCCCGGATCATTTGGACCGCCATAAAACCATGGAAAGGTATATCCAGGTAAAGAAAAGCATTGCCATGAATCAGGGGCCGGAGGATGTGATCGTGCTAAATTATGACGATCCGGTGCTGAGGGAGTTTGGGTTAAAAAAGAAGGAAGAAAACGCAGAAGAAAAGGCAGAAGAAAAGGGTGGACAACTGCCAAAGGAGATAGAGAAGGCGGAGAAGGAACCACAGAACAGAGAGAACAGCCGGGACGGGGAAAATAACCAGGACAGAGAGAACAGCCGGGACGGGGAAAATAACCAGGACAGAGAGAACAGCCGGGACAGGGAAAATACCCTGGACAATGGGAAGGATCTGGAAAAGGATAACGATGTTTCGCTGGAGGAAACCGTGAAAGCGGCGTCAAATAAGCCGGAGGAAGTGAAGGAATGCGATTATCCTGAGATTAGATTAAAGGCAAAGGTAGTGTTTTTCAGCAGCCAAAAGCCCCTGAAGGAGGGAATTTTTCTGGATGGAGACAGGGTGATTTGGAGTCATGAAGGAAAAAAGGAAGAGGTGATAAAAACCAGCCAGCTTTTACTGTTAGGGCGTCATAATTATGAAAATGTGATGGCAGCAGCGGCGATAGGGCTTTCTTTAGGTGTTCCCTTAGATTCCATTCGAAAAACATTAAAGGAATTTAAGGCGGTGGAGCACCGGATTGAATTTGTTACTGAGCGGAATGGAGTAAAGTATTATAACGATTCCAAGGGAACGAATCCCGACGCGGCAATTCAGGCCATCCGTGCTATGCCTGGGCCGACGATTTTAATTGCCGGAGGATACGATAAGCAGAACACATACGATGAATGGATTGAAGCGTTTGAAGGGAAGGTAAAGTATCTGGTGCTGATTGGTCAGACCAGGGATAAAATTGCCCAGTGTGCGCGGGAGCACGGTTTTCATGAGATTATCTATGCAGAGGATATGCACGAAGCAGTGAGCGTATGCGCATCCTATGCCAACCCTGGGGATGATGTGCTGCTCAGCCCGGCCTGTGCCAGCTGGGGAATGTTTAAGAATTATGAGGAGCGGGGACGCATCTTTAAAGCATGCGTGCTTGGCCTTTAGTTTAGGGAGGATATTGCATGGCAAAACAGCAAGAGCCGGGAAACGGTCATTCGGAAGCGGAGCGCCGCCAGCGGGCTGCAAGGCGTCCGCCGGATAACATACGTCAACTGGATAACCGCCGTTCGCCAGGCAGACAGCCGCCTCAGCACAATCCTTCCAGCGAAGGAAAAAGCTCTTCGGGAAGGCCTTCAGCGCCGGAACGCGCAAACAGCAAAAGACCAGCCAGTAACCGTTCGTCAGAGATGGTCAGGCAGCAGACTGCGGCAGGGCGTCCGCAGGGAGCCAGGGTGAAATACCCCGTTAAGCGCAGTCCAGCGGTGATGCCGCATAAAGACGAGGGCGGGGACAGACAGAATAAAAAAGAAGGTAAGACAAGAAGGTTTTACGATTACAGCCTATTGTTTACCATTATTTTTCTTACCGTGTTTGGTTTGGTGATGATTTATAGTTCCAGTTCGTATTCCGCCCAGCTGCGCTATCATGATGCAGGGTACTTTATGAAGCGGCAGGGAGTGATTGCTCTGGGAAGTTTTGTGCTGATGCTGATTGTTTCGAAAATTGATTATCATTTTTATGCTAAATTTGTTTATCTTGCCTATGGAGCCTCCTATCTGCTGATGGCTCTGGCGATGTGGTCGCCTTTGGGGGTTGAGGTAAACGGCAAGAAGCGGTGGTTAAAGTTAGGGCCTGGTATTCAGATTCAGCCGACGGAGCTGGTTAAAATTGCACTGATTCTGCTGATTGCCGTGGTGATTACCCAGATGGGAACCAAGATTAATGAGTTTTCTTCCCTGCTCAAGATTGCCGCCCTGGCCCTGCCCCTTGCCGTTATGGTGGCGATGAATAATTTAAGCTCAGGGATTATTATTTTGGGGATTACCTTTGTGATGTGCTTTGTGGCATCAAAGCTGCATTGGCCGTTTATTGTGTGTACTGGGGCCGCTGCCGCTGTCTTTGCCTTTGCCGGACCGCTTGCCACAGCCCTGGAAAAGATTGGACTTTTACAAGGCTATCAGTTGAGGCGTATCCATGTATGGCTGGACCCTGAGGCTTTTCCCCAGGATGGCGGTTATCAGGTATTGCAGGGGCTTTATGCGATTGGCTCAGGAGGGCTGGTAGGAAAGGGCCTGGGTGAGAGTATCCAGAAGCTTGGCTTTGTCCCTGAGGCACAAAATGATATGGTATTTTCCATTATCTGTGAAGAACTGGGGATTTTTGGTGCCATTTCTGTAATTTTAATTTTTTTATTTATGATTTACCGTTTTATGCTGATCGCCAGCAATGCGCCGGATCTTTTCGGAGCGATGCTGGTGGTCGGAGTAATGGGCCATATCGGCATTCAGGTAATTTTAAATATCGCGGTAGTAACCAATACGATTCCAAATACAGGAATTACCCTTCCCTTTATTAGTTATGGGGGAACTTCTGTACTTTTTTTAATGATGGAGATGGGAATGGTATTGAGCGTATCGAATCGAATTAAGCTGCAAAAATAGACTGGATTGTTTTGACTGGACAATTTTCTTTTTTTCTCTTTTTTTCATATAGTATTCTATATGGGAAAATGCAGCCGTGAAAAGGAAGGCCCTGATCCGGCTGAGAAATGCTTGGAGGGATTGTTCTTGTCGGAAATATTGATTCAGGGTTACCGGCCTTTAGAAGGCGAGATAAAAATCCAGGGATCGAAGAATAGCGTTCTGCCTATGCTGGCAGCTTCCATTCTTCAGCAGGGAATCCTGAAATTTACCAATGTCCCCATCATACAAGATGTGCTCTGTATGGTGGGTATTTTAGAATCGGTGGGCTGTTGTTGCCAATGGGAGGGGAACTCTCTGACGGTGGACGGTGCCGGGGTCTGCTGCGCGGAGATTCCTCAGGAAGATGTGGGAAAGATGCGATCCTCTATATTGCTGATGGGGCCTTTATTAGGGCGGTGTGGTCGTGCTGTCACCTGGCAGCCGGGCGGCTGTTCGATTGGGAGCCGTCCTGTCGATCTTCATCTTCGCGCCTTTTCACGACTGGGGGCTGAAGTTTGGGAGGACAGGGAGGGAAAAATAGAGGCATCGGTAAATGAACTTCAGGGCAATACCATTTTCTTTCCCTTTCCCAGTGTCGGTGCGACCGAAAATGCACTGCTTGCGGCTGTTCTTGCCAGTGGAACTACCGTTATTCAGGGAGCCGCCAGGGAGCCGGAAGTTATCAGTCTCTGCCAGATGTTAAGACAGATGGGGGCAGATATTTTTGGGGAAGGAAGCGAGAGAATTATTATCCGCGGCGTAAAAGAGCTGAGCGGGACTACCGTTGCTGTTGTCGGAGACAGGATTGCCGCGGGAACCTATCTTGCCGCAGCGGCAGCTGCCGGGGGGCATGTGCGTATTTTGGAAGCTCCATGGGAATTTATGCAGAGGGAAATACAGATCTTTCGCCAACTTGGAGCCAGGGTTGAGCCGGTATATGGAGACGGGGGAAGGACAGCCGGGATTGAGTTTTGGATGGAAAGGCGTCCAGGGGCGATTTCGCTCTCCACCAGCCCTTACCCCGGTTTTCCTACGGATTTGCAGTCGCCGATGCTGGCTGTGCTTTCCAGGGCAGAAGGCGTCAGCTATTTAAGGGAAAAGGTTTTTGAGGCCCGGTTTAAGACGGCGGAGGAGTTACAGAAGATGGGTGCGCAGATCAGTGTTTCGGGCAGCCAGGCAGAGATCCGGGGATGCGAAAGGCTTTCTGGTGCGGTGGTTAAAGCCTGGGATCTGCGGGGCGGTGCAGCACTTGCTGCTGCGGCATTAGCAGCAAAGGGAGAGACAAAGATTGAAAACTGTATCCATATTGAAAGGGGCTATGAAGATATTTGCCGGGATATTCACCTGCTGGGCGGTAAGATGGAGTGGGTGCGGAAATGAGGATAAAGGATGAGACGAAGAAAAAGAAGGCACAGAGGACTTTGGATAGGGCTGTCTTTGCTTATATTGGGTATAGTGCTGATTCTTTCGGTAAATATTACAACTATCACCATAACCGGGAATAAAAAATATTCGGCAGAGCAGATCGAGGAATTGCTATTTGACGGACAATGGGGAAAGAACAGCCTCTACAGCTACTACCAGAGCCAGTTTAAACCACATAAGCAGATTCCATTTATTGAGGATTATGAGATTGTATTTCAGAACCCGGTAAGCGTGGAAATTATTGTTTATGAAAAAAGTGTGGTGGGTTATGTTTCCTATATGAGCAGCTATATGTATTTTGATAAGGATGGGATTATCGTGGAGAGCGCCAGCAGTAAGCTTGAGGGAATCCCTCTGGTGACCGGGCTGGAGTTTGGGCAGATTGTATTAAACCAGCCCCTGCCCGTGGAAAACCAGCAGATTTTTGAGCGTGTCATGAATCTGACGCAAGTTCTTACGATGTTTGAATTGCAGACAGACAGGATACATTATGACGATCATGGGAATGTTACCCTGATGATCGGGGAGATTGAGGTCTATCTTGGTGATAACCAGGAAATGAATGGGAAGGTTTCCCGGCTTGCCGATATTCTTCCGGAGCTTTGGGGGCGTTCAGGGACATTGTACCTGGATACGTATGATGAAAATAACGGTGATAAGTGGTATTCGTTTATTCCAAGAGCAAAATAGCGTATTTATCGTACATTTTCATGAAAATGAAGGCGGAAATTTCCAAAAATATATAAAAAAAATGGTTGCTATTTTTTGAAAAATCAAATATGATATTATTATGTAAGATTGTACCATCGCTAAGTAGGCGGTTTACTTTATCTGGAATTTTTTATGGAGTTCTCCGTGAAATGCAGAGGAGATAAAAATAGATTAATTATTTGGGAGAATAAGGAGGAAACGGTCGTGTTAGAAATTAAGATAAACGAATCGGAAAGTGCAGCGCGCATTATTGTGGTAGGCGTAGGCGGAGCGGGGAATAACGCCGTAAACCGTATGGTGGAAGAGGATATTATCGGCGTGGAATTTATCGGCATTAATACGGACAAGCAGGTGCTCTCCACCTGTCAGGCCCCGACCACCATGCAGATTGGTGAGAAGCTTACCGGAGGGAAGGGCGCTGGCGCCAAGCCGGAGGTCGGTGAAAAAGCGGCTGAGGAAAGTTCCGAAGAAATCTCCCAGGCTATCCGCGGTTCGGATATGGTATTTGTCACCTGCGGCATGGGCGGCGGGACAGGCACCGGTGCAGCTCCGGTGGTGGCAAAGATTGCAAAGGATATGGGAATTTTAACCGTGGGCGTGGTGACTAAGCCCTTTAAGTTTGAAGGAAAAACCCGCATGGATAATGCCCTTCATGGCATTGAGCGCTTAAAGGAAAGTGTGGATACACTGATTGTAATTCCTAATGATAAACTGTTAGAAATTGTAGATCGCAGGACGACGATGCCGGAGTCTTTGAAAAAAGCAGATGAAGTTCTTCAGCAGGCGGTGCAGGGAATTACGGATTTAATTAATGTTCCCGGTTTAATTAACCTTGATTTTGCTGATGTTCAGACCGTAATGACAGATAAGGGCATTGCCCATATTGGTATTGGCAGTGCCAAGGGTGACGATAAGGCCATCGAAGCCGTGAAGCAGGCCGTATCCAGCCCGCTGCTGGAAACCACGATCGAGGGTGCAACCCATGTGATTATTAATATTTCCGGTGATATCAGTCTGGTAGAGGCGAATGAGGCCGCCAGCTATGTCCAGGAGCTTACCGGAGATGATGCAAATATTATTTTTGGTGCGATGTATGATGAGAGCGCTCAGGATGAGGTTTCCATTACGGTTATTGCAACCGGTTTGGATACCCAGGGAGCAAATTCATCTGTAGCTAAGGCGATGACAGGTTTTAAGGCAGCAGCTCAGCCGGCGTCCTCGAATTTCGCTGCCCAGGGGCAGACTCCTGCGCCAGCCGCCGAGCCGATAACGCCGATGCCGACTTATACGCCGCCGTCCTACACGCCGCCGACCCCGGCTCCTGCGCCAGCTCCAGCCCCGGCTCCCACACCTTACCGTCCGAGAAATCCTGAGGTGCAGATTAATATTCCTGACTTTTTGCGGAATAAGCGGTAAGTAATTAAATGGCAGTTCTGTCATATTCTGACGATAAAAAATTGGAAATGTATTCCTTCGATTGACAAACTTCGAAGCCCTCTTTGGCTATAATTTCGATTATAGACAGGGAGGGCTTTTTTATGGAAGTGACATATTATATTGATATTCTTTTTATCATCAATTTTTTCATGGATTTTTCCCTTCTTTGTCTCTTAAGAATGATTCTCAAGCTAAAAGGAAGCTGGCTTCGCCTGGCAGCAGGGAGTGCAGCAGGCGCGGTTTTTGCGGTTGTGTTTCAGTCTATTTGGCTGAGGATGATTTTTATCGGCAGAGGAAATAGTATTCTTCTTTTTTTCCTTTGGTTTGGTGCTGTTTTGGGAATCAGCAGTATGATGCTCTTGTTTGCTTTCTCCTTCCAGGGAGTGCAGGAATTTTTAAAAGCAGAGGCAGGGCTTTTGTTTGGCGCTGCTTTAGTGGCAGGGCTGCTTGAGGCTGGAATGACGGCAACCGGATTCACCTTTAGTTATCTGCTTTTGCCCCTTGTCTGCCTGATCGCAGGTATGCTGTGGAAAATGGTGGATAAAAGTGCCTGGTCGCAGAGCTTTTATTATCAGGTGACACTGTTTTATCAGGGAAAGCAGGTTGAGACAAAAGGGTTTTTAGATACAGGAAACCATCTCGAAGATCCTTTATCAAATAAGCCTGTCCATATAGTTGATCGCAACCTCCTGGAAATACTCTGCCCCAAAGTGGAAAAGGTTCGCATGATTCCCTACCGGACGATTGAAGGAGGCGGAATGATGATGCCGGCTGTTTTTTTGGATCGCATCGAAGCTGTCCAGGAGAAAAGGCGCATTGTCTACGAACAGCCTTTGGTTGCTGCCAGTCCCCGAAAACTGCAGATAAAAGGAGGATGCGGAATACTATTGCATGAGTAAACAAACATTCAGAAAGAATCATCAATAAAGTATAGGGTTTAATCGATAAAGGAGGAATTTCATGATAGTAAAAGTTTCTGTTCCAAGCCGGTTTCAGTGGAAAACCCGGCAGACTTTCCGAACCATGCTGATGAAGAAAGAAGGAGAAATTCATTACATAGGGGGAGCGGATATCCTGCCGGCTCCCTTAGACAGCGAAACGGAGCAGGAGATGATTGAAAAGCTTGTCGGACCGGAAGAGAAGGAGGCGCGGGCAAAGCTGATTGAGCATAATCTGCGGCTGGTAGTGTATATAGCCAAGAAGTTTGATAATACGGCGGTGGGAGTAGAGGATTTGATTTCCATTGGAACGATTGGGTTGATTAAGGCGATTAATACCTTTAATCCGGGGAAGAATATTAAGCTGGCTACGTACGCTTCGCGGTGTATTGAGAATGAGATTTTGATGTATCTTCGTCGGACGAATAAGACAAAGATGGAAGTTTCCATTGATGAACCCCTGAATGTGGACTGGGATGGGAATGAACTGCTTTTGTCGGATATTTTGGGGACAGATGAAGATGTGATTTATAAGGATCTGGAGATGGAAACCGAGAGGGGGCTTCTTAATGCGGCGATTAGTCGTCTTAATCCCAGAGAGAGGAAGATTGTGGAACTGAGGTTTGGGCTGAATAATGAGGAAGGGGATGAGATGACGCAGAAGGAGGTCGCGGATTTACTGGGAATTTCGCAGTCCTATATTTCGCGGCTGGAAAAGAAGATTATGAAACGACTGAAAAAGGAAATTGTAAGATTTGAGTGAAGGTTGTCTGATACATTGGGCGCATTTTCCTGTGAAAAAAGGCCACCAGCAAGTCCATGATGGACTGGGCTGGTGGTCTTGACTTTATACTGTAATCGATATTTCCGCCTGTGTCTGTACTGTTTGCGGGTGTGTTTCTCCTGTGCTGCTGTAGATGACAGAAGGCATCTGGGGCGCATTGGTCTGGGAGGAAGCATTGGCAGAATTATTGGCGGAAACGGTGTTTTCTGGTTTGGAGGCATCGGCGGAAGCGGTATCTCCGGGTTTTGGAGTTTCGGCAGAAACAGGTGCTTTTTCTCCACTGATTTCAATGGTATCGTTGTCGGGTTTTCTGCTCTGTTCGATCCTGGCTTCCAGCTCTTTTTGATCTTCTCTGCGCTTTTCGAGGATCTTTTCTTTATCAGCTTCTGCCTTTTCTTTTAATTCCTTGGCATCAGCTTTCATTCCTTCGTCTGCTTTGCTTTCATAGGCTTGTGCCTGCTCCACCATATCGCCGGCATATCCCAGCGCCCGTTCTGCTGTGGCAGTATCTCCCTTGTGGACAGCCTGCCGATAGACGCCCATGGCAGTATCAGACAGATTGATATTTGAACTGGCGCCAACCAGCCCTTCTACGGTTTTCATATTCATAGACCTGACCTCCTGATTTTGTATATGGACATTATATTGGCTCTTGTTTTTTTCTTCGGCAGGGACAGCAAGAAAATTAGTGTCTTGTTTTTAAATGCTGTTTTTTGGTCATGTAGTGTCGGTGGGGCAGGCTTGTGCGTACTGTACGCAGGAGGAGGCTGTACATCATGTTCCTGTCGGATGGGATGTACTTCCATAACCTTAAATTATACTACCAATTCCAATCTTGTATATTTCCGGGCAAAAAAATCGCCTGGACTTGTTGAAATTCTGCGGTAAATGATTTATTATGGTAAGAACGATGCTGCCAGAGGGTTATAGAAGGAAGTTATGGCTCGATTGCAGCATGGGCTGATGAAGAAGCAGAGGAGCAGAGGGGCTGCCCGCTTTACCGGGCTTTACAAATTTCCTTTGACCCTGCATTCATATTACATAAAAGGAGAATGAAGTGATGAATTATCATATAGCGGTGATTCCGGGGGATGGTATCGGGCCGGAGATTGTCAGGGAGGCTTGTAAGGTTTTGGATAAGGTCGGGGAGGTGTTCAGGCATCAGTTTTCCTACGAGGAGGTTTTGATGGGGGGATGTTCGATAGATGCCCATGGGGTTCCTCTGACGGATGAGGCTTTGGAAACAGCGAAAAAGAGTGACTCGGTGCTTTTGGGAGCTGTGGGGGGCGATGTGGGAAATTCCCGCTGGTATGATGTTGCACCGAACCTTCGTCCGGAGGCTGGGCTTTTGGCGATCCGCAAGGGGCTGCATTTATTTGCCAATATTCGTCCGGCGTATTTGTACCAGGAGCTTGCCGATGCCTGTCCTCTCAAGAAGGAGATTATCGGCGACGGCTTTGATATGGTGATTATGCGGGAGCTGACCGGGGGCTTGTATTTCGGCGAGAGACATACCGAAGTTGTGGATGGGCTTCGGACGGCGGTGGATACGCTTACCTATAATGAGGAGGAGATCCGCAGGATTGCGGTGAAGGCGTTTGACATTGCCATGAAAAGAAGAAAAAGTGTTATTAGCGTAGATAAGGCGAATGTTTTGGATTCCTCACGGCTCTGGAGAAAGGTTGTGGAGGAAGTGGCGAAGGATTATCCTGAGGTGGAGTTAAGGCATATGCTGGTGGATAACTGCGCGATGCAGCTGGTGATGAATCCGGGACAGTTTGATGTGATTTTAACCGAAAATATGTTCGGCGATATTTTATCGGACGAGGCAAGCATGATTACGGGATCGATTGGGATGCTCTCCTCGGCGAGTATGAATGAGAGCAAGTTCGGGCTTTATGAGCCAAGTCACGGTTCGGCGCCGGATATTGCGGGAAAGGACATTGCCAATCCGATTGCCACAATTCTTTCGGCGGCAATGATGCTGCGCTATTCTTTTGATTTGGATCGGGAGGCAGATGCTGTGGAAAAAGCAGTGCAGCAGGTGCTGACGGAGGGATTCAGGACAAACGATATTTACTCTGAAGGCTGCACGAGGGTTGGCTGCACGGCGATGGGGGACTGCATTGTCGAGAGGATCTGCAGATAAGTGTTTGAGGACGGCTGGGCTTTTAGGGGCGTTTGGACAGGAGGATAAGATGAAAAGTGATAATGTAAAAAGCGGGATGCAGCAGGCGCCGCACCGTTCGCTGTTTAATGCGCTGGGAATGACTCAGGAGGAAATGAAAAAGCCGATGGTGGGCATTGTCAGCTCGTACAATGAGATTGTGCCGGGGCATATGAACCTGGATAAGATTGTGGAGGCGGTTAAGCTTGGCGTGGCGATGGCGGGCGGGACGCCGGTGGTATTTCCGGCGATTGCGGTCTGCGACGGGATTGCCATGGGCCATATCGGGATGAAGTATTCGCTGGTGACAAGGGATTTAATTGCCGATTCTACGGAGTGTATGGCTCTGGCGCACCAGTTTGACGCGCTGGTGATGGTTCCCAACTGCGACAAGAATGTTCCGGGGCTTTTGATGGCAGCGGCGAGGGTGAATATACCTACAGTGTTTGTCAGCGGCGGCCCCATGCTTGCAGGGCATGTGAAAGGAAAAAAAACCAGCCTTTCGAGCATGTTTGAGGCAGTGGGCGCTTATGCGGCAGGGACGATGACCGAGGAGGATGTGCAGGATTTTGAGGATCATGCCTGCCCGACCTGCGGATCGTGTTCGGGAATGTATACGGCAAACAGTATGAATTGTCTGACCGAGGTTCTTGGCATGGGGCTTAGGGGCAACGGGACGATTCCGGCAGTGTATTCGGAGCGGATTAAGCTGGCGAAGCACGCGGGGATGGCAGTGATGGAGATGTACCGCAAAAATATCCGGCCGCGGGATATTATGACAGAAGCGGCATTTCGCAATACGCTTACGATGGATATGGCGCTTGGGTGTTCGACGAACAGTATGCTGCATCTTCCGGCGATTGCGCATGAGGCAGGTGTGGATTTGAACCTGGATATTGCCAATGAAATTAGTGCCAGGACGCCGAATTTATGCCATCTGGCACCAGCCGGGCCAACCTATATGGAGGATTTGAACGAGGCCGGCGGGATCTATGCGGTGATGAAGGAAATCAGCAAGAAGGGCTTATTGGATCTGGATTGCATGACGGTTACGGGAAAAACCGTTGGGGAGAATATTGCCGATGCGGTGAATAAAAATCCTGAGGTTATCCGACCGGTGGAAAATCCCTATAGTGAAACGGGCGGCATTGCAATATTACGAGGGAATTTAGCGCCGGGCAGCGCAGTAGTGAAGCGGTCGGCGGTTGTGCCTGAGATGTTAAAGCATGAAGGGCCGGCAAGGGTGTTTGATTGCGAGGAGGATGCTATTGCCGCGATTAAAGGGAATAAGATTGTTGCCGGCGACGTGGTGGTTATCCGCTATGAAGGGCCTAAGGGCGGGCCGGGAATGCGGGAGATGTTAAATCCGACATCGGCGATTGCGGGAATGGGGCTTGGATCCTCGGTGGCGCTGATTACGGACGGACGGTTTTCCGGAGCCTCCCGCGGGGCGTCGATTGGGCACTGTTCACCGGAGGCAGCGGTCGGCGGGCCGATTGCTCTGGTGGAAGAGGGCGATGTGATTTCGATTGATATTGATCAGCATAAGCTGGAACTGAAGGTTTCGGACGAGGTTCTGGCTGAGAGGAAGGCAAAGTGGCAGCCCAGGGAGACTGAGGTGAAAACCGGGTATCTGGCAAGGTATGCTTCTCTGGTGACGTCTGCGGATAAAGGGGCAGTTTTAAGGGTGCCGGTGTAGATAGGCGGAGAAAAAGAAGTGTGATGGGAAGCGGGCAGCTTTGACGGTTCTGGTGGATGAACAGGGGCAGAAGGAATTTTGCCGGGGAATGAAAGGTTGGACAGACAGAATGCTGCTAGGAAATTAAGGGACAGACGGATAGACAGAATAATATGGCGACGGGTTAATGGTGCGGAAGATGGAATCGGATGCCAGAGCAGTTGTCAATGGATACAGAGAAAGAGGAGTTTGATTGATGAGCAGATTGACAGGATCAGAGATTGTGATTGAATGTTTAAAGGAACAGGGCGTGGATACGGTTTTCGGGTATCCGGGAGGTTCGATTTTAAATATTTATGATGCATTGTATAAGCACCAGGAGGAAATCCGGCATATTTTGACTTCGCACGAGCAGGGGGCTTCCCATGCGGCGGACGGGTATGCAAGGGCTACGGGGAAGGTGGGCGTGTGCCTAGCGACATCGGGACCGGGGGCGACGAATCTGGTTACGGGGATTGCGACAGCCTATATGGACTCGGTTCCTATGGTTGCAATTACCTGCAATGTGGGCACCAGCCTTCTGGGAAAGGACAGCTTCCAGGAGATTGATATTACCGGCGTGACCATGCCGATTACGAAGTATAATTTTATTGTTAAGGATGTGTCGAAGCTGGCGCAGGTGATCCGCAGGGCCTTTGCCATTGCCCAGACAGGGCGTCCGGGGCCGGTGCTGGTGGATATTACCAAGGATGTGACGGCGGCGGAGTATGAGTACACCTATGAAGCGCCCTCGCCGGTGGAGAGGCTTACGGATAAGATTACGGAAGAGGCGATGGATCGGGCGGTGGAGATTATCCGCAAGGCCCAAAAGCCGTTTATCTTTGTGGGCGGCGGCGCGGTGATTGCCAATGCTTCGGATGAACTGCGGGCATTTGCCAAAAAGATTCAGGCTCCGGTTGCGGACAGTCTGATGGGCAAGGGAGCCTATGACGGGACAGATGAGCTTTACACCGGTATGGTGGGAATGCACGGGACAAAAACCTCGAATTTTGGAATTACGGAATGCGATCTTTTGATTGTGGTTGGTGCGCGGTTCAGTGACCGGGTGACGGGAAATGCGTCCAAATTTGCAAAGAATGCCAAGATTTTACAGTTTGATGTCGATCCGGCGGAAATTAATAAAAATATCCGGGTGGATGCCTGTGTTATCGGGGATGTGAAGGTGATTTTACGGAAGTTAAACGCCCGTCTTGATCCGATGCACCATGATGAGTGGGTGGCGCATATTGAGCGGATGAAGGATATGTATCCTCTGCGGTATGATAAGAATTTACTGACCGGGCCGTTTGTCATTGAGCAGATTTATGAGGCGACGAAGGGCGAAGCGGTGATTGTTACCGAGGTCGGTCAGCATCAGATGTGGGCAGCACAGTATTATAAGTATAAGAATCCGAGAACCCTTTTGACCTCCGGCGGTCTGGGGACGATGGGCTACGGTCTTGGGGCATCGATTGGGGCAAAGCTTGGCTGCCCGGATAAGGTGGTTATCAATGTGGCAGGCGACGGGTGCTTCCGCATGAATATGAATGAGATTGCCACGGCTGCCCGCTACAATATCCCGATTATCCAGGTGGTGATTAATAATCATGTGCTGGGCATGGTGCGGCAGTGGCAGACCCTGTTTTACGGGAAGCGGTATTCGCAGACGGTGTTAAATGATGCGGTGGATTTTGTGAAGCTTTCCGAGGCGATGGGGGCGAAGGCGTTTAGGGTGACGAAGAAAGAGGAATTTTTGCCCAGACTTCAGGAAGCGATGGCGATGAACGGACCCTGCGTGATTGACTGCCAGATTAACTGCGATGATAAGGTATTCCCGATGGTTCCGGCAGGGGCACCGATTGAGGATGCCTTTGATGATACAGATTTGAAGATTCAGTAGGGGGATTTCTGATGTAATATGGTCCTGCCTGTGCAGGCTAGCAGGAGGATTGATGAGGTGGCGAGTCATCTTGTCAGGAAATCTTTGAAATATTTTGGTAATTCTGTGGAAATTTAGTAGTGCTATTTTCATAAAAAAGTGATAAACTTATAAAAATAATTAGCTTTAGGACGTCGGATTCATGGATGTATTCAAGTAAGAAAGCAGTAGAATACAGATAGAATGCAGATGGGAATGGGGTCGTATATGACAGGGGTATTGACCAGGCGGGCTTAAAGCAGATATGTACAAGGAGGAACATATGAGCAGAGTATATAATTTCTCGGCAGGTCCGGCGGTATTGCCGGAGGAGGTACTTAAAGAAGCAGCAGCAGAAATGCTGGATTATCAGGGAACAGGGATGTCGGTGATGGAGATGAGCCATCGTTCCAAGGCGTTCCAGGGGATTATTGACGAGGCAGAGAAGGATCTTAGGGAACTGATGAATATTCCTGATAATTATAAGGTGCTGTTTTTACAGGGCGGTGCTTCGCAGCAGTTTGCTATGATTCCGATGAACCTATTTAAGAATAAGGTGGGCGACTATATTATCACTGGACAGTGGGCAAAGAAGGCATGGCAGGAGGCAAAGCTTTATGGTACGGCAAATGCCGTTGCTTCCAGTGCAGATAAGACGTTCAGCTATATCCCGGACTGCTCGGATCTTCCGATTGACGACAATGCGGACTATGTTTATATTTGCCAGAATAATACGATTTACGGAACGGTTTTTCATGAGCTGCCCAATACCAAGGGAAAGACCCTGGTTGCGGATGTTTCTTCCTGCTTTTTATCGGAGCCGATTGATGTGACAAAGTATGGGGTGATTTACGGCGGCGTACAGAAGAATGTAGGGCCTGCTGGAGTGGTGATTGTGATTATTCGTGAGGATTTAGTTACAGAGGACGTGCTTGACGGAACGCCGACCATGTTAAAGTACAAGACGCATGTGGATGCAGGGTCATTATATAATACACCGCCTTGCTATGGGATTTATATGTGCGGGAAGGTATTTAAGTGGTTGAAGGCTAAGGGCGGCCTGGCAGCAATGAAGGAATTGAATGAGAAGAAGGCAAAGATTTTATATGATTTCCTGGATTCCAGCAAGCTGTTCAAGGGAACGGTGGAGAAGAAGGATCGCTCGCTGATGAATGTTCCTTTTGTAACCGGAGATGAGGAGCTGGATGCATTGTTCGTAAAGGAAGCAAAGGCGGCGGGGCTGGAGAATTTAAAGGGGCACAGAACCGTAGGCGGCATGAGAGCGAGCATTTATAATGCTATGCCGATTGAGGGTGTAGAGAAGCTGGTTGCGTTTATGAAGAACTTTGAGGAAAAGCATAGCTAAAGGCTGGTGCAGAGATGGCAGTGATGACCAATGAGATGAACACCTTTGAGGAGAAGCATACTTAAAGGTTTGTGCTGATAACAGGCGGGGATTCGTCCTCGCTTGTGCCGGTTGATTGAAGTTGAGGTGGGCAGATGGCTGGCGTTGGTTTATGCTGGCAGAATGTTTGTTGGTGTGAAAAGTGTGTAAATCAGGAGGAATGAACGATATGAAATTACATTGCTTAAATCCGATTTCCAGGTTTGGGTTGGATTTGCTTACAGATCAGTATGAAATTACGGATAATGGGCAGGATGCGGAAGGTTATTTAGTCCGCAGTGCGTCGATGCATGAGATGGAACTTCCCGGAAAGCTTTTGGCGGTAGCCAGAGCAGGGGCAGGGGTGAACAATATTCCGCTGGAGAAATGCGCCCAGGAAGGTATCGTGGTTTTTAATACACCGGGGGCAAATGCGAACGGTGTAAAGGAACTGGTGATTGCCGGGATGCTGCTGGCAGCAAGAGATGTGGTTGGCGGTATCGAGTGGTGCAAGGCAAACCAGGACGATGAGAATATTTCCAAGTCGGTGGAGAAGAGCAAGAAGGCATTTGCCGGATATGAGATTAAGGGTAAGAAGCTGGGCGTTATTGGTCTGGGTGCAATTGGTGCGCAGGTGGCGAATGCGGCTTCGGCTATGGGGATGGAAGTGTACGGCTATGACCCGTTTATTTCGGTCAATGCTGCCTGGATGCTTTCCCGTGCGGTTAAGCATATTACTTCTGTGGATACTATTTATCAGGAATGTGACTATATTTCCGTGCATGTGCCGCTGATGGATGCAACAAAAAAGATGATTAACAAAGATGTCCTGGCTTCGATGAAGGATGGGGTAGTTGTGCTGAACTTTGCAAGGGATCTGCTGGTGGATGACGAGGCGATGGCTCAGGCTTTGGAATCCGGCAAGGTTCGCCGCTATGTGACCGACTTCCCGAATCCTAATTCTGTGAAGATGAAAAATGTCATTGCCATACCTCACCTTGGGGCTTCTACCGAAGAATCCGAGGATAACTGTGCAGTGATGGCTGTACAGGAAATGATGGATTATCTGGAAAATGGAAATATTAAAAATTCCGTAAATTATCCTTCCTGTGATATGGGCGTATGCCATATGGCTAGCCGGGTTGCGGTAATGCATGAAAATATTCCGAATATGATCGGTCAGGTAACGGGAACCTTTGCCGGACAGGGTATTAATATTTCTGATATGACCAATAAGAGCCGGGATAAGGTTGCCTATACCCTGCTTGACTTAGAAGCTGTTCCAACGCAGGAAACGATAGAAAAGCTTTGTGCGATTAAGGGTGTGATTCGGGTAAGAGTTGTGAAATAAAGGGATCTGAACGGAAATCCTAAAGGATACCTGTATGCCATTTGGCAATAATAAGGAAATCCTAAAGGATACCTGTATGCC